>JAEWBM010000143.1 GCA_023391155.1 Acidobacteriota bacterium
CGGGCGACATTAATGTTCCCTTTGGAGCGGAGGCTTACGCGGTACTTACCCGGTTCGACCTCACGCATATAGACGACCGCCTGAACGTCGCGGGCGGCAAGCGGGATGTTAACGAAACCGTTGTTGTCGCCGTCGATCGCGCCGGCATCGGCACGCATAGCCAGCGTCTGCCGCATCCACGCCACGCGGCCGGAATCGTCGCGTTGGACGGTGTTCAGCACCTGACGCATGAGCTCGATGCGGGACCAAGGATAATTGTTGTAAACAGCCTCAGATATCGACGCAGGGCGGACGCCGGCTTTGACGAGTTCAGAAGCGACCTTTAGGGTGCGCTCAGTGGTATTGGGAAAGTGAAATGAGCCGGTGTCGGTCACGAGCGCCATATAAACGCACTCGGCGACCTCGCGGGTGACCTTGCCGCCGATGGCCTTGCAAAGGTTATAGATCATCTCACCGACCGCAGAGGCGGTGGCGTCTATCCAATTGATGGTTCCGAAGTGTTCGCTGGTCGCGTGGTGGTCGATGTTGACGGTGAGAGCATTTTCGAGGCCCTGTATGCCGGGGCGGGATAGATCGGAACATTCGATGACGAAGACGGCGTCATAATCCTTGTCGATCCGTTCGACATCGCGTATCTCCTCGGCACCCGGAAGGCTGCGATAAGAAGGCGGGATCTCTCCGCGAACGATGACCTCCGCCGATTTCCCCAGCGAGCGGAGAATCCAGCAGAGCCCGAGCGAAGATCCGACGCCGTCGCCGTCCGGCTTAACATGCGTCGTGATGCCGAAGTTCTTCTTATTTTCAATTAACTCAACTACTTGACTTAACACAGTTACAACAAATAAATACGTGGCTTTAGGATCCGTCTTCGGTTGGAAGCTCTCCGCGTGCGGCCAGGTCATTTAAGAGCGTTCCGATTCGGGCCGCGTTCTCTTCGGCCGTGTCCCGCGCGAAATGCAGATGGGGCACGTGGCGGAGGTCGAGTCCGATAGCAACCTGCTGGCGGACGAAGCTCGTAGCATTTTTGAGCGCTTTCAGAGCCTCATCGACCTCGGCCTTTTCGCCGTCGATCAGGACATAGACCTTGGCGTCCCGCAGATCGGGTGAGACCTCAACGTCCGTTACGGTCACGGCCTCAAGCCTCGGATCCTCGAGTTCGAAACCGACGACCTCGGCGATCTCCTCTTTCAATGATTCCGCCAGGCGTTCCGGGCGACGCATAAATCCTTCCCTTACTCTAGAGTTCGGTCGCCGCGATGCGTTCGATGGCGAATGCCTCGATCTCATCACCGACCTTGATATCGTTGAAATTCACCAGGCTGATACCGCATTCATAGCCCTGCTTGACCTCGTTGGTATCTTCCTTGAACCGCTTGAGCGAGGCGATGTCGCCCTCCCAAGTGACGACCCCGTCGCGGATGAGGCGGGCCTTCGCCTGCCGGCGAATGACGCCGTCCGTAACGCGGCAACCGGCGATGGTGCCGATGCGGGATACCTTGAAGGTCTCTTGAACCTCAGCCTTGCCGAGGATGACCTCTTTCTCAATGGCGTCGAGCATGCCGATCATGGCAGCCTTTATCTCTTCCTCGACCTTGTAAATGATCGAGTGGAGCCGGATGTCGACGTCTTCCTGCTTAGCGACCTCGGCGGCGCGGGCCTCGGGCCGCACGTTGAATCCGATGATCACCACCGCCGTCGAGGCGTCGTCGGCCTGAGTGGCCGATGCGAGCAGGACGTCGGATTCCGCGATGGCACCGACGCCGGCGCGGATGACACGGACCATGACCTTTTCAGTCGAAAGTTTTTCAAGCGTACCGCGAAGTACCTCGACGGAACCCTGTACGTCCGCCTTGAGGATGATGAGGAGTTCCTTGACCTCTGCCTGGCCGAGCGATTCGATACCGCGTTTCGTCGTCTTGAGCATTGCCGCCTGACGGGCATGCATCTGACGCTGATTTGCGATGGTCTGAGCACGGTCGATATCCGAAACGACCTGGAACGTGTCGCCCGCCTGGGGAACGCCCTGAAGGCCGAGGACCTCGACCGGGGTTGCCGGCGGTGCCTCATCCACGGTCTCGCCTCGGTCAGAGAACATCGCACGGACCTTTCCGTAATACTGGCCGACGATGAACGGGTCGCCGACGCGAAGCGTTCCCTGCTGCACCAGAGCAGTGGCAACGGCGCCGCGGCCCTTGTCGAGCTTGGCCTCGAGCACGACACCGGAAGCACGCCGAGTCGGGCTCGCCTTAAGGTCGAGAATGTCCGCCTGCAGCAAGACCGTTTCGAGCAGCGTGTCGAGCCCCTGACG
The DNA here is from genome assembly GCA_023391155.1 of Acidobacteriota bacterium. Lineage (GTDB taxonomy): Bacteria > Acidobacteriota > Blastocatellia > Pyrinomonadales > Pyrinomonadaceae > OLB17. Next base: position 2,309 of record JAEWBM010000143.1, read on the forward strand.
ATTCTTTGCCGAAACGGGAACCATTTCAACATCGCCGCCCCAATCGACCGGCTGAACGCCGAGGCCGGCAAGCCCCTGCTTCACACGGTCGGGGTTGGCATCGGGTTTATCTATTTTGTTGATCGCAACGATCATCGGGACCTTGGCAGCCTTAGAGTGCTCAACGGCCTCGATGGTCTGCGGCATGACGCCGTCGTCCGCGGCAACCACAAGGATGACGATATCCGTCGCCTTGGCACCGCGTGCACGCATCATCGTAAACGCTTCGTGGCCCGGGGTATCGAGGAACACCACGCGCCTCGTATTATCGGGAGTTTCCGGATCGGGAACATAAACGCTGTAAGCACCGATGTGCTGCGTGATGCCGCCCGCTTCACCCTCGGCGACGTTCTCAGAACGGATCGCGTCAAGAAGCGAAGTCTTACCGTGGTCGACGTGGCCCATCACGGTTATGACGGGGGCACGGGCCTCTTCGACATCGTCGGAATCGGAGGCGATAAGCTCTTCGAATTCCTGCTCGATGACCATTTCCTCGAACGGTACGAAGCTGATGTTGTAGCCGAGATCGAGACCGAGATCGGTCGCCATCTTGTCGCCCATCGGCTGGTTAAGCGTGGCAAAAACGCCGCGTTTGACGAGCAGCTGAACGATGTCACGGGGAGCGATTCCCAGAGCCTCAGAAAATTCGCGGACGGTCGCTCCCTCAACAAGACGAACGTGTTTGACGTCGGCGCCTTCTGTATGGCCGACCTGTGCAAGCACACGCTCTTCGATGGTGCGCTGACGCGGGAGATCTTGTTCGCGTTCGGCGAAGCGCCCCCTATCGCCGGGCTTGCCGCGACGGCCGCCCGAACGGCCGGGACGGCGGCGGTTATCCGCCGGAGGCGTGTAATTCATTTGCGGAGTCGCCGTTTCGCCGGGCGTTCCGCGGAACTCGGTGCGGCGGCCGCGAGCATCTCTGCCGCGTGCCTCATCGCTCAATTTGCCGGTCTTGGTCGGCTGGTCGCTGACCAGGCGCTCGCCGGGCTTAACGCCCTTCTTCAATGCGGCGCTAGTGAGCGTAAGCTTTTTGATCTGGGTGCCGGAGGGCTTTTCGGCCGGCTTCTCTTCTTCTTCAGCGGGTTTGGCCGGTGCCTCGTCAACCTGTTCGGCCGGAGCCTCTGCCTCAACGGGTTCGGCTGCCTCGGCCTCAACCGGAGCTTCCGCTTCCGGTTCTTCCTCGACCACGACCGGGGCCTTTTTCTTAAGGACCTTGCGGACGGCGGCCGCGGGTTTTGCCTTGGCCGGCTCTTTAACAGGCTCTTCGGCAGCAGCCTCGACGGGCAATTCTTCGGGAGCTTCTATCGGTGTTTCGACCGGCTCCTCGGCGATCTCTTCCTCAGGCGGGGCGGCCTTGGGCGCAGCCTTTTTCTTGACGGCCTTGATCACCTTGATGGCCCGCTTGGGTGCAGGATCCGCCTTCGGAAAATACTTGGCTCGCACCTTGTCCGCCAGCTCCGCCGTGACGGAGTTGGACGGCACGCTGACATCCGCTCCCTCGCGGCGCAGGTCTTCCATTACACGTTTTGTGTCCTGTTTGACTTCACGTGCGAGATCGTAGATCCGTATTTTCTTACCAGCAGCCATAAATTCGTTTCACTCTTTCGTTCCGGGCCGCTTGCCCGTTCCCATCCGCAGACTCGGCCGGCGGCGGGGATCATGCTCGCTCTTCTTCGTCGACGTCATCACCGGCTTCATCGGCAACTTCCTCGGCTGCTTCCGGCTCGGCTTCCGTTTCGACTTCAGTCTCGGGCTCGGCCGCTTCCGGAGCGTCGGGGACCGCAACCTCACCTTCCGGTTCGAGGTCCGGAGCTTGTGCCTCTGCCTCGATCAGTTCGGTTTCGGGGAGCGTCTCGCCGTCGAGCTGGCTGTCGGGTGCAGCATCTATCTCAGCATCTGCGGCGTCAGTTTCCGCAGCGTCTGTGGTTTGAGAAGGCTCTTCCGACACGGCAGGCTCTTCGGCCATTTCGGTAACGGCCTCGGATTCGGCCGATCCCTCATCCGCCAATTCGCCGGCCACCTGAGCGTTCTTCGCACTTACTATCGCACCGGCCGCATCCAGTATCGCCTGGCCTTCGTCGAGGCTGAGGTCGAGCGTTTCGACGAGGTCGTCGAGCGACATCGCCGCTAATCCTTCGACATCGGTCACGCCGCGTTCGCCGAGGATCTCGGCCTGATTGGCGGTCACACCCTGGATGGCGGTGATCGGCACGGCCTCGCCGGATGCCATCATCTGGCCCATCTGCTGTGTGATCTCCTTCTTAAGGACATCCTCGCTGACGATGTTGATGTCCCAGCCGACCAGTCGCGTGGCGAGGCGGACGTTCTGACCGCGTTTGCCGATCGCGAGGCTCAACTGATCTTCGGTGACGATCACGTCCATCTGCCGTTTTTCGATATCGGTGATCCGCACCTGCGAAACCTTTGCCGGCGACAGAGCGTTGGCCGCAAAGACGCTGGGCTCGTCAGACCACTCGATGATGTCGATCTTCTCGCCGCGGAGTTCCTTGATGATCGACTGTACGCGGGAGCCCTTCATACCGACGCAGGCCCCGACGGGGTCGACATCCTTTTCGTTCGAGGTGACCGCGATCTTTGCCCGGTCGCCCGGTTCGCGGACGGCCGATTTGATGACGACTGTCTCGTCATAGATCTCAGGCACTTCCATTTCAAAGAGGCGTTTGATCAGCTCTGCCGAGGCACGCGATACGATGATCTGCTGGCCCTTTTGCTCTTTCGAAACCTCGACAATGACAACGCGGATACGCTCGCCCTGGTTCCAGATCTCGCCGCGGGCCTGCTCCTTCCGGGGCAGGATCGCCTCCAGATTGCCTCCGAGATCGACGATGATGTCACCGCGCTCGAACCGCTTGACGGTGCCGTTGATCAGCTCGCCCTTGCGGTCGATATATTCGTCGTAAACTTTTTCGCGTATCGCCTCGCGGACCTTTTGCACGAGGATCTGCTTAGCCGTCTGGGCGGCGATGCGGCCCATTTCTTCGGCCGGCAGCGGGATCAGCAGCATGTCGCCGATCTCGACCTCGTCACCGGCAAGCTCCTGAGCCTCGGTGAGCGAAAGTTCGGCGGAGGGGTTCTCGACCTCTTCGACAACGGTCTTGTGGACCGAGATCTCGATCATCCCCTCTTCCTGGTTCCAATCGACCTCGATGCTCTCGCCGGTCTTATCGTGCGCTTTGAACTGCTTTCGGGCAGCGGCCTTGACGGCCTCTTTCATAGCCTCGATCACCATATCGCGGTCGAGTCCCTGCTCATTGCATAGAGCCTCAATGCTCTGTCCGATAGATGATATTAAGTTACTCATTGATCTAACCCGCGAACTGCGATGCAGTTCATTTACGCTTAAGCTCCTCTGAAAGATCGAATACTAAATTTGCCTTTGCCACGTTCGAATACGGGACCGTAACACTCCCGACCGCCCTGTCTTCGAAGGTGATGCTTTCGCCGTCCACACCGGCAATTACGCCCTTAAATGCTTTTCGCCCGTCGATCGGCTCGCGAGTTTTCATTCGCGCTTTTTCGCCGGTGAACTTTACGAAGTCTTCAATACTGTAAAGCTCACGTTCGAGGCCCGGTGACGAAACTTCCAGAACGTAAGAAGAAGGAATGATGTCCTCGAGATCGAGAACTCCCTCGATATCTCTCGAAACTTCGCTGCAGTCGTCGAGCGTTACGCCGCCGGGCTTATCGACAAAGACCCTGACGACAGCGTTTCGCTTGGTTCCGGCGATCTCGCTGTGGACGAATTCGAGGCCTTTTGCCTCCGCCGCCCCCTTGGCGATCTCCCGCAAACGGGACTCGATCTGCTCCCTTTCCATCCTGAATTTAACGTCCCAAAAATAAAACAGTGGGCACAGGACCCACTGGACACGCATCACGCATCGTAGCAAACTCTTAGTTTAACAACTACGCCGTATTTTATGCAAGCTATTAAGTTATAAATTGCTCTTTATTCGCTGCATAGAAGTTGTTAGGCCGGCGAGCTGCTCGTTCATCGGTTTGAACTTCTTGTCCGAGGGTGCGGAGGCGAACTCTTCCGCCATCACCAGAAACTCTCGTGCGGCCGAGGCGAGGCGTTTGGATTCTTTCTCGAGTTCCCTGGCCGTGTCGGGGCTGTTCGAGAGGCTCTTTTTGGCCTCGGCCACGCCCCAGTGGGTGATGCGGATAACGTTCGTACGGCTGGTCGCGGCTATCCAGCTCTCGGATAACAGATATTCGCGAATATTGTCGATGCTAGGAAAAAAGCCTTCCTTTTTCAGCAGCTCGGCGAGGTCGACATCCGTGGAGTCCTTTCCGCCGGTGATCTCGTATAGTTTGGTCAAAACTTTATGGTAAACATCCATAATAATTGAACATGCTTTCGCGTTTTTAGTTTATCCGGCGGTGGGTGCCTTGCTGCCGATCGCCGCCACACGGGCGGCCCCGATCAGGCCGGCATCGTCGCCGAGAGCGGACCGCAGAAGTTTAACACGTTCGAACGGCCTTTGAAACGCCCTATATTTAAGTTCACGTTCGATGGCCGGCCCGATCACATGCCACGAATTGGCGACGCCCCCGCCGACGACGATCGCGTCCGGGTTCAAGGCATTCACCAGGCCGCCGAGTGCGATGCCCAAATATCGCCCAGCGGAAGCGAAAATTCGCTTGGCAGCGGCATCGCCCCGGACCGCACGATCATATAAATCCTCTGCGGTGATGCCGTCCGGATCGCCAAATTCGCCACTCTCTTTTGCGACACGGACGATCGCCGTTGCCGATGCGTATTGCTCTACACACCCGTTGCTGCCGCATCCGCACTTGACGCCGTCGGGTTCGACGCAGATGTGGCCGAGCTCGCCGGCGGTCCCGTCCGCGCCACGGTAAGGCCGGCCGTCAAAGATCAATCCCCCGCCGACCCCCGTTCCGAGGGTGATGTGAACAACGTTGGCAAAGCTTGCCGACGCTCCTTTCCAGTGCTCGCCAATGGCCGCGGCGGTAGCATCATTCTCGAGAAACACCCGCATGCCGAGCCGAGTGCCGAGTTCCCGGGCGGCCGGGGAACCGTCCAGGTCAGGGATGTTGGGTGCCTGAACGACGCCGCCGCTATCAACATTTACGACCGCCGGGACAGCAAGTCCGAAAAGCTCGGGCCGTTCGGTGCCGGCTGCGGCGACGCACTCTTCCGCGAGTTCCGCGATCGCGGCAAGGATATCCGCGGCCGACCTTGATGCCGGAAGCGGCCGGGACCTCCGCACGAGCAGCACTCCGCCGTCATCGATAACGGCGACGCGAAAATTCGTTCCGCCAAGATCTGCTGCCAGAATATTTGCCATCCCTTATGGCCGGGGCGGGCGTTCACCCTCCGGTACATTCAAAAAGACGTCGTCGTATTTCGCGTAACCGTCCTTTATAACGGTATCGACCAGGTTTGCCTTGTCCACGACCGTCACCTCAAGCAGGATGGCCGGGACCGAGCTTTGGATCGCCTTGTTCTCGAACGGGTCCGCATCGACCGTCTCCTTTCGGGCGAGCTTTACGGCGGCATCGATCGCCCGGCGGGCAAGCGGCACGATCGGCTTATAAACCGTCATAGTCTGACGGCCTTCGGCAATGTTCCGAAGCGCTTCCAGCCCCGCATCCTGTCCCGTCACCAAGACCTTACCGGCAAGGCCGCGGCGGACGAGGGCCTGGATGACGCCGCCTGCCATGCCGTCGTTCGAGACGACGAACGCCTGAATGTTGTCGTTTTCCTTCGTAAGGCTATTCTCGGCAAAGTTTAGAGCAAGGTCGTTCTTCCAATCCGTTATGAACTGGTCGGCCACGATCCGAATATCGCCTCGGTCGATGGCCGGTTGGAGCACGGCGAGCTGTTCGGCCTTAATAATGTGCGCATTGTTGTCGGTCGACGCACCGTAAACCATTACATAATTTCCCTTTGGAACTTTTTCGAGAGCGTACTCGGCGATCTTGCGCCCGATCACGGGCACCTGGTGCGAGATATAGAGGTCGATCTTCTCGGAATTGATCAGCCGGTCATAGCTGATTACCGGGACGCCCTGGGCCTTCGCTTTTTCTACCATCGATGCGGCGTCGGTGGCGTCCTGAGGTGCGATGACCAGAACGTCAACACCCTGCGTAAGCAGATTATCCACATCATTTGCCTGACGTGCAGAACTGTTGTCTGCAACGGTTATCGGACAATCGGCCCCGATCTCGCGGCAGTAAGCCTCGAACGCCTCGCGGTCCCGCTGCCACCGCTCTTCCTTGACCGTTGCCATTGAAAAGCCGATACGGAGGCGGTCGCCGGCGGTGCCGGAGTTGCCGCCTTGTTCGGCCGGAGCGCATGCGGAGAAGAGCAGCGCCGCGGCGGAAACGATTAAAGTCAGTATTCTCATAAGATAGTAAAAGGCCCGGTTCGAACCCCAACGATTAAACCAAAAATCGGACCGGACGGCAACGCTGAAATTTGCCCGGCCGGGCACCGATTTCGCCCTCGGCCCGAGAATCATGAAAAACTTCTTTGATTAACCCGTCAATTATGATATAACTGTTTATCATTTCTTGGCTTAGGGGCTTTTTGAGCTTCAATTGAAAAGAAGCCCGGATTTTACCCGAATCCTCTGTGTTTTTATTGACATAGCCCGATGATTCGTGTAAAAGATTGATTGGCTTAGTTTTTTGAATTTATCATCTATTGACTACGATCGAGGAGAACTATGAAGGCAAATTTGTGGATTCGCCAAGCACTTGCGATGTGCTTGACATTTACCGTTTTCGTCACTTACTCAATGGCGGCGGCCGGGGGCACCCGAAAGCTGGCCGGTGAAATTTTGATCTCTGGCACCTCTGCCAGTGGAACCACTCCTTCGGCGATCGTCAACGGCGAAACCGTCAAATCAGGCCGAACCATATTTTCGACCAGCACCGTCTCGACCCCTGAAGGTGTGACCGCAACCCTAAAGCTCGCTAAGGCAGGCATTATCGAACTTAGCCCGAACACGTCGGTCGTTGTCTCTTTTGATGAAGAGCAGGTGACCGGCACGATCAGCTCAGGTGTTGTCCGCGTCCTGTCGGCACAAAATGGCGTGATGATGACCATCGCCGGCGGCGAAACGCTTACGCTGCTTCCGGGTGAGGTGGCTTCGGCAACCGGACGCGCTCAGGATGACGATGACGATGATGGCGGTGCGGCCTGGTGGGGCTGGGCACTGATCTTCGGCGGTGCCGCAGCAGGCATCATTTGGGCAGCCACCCGCGATTCTAATTCAGCTGAACTTGGCGGCGGCGGCGTCGTCATCAGCCCATCGTTCTAAATATATTGCACGTTCCCCGCTGTAAGGGATATTTGGCGGGGAACGTTTTTGATCTTATTGAGGGGACTGTAACAGGAGGAACTTTAATCCAATGCTCGGCAATAACTTTCTAAGAAAAATCACAACATCTTTCACTGCCGTCGCTATACTTTGTGTTTATTCGATGGTGGCATTAGCGGTACCCGCAAATGACACGGGCGAGATCACGGTAACCGGACAGGTTACGGTAAATGGCCAACCGGCAGTTTCGAGCACAACGATCCTTTCCGGCAGCACGATCGCGACCGGTACGGGCTCAAGTGCCATTATCAGCCTCGGCAAGACGGGACGCGTTGAGGTTCTTGAGAACTCGAACATCGTTCTGAACTTCTCGAATGCCGGCATCGTGGCTATTGTTTCATCGGGTAAGGTTCGTGTTGCAAATGCAGCCGGCGTTCCCGCGACCGTAACAACAAAGGACGCGACATTGATCGCCGACGCAGGCCAGGCAAATAACTTTTTGGTCGAGACGGAATGTTCACACACTCACCTGGACACCACCTCGGGGCTCGTGACCATGCGTGAAGGTTCGACCGACCGCCAGGTAGCGGCAGGCACCTCGGCAACGGCAGGCAATCTGGCACAGACGGGCTGCGAGCCTTGCTTGCGTCCGGATTCGGCTCCGCCGGTGGCTATCGCCGGATGGCCGTGGCTTCTGCTTCTCGGCGCAGGTGTTGCAGGTGCAGCTATCCTGCTCGGCAAGAAGACCGAACCGCGTGTTGGCGGGCCTCCTCCGATCATCGTAAGCCCGACGCAGTAGTTTTTGCGCGGACTAAAATTTAGTGGTAAATTCATTGTGCGGGTCATATTTTCGGATATGGCCCGCACAATTGCGTTCGGAACATTATTCATAAAAAGAACAGTTATATTTTAATATCCAAATATGCATATCGCAGTTATTGGTACGGGTTACGTGGGCCTTGTCACAGGGGCATGTTTTGCTGAATTCGGGGTCGATGTGACCTGCGTCGACGTTGATGAATCAAAGATCGCACGGCTTAAGCAGGGCGAGATCCCTATTTACGAACCGGGTTTAGACCAGATAGTTGAAAAGAACGTTAAAGCGGGCCGGCTTCATTTCACCACCGATATTGCCGAAGGCGTGAAGAAGGCCGAGGTCGTTTTCCTCGCGGTCGGGACGCCGCCGAAGGCGGACGGCTCGCCCGACATGAGCTATTATCAACAGGCCGCAAAGGACGTCGCTGAGGCGATGGACGATTATAAGGTGCTGGTGACCAAATCGACTGTCCCGGTCGGCACGGGCAAATGGCTCAAGGAGTTCGTTAGTAAAAATTTGAAGAGCCCGTTGGAATTCGGCGTAGCGTCAAATCCGGAATTTCTTCGCGAGGGTGCCGCCATCGCCGATTTCATGCGGCCCGACCGGGTCGTGATCGGCAGCAACGAACCGCGGGCGATCGAAGTGATGAAGGAGTTGTATCGGCCGCTTTATCTCATTGAAACGCCCATCGTCATTACTTCCCTTGAGGCGGCCGAACTTATCAAATACGCGGCCAACGCTTTTCTCGCGACGAAGATCACCTTCATCAACGAGATCGCCAATCTTTGCGACGCTATCGGCTGTGATGTGCACGATGTCGCACGCGGTATGGGAATGGACAACCGCATCGGCCGCAAGTTTTTGCATCCCGGTCCGGGCTACGGCGGCTCCTGCTTTCCGAAGGACACGCGTGCGCTGACCACCGTCGCCGACCAGTTCGACGTTGAGACGCTGATCGTCGATGCGGTCATCGAGGCTAACGAGCGGCAACGGATGGCGATGATCCCCAAGATCGAAAAGCTCGTAGGCGACGACCTCAACGGTAAGCAGATAGGCGTTCTCGGCCTTTCATTCAAGCCGGAAACCGACGATATGCGGGAATCGCCCGCTATCGATATAGTTCATACTCTGATCGAACGCGGCGCGACGGTCCGAGCGTTTGACCCGGTCGCGATGAAAGAGGCGCGCGAATACATCAATGGCATCGAATACGCCGAAGATGAATACGCCGCGATCAAGGACGCGGACGTGCTGGTGATCGTGACCGAATGGAACCAATTCCGTGCTCTTGATATGGAGAAGGTGAAGAGCCTGCTCAAGGCTCCGAAGATCGCCGATCTCCGCAACATCTATGAGCCCGAGGACATGCGCGAGCTGGGCTTTGAGTACGTGGGCGTCGGCCGCTAGGCATCCGTTATGGGAACTGAGACATTTCTCGTTACCGGCGGAGCCGGATTTATCGGCTCGAACCTGGCGGAAGAATTGATCCGCCGGGGCGGGCGTGTGCGGATCATCGACAACCTGGTGACCGGCTCGCGAAACAATCTGGAGGAGATCGGCGGAGATTTCGATTTCGTCGAGGCGGACCTAAACGAGGCCGAGGCTGTCCGAAAGATCGTGGACGGTGTCGATGCGGTGTTTCACCAGGCGGCGCTCCCGAGCGTGCCACGATCGGTAGCAAATCCCGCCGAGACCCATCAGGCTTGCGTGAACGGGACCTTCAATCTGCTCGAGCAATGCCGTGCGGCGGGCGTTAAGCGGCTTGTATACGCTGCGTCGAGCTCGGCTTACGGCGACCAGCCGATATTGCCAAAGGTCGAGACGATGCGGCCTGATCCCCTTTCGCCGTATGCGGCGGCAAAACTTGCGGGCGAGCATTATTGCAGGGTGTTTCATACCGTTTACGGGATGGAGACCGTAGCACTTCGGTATTTCAACGTGTTCGGGCCGAGACAAGACCCATCGTCGCATTACTCCGGCGTGATCTCGCGGTTTATCGACGCATTTATGAAAGGCACGACGCCGGTCATATACGGTAACGGTGAGCAGTCGCGGGACTTTACGTTTATCGCGAACGTTGTCGATGCGAATATCAAGGCGGCCGCGTCACCGCAGGCGGCGGGCGAGGTGATGAACGTTGCGAACGGCGAGCGGGTGACGCTTAACGAGCTTGTCGAGGTCTTGGGCAGGATCACCGGAAAACCCGATGTGCGGCCCGATTATCAGGATGAAAGGAAAGGCGATGTAAAGCATTCGCAGGCCGATAACCGTAAGGCAGTGGAGCTGATCGGTTATGAAAAGCTTGTCGGGCTCGAGGAGGGCCTAAGGCGGACGATAGAGTGGTGGAAGACCAGCCGTTTCGCAAACTAACAAACACCTTTGCAAATGGAAAGGCCCGCAGCTGAGATGCCGCGGGCCTTTTCGTTTATGTGACCGGCTTACCAGCTGAATCGCAGGTTAAGCTCGATGCGGCGATTGGTCGAACCGCCGCCCATTCCCCAGCCGCCTGCGGTACTTGTGTACTGGCCGAAACGGCTTGAAGCAAGGTTGCCGACGGGCGGGTTAAAGTTAACAAGATTGAATATATTGTTAAAGCTAAGCCCGACGTTCAGGTTATAGGGTGCACGGCCTCCGCCGCCGCCCATACCGCCACGCATGCCTCGCATTCCGCCGCCGCGTCCGACCGGAATACCGCCGCCTCGGGGGCCGCCGCCGGCACTCGCACCTGCGTCACCGGAACCCTCCGTGCTGCCAAATCCGAAGTTCTTGCTAAACCGCAAATTGACGTTAAAGAACTTCGGCCCCTTGCCAAAGTTGCGGGGGATGATAGCGTTCGGATCGTAGCCCGACACGTCGCAGAACGAATTCGTTAGTCCAAGTTCGCTGCATCGTGCTCCCAGCTCAGCGAAGGTCGGCCGCTCGTTAAAGAGCGAGTCGCCGTTAAGGTCGACGCCACGGGTGATGTTGAACGGGCGTCCGGTATTGGCCATGATGAACGGGCTCATCGAGATCTCCCAAGGCAGGCGGATGTTGCCGCCGAAGAAGAAGTTGTGCCGGATGTCGCCTGACGTGCGTCCATACTCGCCGTCAAGGTTATAAGAATACGCCGGGAAGCTGCCTGCTCCGTCAGCGTCGCCCTTCGAATAACCCAATCGATAGTTACCGAACAGCGAAACGCGGTTCGACAAGGTCGATCGAAAATTTACGATGAACTGGTTCGTGTTCTGAACGCCGCTCGATTCGTACTGATAAATGTTTCCAAGCGTCGGGTCCGGACGCGGAGCATCGAAGCAATCGACCTGTTCAGGACAGATCGGGGCATTGATGTTCCGGGCGCGGAGCACATGCCACGTACGCGAAGCGATGTAGAACGCCGAGATCGTCGAGTTCCACGGCAGCTGCCTCTCGACACCCAAAGCCGTCTGCACCATATAGGGCGATTGAAGCACCGGCGAGATCGAACGGATCGTGTTCGACTGGGGCAACACCGCCAGGATGTCGTCCGCCGTCGGGACATTGGTAACGCCGTCGAGCGTAAACACCGGCTGCTGAAGCAGTGCGATGGCAGCCGCCTGACGTTCCGGGTCCGGGTCCTCGGCATTGACGATAAGGTTCAGCTGATTGGTCCCGTTGAAACGCTGCGCCTGAAGCGTCAGGCTTTCGCTGAACCGATCATAGAAGATGCCCACGCCGCCCCGGAAAACGGTTTTCGGCGTCTTGCCGCTGCCGGCACCGGGTGCCCATGCAAACGAGAACCTCGGGGCGAAGTTCATGTTGTCGCTGATGTTCGTCTGGTTCTCGTAACGAAGGCCAAAGCTCAAGGTCAGGCCCGGATTGATCCGCCAATCATCAGTAATGAAAAGGCCGTAATCCGTTCTTGAGACCTTTTGCAGAGGCTGGCCCGTCGTGATCGAAAACTGCGTCGGGTAGGCGTTGCCGAGGATCGTATCGCGATACTCGTCGAGGTTCGTAAAGGTAAACGCCCCGCCGTAGTTATTTTCCGAACGGTCGCTGATGCTCACGTGCCGGAGCCGGATACCAAACTTAACGGCGTGATTCGTGAACAGCGTTGTAGTCGTGTAGTTCTGGAATTCGAATTCACGCTCGCGGTCATAGCTGAGGCCGATATTCGATCCGCCCCCCGAAAACGCATCGGCTACGTTGATCGACGGCAGCGAATTGTCACCGAGCTGGTTGCGGTCATTCCATTCAAACTCCACACGGGTCTCGTTAATGGTGGTCGGATTGATGATCATCGTTTCCGTTACCTGGACCTCGTGCGATGTGCTTTCGTTCTCGTATGCCCGCGACGGAAGTGCGGTGCCGCCGATGCCGAGATTTTCGGCAGTGTTGCGGCTATAGTTGTAACGCAGGACCAACGTATTGTTCTCGTTGATCGCGTAATCGAAACGGGGGTTGATGTAGAATCGGCGGCTCGGCACCTGAACGTCCTGCTGGAAGGGGACCGCATTAAGGTTCGAATCCAGTATCACGGCGTTGATAACGCTATTGTTATCGGTGCGGCGATTATTGATGTTCAGGAAGAATGACGACTTACCCTTCTGGATCGGGCCCGAAACGTTGCCGCCGTAAAAGAACATCTGGCTCGGTGCACGGTTCGCTGCGAACGGATTTCGCGAATTGAGCCGTGCGTCATTAAAGTTGCCGAAAAAGCTGCCGCGCCACGTGTCCGTCCCCGGGCGGGTCAAGATCTCGATGCGGCCAAAACCGAGCCGGTCATACTCTGCCGAGAACGGGTTCTGGTTGATCCGTATCTCGCGGATCGATTCCTTGGGCGGCATCTGCCCGCCGGTAAAACCGTCGATATAGATCTGGCCTCCGTTGGGCCCCGCTGCCGGGCCGGCAAGTGCCTGCAGAGCCTGTTCGAGTTCTTCGGGATCGTCCGGAAGAGCCTCAAGTTCGTCCTCGCGGAGAATGGTGGCACCCGCGGTAGCGTCAGGATCGGTCGATATCTGCTGGCTTACGTTGACGTCGACCTCTTCCTCCAGAGCGTCGATCACCATCGTCGCGATCATCTGCTCACGCCTGCCGGCCTCTATCGCGACCTCACCGTCAAATTGCTGAAATCCTTCCGCAAAGATCTGGACGGTGTAATTCCCCGCCGGCAGCCCGGTGAAAAGAAAATCGCCGTTGTCGTTCGTGGTCGCGGTGCGTTCGGTTGCGTCGGACGCGATAACGGTAACGGTCGCTCCGACTAGCGCCGCTCCAAAAGAATCCTGGACCTGACCGGCCAGGCTTCCCTGCTGTTGTGCAAAAACTGCGGATGATAACAATATAAAAGCTGCCGCAGAATATAAAATGTTCTTCAAGATGTTCATAACAACCCGCCTAAATAAAATAATTAAACCCTGCACCCGAGAGTGCGGGGGAGACCCGGTTTACATATCGGGCATTTGAAAATCGTCCAACCCCGGTATCGAAAAATTACCTGTCGCGTCGCGGCCGCCGCGTTGTCCGCGGCCCGCCATCTGTGCTGCCCTGATAAAGGGCTCGACGCCTGCTAAAAGTTTTATTGCCGTGATCCGTGCGGGATCTTCGGTCCGCGTGCTCGAGACGGCGATCATCTCACCGGGCTGAAGCTCGGCGATCGTAACGCTTGGAAAACGGTCGAGCATATCGTCAATGCCGCCGCGTGCACCCATACCCGGGCCTCGCTGCGGGCCACCGGCGTCCTGTCCGCCTGCCGGAGCGCCTGCGGGCCGGCCGCCCGGAGCTCCACCGCCGCCTGCGCCCATCATCGCCAGACGCTGAGCCATTTCCGTCGGGAAACGCTTCATCAACATCGCTGAGCCCAGGCCGATCACGACATCCTGTTCGGTGGCGAGATCGGTGATTGTCACCTCATTCTGTGCGGCGTCAACCGATTTGATCGTGCCCGCAACGGTCCGGAAGGCCCCGGATATGACCTCCTCGGCTGCGAAAGCAGCGCCGTCGGCACTTCGGTCGCCGAGTGCACGGAGCATATCGCCCTGTCGAACACCTGAGAAATCGGTAATAACTGCCTTGCTGTATTCAATGGAATTCGGTGCGTAGCGGCGGAAGACCGCGTTGTCCTTCGGTGTGATAACGACGCTGGTCGAACCCGCAAGCCCGCGTACGTCAAGCGTGATCGTCTTTGCCGCGGCGTCGACCGCGGTCACGCGGCCGGAAATGCCCCTCGTCGCCCACTTTTGCGCGTCCGCCGCCTTTTTCTTCGCGATGTCGCTCTGTGCCATCAGATAAACGGCACGGGCCGGCAGCTCGCTGCGGTCCGCCGGAAAAACCCCCGTGACCATCAACTTGTCGCCGACCGAGATATCGGAGAGTGTCGCCGCTACCGCAGCCGAAAGCTTTGGATTGTCAGCCGGCACGCGTTTGATCTGCGTCGCCTCCTGGATGCGGACCGTAACGTTGCCGTCAGCCGCCTTTATCACGATCGTGTCCTCCGTCATCGAGACCACATCGCCTGTAACCACGGAAGGCTTCGGCGAGACCGTCTGTGCCGAGGCCGCCGAAACGAAAACAACTGCTGCGAATAAAATGGATAAAAACTGATAATGCCTTTTCATGATAGATATCATTCGTCCGGAACGCTCGCCGAGATGCACTTCGGCTTTGGAATCACCGCATCAACACCTTAAGACGTAAATTATGGACGCAAAGTTTGATTAGAAATGTAAAGATTTGTCAATGTTTTACTAGGGATGAGAGCCCTCGGACCACTTGGTTCGGCCGCGTACCGTGAGCACCAGGCCGACGCCCGCAGCAAAGAGGAAAAACACCGCTGCGGTCCAGATGTATGGGATGGAGAGGAGCAGGGTCCAGAAGAGGACGCCGAGGAGAATGGCAAGCGATTCGGAATGCTTGCCGTGAGGCAAAAGACGTTTTTGGATCGCTTTTCCGATGCTCACCTGCAGGGCCACCCGGCCGAATAGATAGGCGAGCATCAGCAAGACGAAGGCCATGAGCCCGACGATCGCGCCGGCATAGTCAGGCAAGATGCGGAGCAGGATGACGGTGGCGATCGTGATCAGGACGAAGCCGCCCGCACCGAAACCGATCACTTTTAGCGACGACAGATGCATCCGGGCGATCGCACGCGAGACCGCCCCCGGTGCCATCGTCGCAAAAACGAGCGTGACGATGAACCAGAACAGGGCCGAGAGCGCCCGCTGAGCGGCAAAGGCTGGCGTAAAGCTGGGAGCAAAGATCTGCGAGGGGTTTTTCGCCATCTCGCGGAATTCGTCCTCAAAGATCCCGAACATGACGGTTTCCTTTCCGGGAGCCCGCAGCGGCGTATCGCTTTCGGGTTTATAGGTGCCGCCAATGACGATCACCGAGCCCCCGATATAGGCGTCCTTTTTCTGGATGATCGAGCCGCCGAGAGCGGCCACATCGCCCTCCACGCGGCCCTCGACGATCACATCGCCGCCCCACGAGAACACCTCTTTGGCGCTGCCGCGGATGTGAACGTTCTTGCCAAAGGCGATCACGTTCATCTCCGGAGCTTCATCGATGATAAGAGTTTCGTCAGCTGCCTCCGAGACCTGGGCCTGAGCGGCGACGCACAGCGTCATCGAAAGGAACAGGGCGAGCGCCGCGAATGCACGGACGATCGGCGCGGAAGCGGTTATGCGGGTGAGCTTCAAGGCTGCAATGTCTCCCGTGAGCGGGCCGGCCGCCTGAAATTTCGCACAAGGATAAAAG
>JAEWBM010000178.1 GCA_023391155.1 Acidobacteriota bacterium
GTTCGGGTGAGATCGAGAACGATCTTGGCTCCGGAACAGACGACGACGATCGGGGTCTGTGCGAGTTCGGGAAGATCGGCTGAAATGTCGCCCTCGTGCCCGCGGTGAACGCCGCCGATGCCGCCGGTGGCGAAAACTTTGATCCCCACCTTGTGGGCCAGATATGCAGTCGTCGAAACGGTCGTCGCACAGTCGAGCTTTTTGGCGGCGGCGATGGGCAGGTCTCGCCGCGAAGCTTTGCGGACATCATCTGCAGAGGCCAGCTTTTCCATCTGCTCATCGTTCAGGCCAACGAATGCCTCGCCGCCGAAAATGGCGATCGTCGCTGGAGTGGCGCCGGCACGGCGAACGATGTCCTCCATGCGGCGGGCGGTTTCGAGATTGTGCGGGCGTGGAAGCCCGTGGGCGATGACGGTGGATTCGAGCGCGACGATGGGCTTGTCGAAATGGACCGCACCGGAGACCTCGTCGCTTAGGTTGATCTTCACTTTACAAATTTAAAGATGCGGTCAAACCGCGGATGCGTAAGGCAGCCGACCATGCTGCCGTTCGAGGCGCTGCGGTCGCAGGACCAATAGACGAACATCGCGCGGCCGATGACGAGTTCCCGCGGGACGAAGCCCCATCCGCGGCCGTCGTCGCTTTGATCGCGGCTGTCGCCCATAACGAAAAAGTGGTTGGGCGGCACCTGCATCGGCTTGCCGGCGACGGCGAAATTAAACCCGCGCGGGGGCAGACGCATGCCGGCCTGTGCCGGGATCATGGTCTCTTTGGAATAGTAGACCGTCCATTTTGCGTCGGGCGGCGGCTCTTCAAACTCGCGGGTAGTGAGAGCGGCTATATCGTTGGGCGAATCCCCAATTACGCGTGCCTCGGGAAGCAGTTCACCATTGATATAGACATTGTTATCGCGGAACTCGACTGTCTCGCCGGGGAGGCCGATGACGCGTTTGACGTAGTTGATCTGGTACTTTGCGAGGCCGCGCGAGCGGTCGGAATTCGGGTGCGAGGGAGGCAGCACATTGTTGCCCGGATACTTGAAAACGATGATGTCGCCGCGCTCGATGTCGCGCATCGGGAGAAACGGAAGCGGCTCGCCACCGGGATTAAAAATGAACTTATTCACCAAAAGGTAATCGCCGACGAGGATGGTATTCTGCATCGATCCGGTCGGCACGGTCACGGCCTGGAGGATAAACGTCATCCCGAAGATCGCCATGATAAGCGTGACGGTGAACGATTCCAAATACTCACGGAATACCGATTTGGGCGGGCCGACAAGCTTTTTTTCCTCGGCGTCCTTTTTAATATCTGTCTCTTCGTTGCTCATTTATGTTTGCGGCTGCGGTGCCGCGGCCTCTGTTCCGTCTTCTAATCTTTTCAAAGCCTCTTCGGCTGCGACCATTTCAGCGGCCTTTATCGAACTTCCATGTCCCTCGGCCCAGCCGCCTTGCCATTTTGCCGAGACATGAAACTCGCGCTTGTGGGCGGGGCCCTCAGTATTGACTATCTCGTAAACGGGCGGCTCCATCTTTCGGGATTGGAGCAGCTCCTGGAGCCGGGTCTTGGCGTCGAGCGAGCCTCGCGGCGTTACAGCCTTGAACACGGCGGCGAACGATCTTTCCACAAAGGCACGGGCGGTGACGAACCCGGCATCAAGGAACACGGCCCCGATGACGGCCTCCATCGCATCGGCGAGCACCGCCTGTTTTGTGCGGCCGCCGGTCATCTCTTCGCCCCGGCCCATTTTCAGGTGACTGCCGAGATCAAGGGCGGAGGCAACATCGGCAAGGGTCTCAGTGCTGACGATGCGGTGCTTCATCAGCGAAAGATCGCCCTCGGGCAGATCGGGGTGCTTGCGATAGAGATGCTCAACTACGGCAAGGCCGAGAACGGCATCGCCGAGAAACTCGAGCGTCTCATTGTTCCGAGCGACATTCGGGCCGCGGCCGCGCGATTCCTCATTCGAATGCGAGCTATGCGTGAGTGCAAGATCGAGCAGCTCAGGCGAGCTGAAGCGGTGGCCCAATTTTTCCTCAAGCAAGCCCTTGCTCATAGCGCAAAAATCAAGTTTATGCAGAATGGAGGGAAAAAGAAAGCCGGGTGCCTGAAATAGACACCCGGCCGGTTCTTAGATCCGGTGGATCCCTCCGCGGCAGCGATCAAAGACCGCTATCGGCGGAAGCTGTTTCGAGTTACGGTCGAGCCATTGCCGTCGAACCGGTGGTCGATCCTGCAGTTGCGTCATCCGTGTCCGCTTCCGGATCTGCTACGGGCTGCACTGCTGAGGTCGGGTTCGGCATCGGCTTTTGAACCGTCGTTGCGATATACGCATCGATACCCGTTTCTTTTTCGAACCTCAGAGCATAGAGCTGCTTGATGAGGTTGTAGAGGCCGTCCTTGTAAGCCTTGGAGGCCGCATCGCTCTTGGTCACCTGATGTGCACGGCCATAGGCGTCGAGTGCACGTTCGGCATAGCCGTTGAGCATAGCGATCTTGGCCTTGATCTCGGCGTCCTTTGCAAGCTTTTCTTCATCGGTCGCCGCGAGCTTTTGCTGTTCGATGAGCTGTCGCACATCTTCAGCGTGCTTGCGGACCTCGTCAAAGTAGTAAGCTCCGATGGTCTCATAGACCGCAGGGTTCTCTTTGTTCTTGCCGGGCAGTTGGGTGGTCTCGTAATAATAACGGAGAGCCTCCTGCTTATTGCCTTTAGCGTGATAGTTGATGAAACCGATCGCATAGGTCAGGTCGCTGATCGCATCTTCCTTGGTCATTTCATACTGGAAGACACCGTAAACGTCCTTGCCGGCCGGATTCTTTTTGGTAGCCGGAGCACCCGCTTTCAGCTTTGCGAGAGCGAGCTTGGCATACTTAAGCGTTTCGTCGTTGAACTGATAGTTCTTGTCGTACGACTCATAGAGGCCGATGACGCCGAGCGGAACCATAAAGTTCAGGTTGTCGGGATACTTCGCGAGTATCTCGCCGCCGGCAGCATATGCGTCAGCATACTTTTCGTTCTTGATGCCGAGGTCGAAGCGTTCAGCACGCGGCTTGAGCCAGTTGAACTCATCGATCTGCTTCAGCCGCTCTTCCCAAGCGGGCATGTTGCCACGGACCCAATCCGCGAAATCTTTGAAAGCCTCGCAGCTGCCATACTTCTGAATATATTCTTTACCGGCAGCGACGGCGTCCTTAAGGGTTGCGTCGTTGGCGTAGTTGTCGCGGATCTTTGCGTCGAGAACCGCATTGCCGTCGTAATCCTCACAAGCGTCTTGTGCGGATACCGTGGTCGAGCCCACCGCGAAGAGCGCAGCGAGCATCATTCCAAGTCCAATTGATCTAAAAACCGTTTTCATTTTTGTTACTTCCTCCACCTGATGTTGAACCGTTATTTCTTATTGTGAAACCGAAAACCGAGGTCAGGTTTCGCGTAAATTCTGATGAAGCTATGTCTATATAAGTTGCAAAAAAATAAGCGGGCCTTGACGTCCGCGAGGTGCGATCGGGCCGATAACGGCGACGATGCAGAAAACAAAATAATCACGCAATAATCGCAGTATTGTCAAGCGAAATCGCGAGAAGGCATAAAAAAGCACCGTCTGCCGGGCGGTGCTTTTTACAGATTATCTTCATGCAGGCCGAGCTTAGCGGTCGGGGTTCGGCTCTGCCTGAGGCACGACGCGTGGACGGGCCGCCGGTGTACTCGCCGGAGCCGGGTCCGAATCCTTTTTATATTCAATGACCACCGGCGGAAATGCGGGTTTCGATTGAGACGTCCGCGTTACGGTCGGCCGGGGCTGAGTGACGGGAAGATTCGTCGGACGCGACTGCGTACCGACCACAACCACGCGGCGGCCGTCATCGGTGGCGGCTGCGGGCCGAGCCGCGGCGGGGCTTGCCTCTTCGGCAATTTCCACATCGGCGATGGCGGTGTCATCGACATCGTCTTCCTCGTCGTCAAGAATGTCGGCGACGCTGTCGCTAAGGCGGGGACGCGGCGGAACGCCCTGTTTAAGAGCAAGAAAGCGCGTATTGTCACGTTCGATGGCCGGTGCCAACGATTGGTAGATCTGTGCGGCGATGCCGGCGGCGATGCGGCCGCGTTCGTTCTGGCCGCGAGTAATGACCACTACGGAATACTCGGGGTTCTCGACGGGGGCGACCGATGCGAACAGGCCGACCCAGCTACCCTTGCTGATGCATGAACCGGTCTTGCCGGCTACTCCCCAGGAGGAATCAACACCGCGTCGGGCGGTTCCGTATTCGGCGGCGCCGATCATTCCGGGAATAACACCGCGTCGGGTCTCGCCGTCAAAGGCCATTTCCTTGCCCGCGCCGGGGCGATAAGCGGCCTTTTCGGTGCGGCTGCGGGAGAAGAACGGCGTGACCCGTGTGCCGCCGTTCGTAAGAGCAGTGACCATGACGGCGAGTTGGAGAGGCGTTACCTCGAAATCGTCGGCGTGGGAATAGATCCGCGGGTTAGAATTGCCGTAGGGGAGCTTTCCGGGAAATTCGCCTTCTGCATTTACGCCGGTCTTTTGGCCCAGGCCCATCTGCTTGGCGTACTGGATCATCTTGTCGGTGCCCATCTGGCGTCCGACACGCTGGAAATAGGCATTGTTCGAATAAGCGAGCGCGTCGTTGAGGTCGAGCTTCATCGTATCGCCGATGATGCTGCCATCGCCGCTAATAAGGTTTTCATTAATGCCCGCCACGCCGGTGACGAGTTTGATGGTGGAGCAGGGTTTGAAGCCGTGCTTGACGCCCCATTCCTGATTGACCATGGTAAGGATGCGTCCGGTTCGGGCATCCATAACAAGGATGGTGCCGGCGCGTTCGCCGAGAGCCTCGACGGCGACGCGGCGGATGCGGAGGTCTTCACCCTCGGTATTATCCTTTAAGATATTGGCGACGGTATCGGAGCGAAGGCCGCGTTCGAAAGCGATCTTTCGGGCGCGTGCCTCGCGGGCGGCCTGTTCGCGGCGACGCTGTGCTGCGAGAGCGGCCTGACGCTTTTCTTCAGCGGCCTTTTTACGAGCAGCCTCTTTGCGGCGCTCGGCCGCGGTCATTTTCTTTGCCGGGGCTTTTTTCTGAGGGGTTTTCTTTTGGGCTGTGCTCTTAGCGTTCTTGGAGGCGACCGCCTTAGACGAAGGCTTTTTAGCCGTGGTTTTCGCAGGAGCGGCCTTTTTTGCGGGAGCCTTTTTGACGGGCTTTTTGGTTTGAGCGGCAGACGCGATGCCGCCGGAGAATACGGAGAAAATAAGCAGCAGCGCCGTCAAAAGCCGTGTGAGACGCTCTTCAGGTAACATTGACTTCATGCTTTACCTCAGCTAGCCGGAAAGAAAACCTTGGATTTTTTGTTGATGGCCGAAAGTCCCGAAGGGTAGAGTTCGTGTAACGGGACTTTTTGAAAAAGCTAAATAGAAATATAACATTCACACATCGGCCGTGCAAGGGATTTTTAAGCATTTGTATAACGGCCGCAAAAATATGAGATTTCTCAAGACGTTTCGGGGGAAGCTGTTGGCAGTGCTGGCGATAATGCTGGTGGCGACGATCGGCGTGCAGTTCTATCTCAATCTGCTGATGCAGGAGGAGAACAACGAGCTTCGCGA
>JAEWBM010000185.1 GCA_023391155.1 Acidobacteriota bacterium
ATTCAGAAGATAACTCGCTGCTGCCGCTGTCAGTTACGGGCGAAGGCAAAGGCGTCACTTGAAGTTCCAGCGGAACCACGCCGACCTTAAGCCGCGATGTCGGATCGAGCTTTATCGCTTTGCCGTAGGCGATCCTTTCGCCGTCGACAAAGGTGCCGTTGGTCGAGCCGGTATCGGCAACAAGAATCAACCCCTCGTCGTTGACCAAAAGCGTCGCGTGATACTTCGAGACGCTGATGTCGTCGACCGCGATATCGTTCTCTTTGGTTCGGCCGATGCTGTTTCGGCGGCCGGCGACCGTCCTAACTATTTTCTCTATGCTTCTGCCGTTTAACTGAAATCGCACGACGAGGCCGAATTCCTGTTTCTGAGGCGCTTCGGCGACTTCCGGGCCGGTCTCCGGTGCCGCCTGTGCTCCAAGGGGCACGGCGATGCCTGCTTCGTTCTCAGATTCCGAAAAGCGCTCAAAGCTCACATAGAGCTTAACGCCCTCGGTAAAGTAATCAGGTTTGATCTCAACCTCGAGGGGGCCGTAAGTGTAATAATGTTTGTCGTTTATGTGGTCGACGACGGCGACCAGGAATTCGGCCTCGAGCTTTTTGAGTGCTTCTTCGGAATCGGTCGAAAACTTGTCCCACTGCATACGATGGCTGATATTGTGGGGGACGAACGTGCGGCCTTCGTCATCCACACGCGATTCTTTGTCCAACAGAGCTTTTAGCCTCTCGATCAGTTCGCTGGTCGCCAACGTGCTGGCCGGCTTCCAGCCGCGACCCGTCAGGCGGTCAAACGTGTCCCCGATCTTGGTGAGGACACCCTGGACCAGCCAATCGGGCGTGATGCTTTTGGGCTCGCGGGTGGTGTCAGACATCTGTGAATAATAACGATGAACAGCGGAGATTTGTTGCCATTCTACCAAAATAACGGCTGCGGCAAAGCGTGGGGAGCCTCGCGTGCGAGCGCGGCGGCGGGTGTCTTTTGCGAACTTTGCCCTTATAATATCGTTATTACCATTGGGAACCGCTGCAACTCCCGAAATTCATGAGAGAGCTTCACCTCAAGAACTGCCGACTCGACAAGCGCTATGAGATAACGGAAACGCTTGGCCGCGGGAGCTATGCGGAGATATTTGCCGCAAAGGACACGCTTGCGGCACCGCATTCGGTTCACAGCCGTGTGGTGATAAAGGCTCTAAATGTTTTCCTGCAGGACGATCTCGACCCTGATCTTGAACGCACTCTAGTCGAAAATTTTCAGAACGAAGCGATCGCTCTGGACCGCGTTCGTCACCCGAATATTATCAGCCGGCTCGGGCACGGAACGGCTAGGGACCTAAAGGGTACGGTGTTTCATTATCTCGTGCTCGAATTTATGGGCGGCGGCGATCTACAGCGGGCCTGCCGCGAGCGTTCGCTGAGTTTGAAAGAGGCCTTCAAGTATATCGAGCAGGTCTGTGCCGGGCTTCGCCACGCCCATAAGCAAGGGATCATTCATCGGGACATCAAACCGCATAATTTGCTGCTGACGGCGGATCGAGAGACGGTCAAGATCGCCGATTTCGGGGTGGCAAGGGTGCACCAATCTGACGCGCCCATTACGCGGGTGGGGACCAACATTTTTGCTCCGCCGGAACACAGTCCGGTATTTGCGGGAACCGAGGCGATGATGACGGTGAGGGAACTGACGCCCGCGTCGGATATCTATTCACTCGCAAAATCCGTTTATGTGCTGGTGACCGGCGAGACGCCGCGGTTCTTTGCCAACCAGCCGATCACCGAATTGCCGCTCACATCGCGAAACGAGGAATGGTCTCGTGAGCTGATGAGGGTTTTGAATCGAGCGACGCTGAACGACCCGGCGTTGCGGCACCAGAGCGTGGACGAATTTTGGGCCGACCTTGAGGAAGTGCGGAGAATGGCCGCGGAGGCTGAAACGACCACGACCGTGCGTCCAAAGCTGCATTCGATACCGCAGCCGCACGTGGCGATGGGCTATTCGCCGATGGCACCGCGTTAGCGTAAATTTGACACGACCCGCTATCTGAAACTAAAGCATCCTTTGATAGCGCCTGAAAAAGCGGCTCCGGAACCGGCCCCGATGATGCGTGCGGACCTGCCGCCTCAACCGCCGCTGGTGGTCGATGTGCCCCGCGACGTACTGGCCGAGCCTTATGTTCCGCCGAACGTAAACGGAACTGCGGGGCGAAAGCGATCGTTCCGGGGCATGGCCGTCGCGGTAATAACGGTGGCGGTGTTGGTCGGATTCCTCTACGGGACAGCGGTTTACCTCCGCGGGCTTGATATATTGCCTGAGCTTCCGTGGGCGGCTTCGAATGCCAAAATGGGAACGGCTAATACGGACATCAACCTGCGGCCGCTTCCAAGTTCCAACAATGAACCTATCGGGCTGGTGACGCGGAATTCCCGTGTGCGGATATTAGAAGCGAGGAACAACTGGTATCATGTCGATGTGATCGAGCAGGGCCGCGAGCGTCCGGAACGCCTGGCGGTCAACCGTGGCTGGATCTATGGAAAGTATGTCGATCTTGATCAATAACGGGAGGCACGATTGAGCGTCTTAGACAAAGTGCGGCGTTGGATAGACGGTGAGACCGCGGAGCTTGTGCTGGAAGAGGCCGCTCGTGACGCTCAGGTAAAACCGCGCAGCGAGGCCGAAGAGTTTATCGTGAAGATCGCCCGCGCGGTCGAGGCGGTAATGCAGAAAGAGATGCTCCCGCTGCCGCAAGGGACGGCGATCATTCCGACCGAATACACGATATTTCTGAGCGACGCGGATGACAAGGAATGGCAGGGGGTTAAACGCCGCGGGCTCGAACAAGGGCTCTATCACATCCTGGCAGAACGTGCCCGTGAGATCGCAGGGAAAAAGAAATTAGAGACCAAATCGTTCGTCCTAGAACTTCGTATCGACGGCACGCTAGAGAAAGGCGAGGTGCGGGTGCAGCACAGTTGGGAGGAATCTTCGAGCAATAAGACCGGTGTGCTGGCGCGGCCCAAACCGCAGGGAAGCGCGGCCCCGCAAGCGTCGCCGCAAGTGCAAACTCCCGGCACAAAACCCAGTGGTTCGCTGATCTCAGGCGAGCCTTATTCGCCGCCGACGCACGTTCAGCCGCCGAACTTTACGTCGCAGATGCCTCCGCGGCAAATGACGCAGCAGGCCCAGGCGGCCCAGCCTCCTAGGCAAAAGGCGCCGGTAGTTTCGGAGGACGCCGAGGTAATGACGAGCGTCCGGCCCCGTGCCGCAGAACTCTATAAGCTCGAGATCTGGCAGCGAGGTGTTCGGCAAAATGTTGTGCCGATATTCAATATGGAAACGACCGTTGGCCGGGGCTCGAAATCAAAGCCGGTCGATATCGCACTTTCAGGCGATCCGGAGATCAGCCGCCGGCATGTGAAGATAATCACGG
>JAEWBM010000016.1 GCA_023391155.1 Acidobacteriota bacterium
AGCAGCTCAAGGAAGTACTCGAACGGGTGCCGGCCATGGCCGATGGTGTAGAGGGTCGTCATCAAGATAGATGATAAATGATAGGTGATAGATGGGAAAAAGAGATGAGAAAAGTGAATTGCGCTAGCGACAGTCTAGAGCAGAGGATCTATTATGCGGAAGGTGAACGCAATTCACACCAGAACGAAGAGGAGGAGCTTAATCATTTGATCTCGTCTTCGGGCCGATCGGGAGGGGCGTCCGGGACGGCCGCGAGCACCCTTTCCC
Organism: Acidobacteriota bacterium; assembly: GCA_023391155.1. Taxonomy (GTDB): domain Bacteria; phylum Acidobacteriota; class Blastocatellia; order Pyrinomonadales; family Pyrinomonadaceae; genus OLB17. The sequence continues at coordinate 268 of JAEWBM010000016.1, forward strand.
ATGCCGACTTCGTATCCCGCTCCCTAGCCCGGTTTTGAATAGTCTCCAGATACTCAACCTGAGACATCTTATCCGCTGCTTCAACCAGAAGGTCGGATACCGAGATGCCTGAAAGTCGCGCCAGTTTTTCGAGCCGTGCGAGTAAAGGCTTCGGAAGTTCAACGATTACGTTACTCATGAATCTCTCACTAATCCCAAGAAGTCGCCGGGAGAAAGGCACTCGATGCCGAAAAGTTCGAGGCCACGGAAATCTCTCTTATTATACGTTACAACAAAATCTGCCTGAAAGGCGACGGCGACGTCAAGCACCATTTCGTCGGCCACATCTGCGAGTGCAGGACGCCAAAGAAAGTGAATATCTTTCGTTTCAGCGTGCAGAAGAATGTGGTCGACGAAATCTTCAACGTCCTTCTCCGAAATACCCGGGGGACGGTTTTCAGGTCGTAGCAATACCTCTCGATATTCGAGGTAGAGCGGTTGCGATATCGCAATGGTGAAGATCCTTTCCGGTATCATCGCCACGATCGAGTATGATGCCCCCGAACGGGATCGGAGCGCGGAAACCAGCACATTTGTATCCAACACCACTCTCATTTATTCGCTTTTCTGATCTCTTCAACGGTCGCCGGGTTTTCGAGGGCCGAGAGGTCGCCGGGGTCTTCGCCGAGGTAGGCGGAGCGGATGACGCGGCGCATCACTTTGGCGTTGCGGGTTTTGGGAAGCGCGGACACGAAGTGGATCCGAGAGGGGGCGAGGGGTTTGCCCATGTCGCGAGCGACCAGCTCGCGAAGTTCGCTCTCTAATTCCGAATTTCGAATTTCGAATTTCGATCTCTCCTCATCAGTCGATTCGATATTCGATGTTCGATATTCTTCGCTCAGAACCACAAAGGCGACCATGGCGGTGCCTTTAACCTCGTCGGGGACGCCGATGACGGCGGCTTCGGTGACGAGGGGGTGGGCGACGAGGAGCGATTCGACCTCGGCGGGGCCGACGCGTTTGCCGGCGACCTTTAGAGTGTCGTCGCTGCGGCCGAGGATGAACCAGTGCCCGTCCTTGTCACGCATGGCAAAATCGCCGTGGACCCAGATGCCGGGAAAGCGGCGCCAATAGGTGTCGAGATAGCGTTCCCGTTCCTGCCAGAAGCCGCGTGCCATGCCGATCCAGGGCTGTTTGATGACGAGTTCGCCAACCGTGCCGGGCTCGACGGGATTGCCCTCCTCATCGAGTATGTCGACGTCCATACCCGGGCATGGAGCGGGGAAGGAGCACGGCTTTATCGGCAGCAGCGGGTTGCCCATCAGGATGCCGCCGGCGATCTCGGTGCCGCCGCTATAGTTGATGATGGGGAGTTTGCTGTTGCCTACCTTTTCAAACAGCCACCACCATGGCGCGGGGTTCCAGGGCTCGCCGGTCGAGGCGAACGCTCGCAGTGACGAAAGGTCGTGCTTTTTCGGAAGATCGTCGCCGTGCGTCGCGAGCGATCGAACAAGTGTGGGCGAGATGCCGAGCACTTCGACCTTGTGCTTGGCGCAGAATTCCCACATGCGGTCGGGAGTCGGGTAATCGGGAGCTCCGTCGTAGATGCAGATCGTCGCTCCGTTGATGAGTGCTCCGTAGATCAGCCACGGGCCCATCATCCAGCCGATATCCGTGTACCAGCAGATCCGCGTGCCGCGGCCAACGTCGGTGCCGAACGCCATGTCCTGTGCAGCTTTGATCGGGAAGCTGGCGTGTGTGTGCGCGATGCCCTTTGGTTTACCGGTCGTGCCGGACGTGTAGAGGATGATGAGGGGGTCTTCGGCGGAGGTGGGTTCGGGGGGAGAAACTTCCCCCAGAAACATCATTACTGATCTGCTGGTGTTCCAAACGTGCACCCGCCTTCCAGGAAAATATTCTTGATACTTTGCGGGCTTTCTAACGAATTGTTCTACTACATCCAAGTTTTCTGCCCAGGATTTTTGATCTATGTCGCTCGCCCACCGTTCCACAACTACAACTGATTCCAGTGTTTCGACGACAGCGACTGCCTCAGACGCTATCGAAATCATATCGAATGGTTTTCCACGTCTAATTGCCTCCGTGCAGGTAAACAATGCCTTTGCTTTAACGGCATTCAAGCGGCTAGATATGGCGTCGACCCCGTATCCCGAGAAAACGGGAACTGCGATCGCTCCAATTCGATTTATTGCTAGCAGAGCTACCACAGTCTCTAGCATCATCGGAAGATGAATTCCGACCGCGTCACCCTTGCTAATTCCGGACTTAGTTAAGAGATCAGAACAGGCTTCAAGATTTACAGCCAATGACTCGTAATCGAGAGTCCTAATCCCTCCGTCTTCTCCTTCCCAAATTACTGCGGGTTGACGTCGCATCTCGTCCGTCTGCCAGCGGTCGAGGCACATGGTTGTGATGTTGAGGCCTGCGGATAGTGACGAGTGATGAGTGGCGGGTGACGAGTCCGGATCGGCCCCCGGGGCGCTTGGTGCTGACTGGGCCGCGAGCCATGTGGGGAACTCGATGCCGCCCGTGGTGTCGAGGAGTTTTGTGTAGGGCGGGTCGAAGCGGATGTCGAGGAATTTGAGGACCTCTTCGGTGAAGCGTTCGACGTCGTCGATCGAAAATTTATAAAGTTCCTCCCAGGTGGAGGCGCCGACCTGACGCATGAATTCAGTGAGCCGGGCGCGTTCGATGACGTCGGGCGTCGGGGTCCAGGCGATGGGTTGATCTTCAAAGGTGTTGTCGTTCATCTCAATTCGTGCTCGGGCAGCGGCTCTTTTCGTTCCCAGATCTGAATGGGCTGTTCGGCAATGTTATACACCGGGCTCGACGGGCGATATTCGCGAAGCACCCACTCAGTGAGCGGGCCCGTGTGGTCGCCGGAGCCGCGCTCGGCGTCAGGCTTATTATAGTTGTTGTTCCAAATTATGAACTTAGGCGGGTCCGCCTGCATATCGGTGAGAGCTCCGTTGACAAACTCCGGGCGGGTGTAATCGCTCGGGACGATCTGGGTGTAACCGGAGGGGTTTCGGAGGCCCAGCAGAAAGTAAATAAACGGTTCGTATACCTCAAAGACCGGATCGCCGGGCCGGGTGCGTTCCTGCAGCCACAGATAGCGGTGCATCTGGTCCATGTCTATGGTGTAGACCTTGCCGCGCGGGGCGTCGATCTCGAGATAATCCCAATTTGTCTGAATGCGATATGCCTGAAAAGCGGCGAACAATAACAAAAAAGCTGCGGCGGCGGTGATCAATTGGCGCCGGCGTTCGCCGAATACGTCATAGTAATGCAGCATCCAGCCGATGAGGATCAGCGATGGTGCCGACATATGGTAATAGCGTAAGAAACTGGGGTTTGTGGTGCTGAGCACGGCAAAACCGGCTACGAAGGCGATCAGCACGGGACCGCGCCAGAATTCCCAGTCGTGCAGCTTGCGGCGGCGGAAATAAGTGATGAGAAACGCGACAACGGCCAGCGGCACGGCAAAGCCGTAAAACAGAGCGGGCAAGAAAGCGATCTTTCCGCTGATGCCCGGCAGCGCCCATGCCTTCTGAAAATTGATTAGGAATACGCCGGGGTTGTTCTGTTCGTGAAAATGATAGTAAAGGCCCGGGTAAACGAGGGTCGCATTTACGAAATTGTCCCAGCCGGCGGTGGCGATGAAATACGCCAGCATAGCGGCGAGCGAGATGACGAAGCTGCCGCCGAGAGCCGCGGATTCTTTTATGACCGCGGGCCACTGCCAACCGCGTTTGTAATTATCGAGCAGCAAAAAGAGGCCGATAGAGCCGACTGCGACGAGGCCGCGCTGCTGGGTGAAATATGACGCGAGGGCGCAGAAAAACCCGGCTGCTGCCAGATGCCCTAGCGAGCGGCCCTTGAGCAAGATAAGGACGGCGATCAGGACAAACAGCGGGCTGAATGTGCGGTGCGACCCGTCGAGGCCGAACCAGCGAAATCCGAAAAAGGTGAAGAGCAGCGCGGGTACGTATGCGTAAACGCCGTCGATCACGAGCTTTGAGGCTCGGAGCAAGAACCAGAATGAGGCTACCCCCATAGCCAGTGTGGCAAGCGGCAATACCCAATAGTTGAGCCCGAAAATGGCGAACAGAATTACGTAGAGGACCTGGCCTCCGGGAAAGGTGAACTGGAAAAAATCGAGGTACATCTTCTCACCGGCCATAATGCGGTCGGCGTTGTAGAGAAAGATGAGTTGGTCGGCCTCAAAATAGAACGGGTAGTAGGGAAGTTTGAAGAGGAGGATATATATGAAAACGACCGTTGCGAGAAGAAGGAACAGATCGGCCGTTCGGGCCGTGTTCCGTGGCAAGCCATCGAGCATATGCTGAGGTTACAGAAGATGGAAATGCCAGTCAAATAACTGAGCCGCCGATGGAATTTCCGGTTGGCCGGCGAATAATATAATCTTTAGCAAAAGAAATCTATGAGCGAAAATGTGGTCGGGATCGCACTCCCGGGTGAACTTTTCAAAGGGCAGACCGCCGTCGTCACCGGCGGGTCGCGAGGCGTGGGACGTGCCACGGCCCTGCGCCTTGCCGAAGCCGGCGCAAACGTCGTCATCAACTATCTGCAAAATCATGCTGAAGCGGATAAAACGGTCGCGCTTTGCCGTGAAAAGGGGGCCCATGCAATAGCAGTGCAGGGTGATGTATCTGAGTTTCTGGCGGCCAAGAATGTTGCTGATAAGGCCTTGGAGGCATTCGGGCGGATCGATCTATTGGTGCTCAATGCAGGTATCTGGGAAGGGGCGCCGATCGAGGAAATGTCGGAAGAGACGTGGAACCGGGTGCTGAATACGAATCTCAAGGCCGCGTGGGCGATGGCAAAGGCGTGCGTGCCGGCCCTGAAGCGGCAGCCGAAAGGGGCGATCGTACTGGTGTCGTCCACAGCAGGACAGCGGGGCGAAGCGAACTACTCGAATTACGCGGCCTCAAAGGGCGGCCAGATCAGTTTCACCAAGGCTTTGGCGTCAGAACTGTGTCCGAAGATAAGGGTGAATTGTGTCGCCCCCGGCTGGATCGAGACGGCGATGGTGCGGCCGGCTTTTGAGGATGCCGCGTACAAAGAGAGTGTCCTTAAGTCGATCCCATTGAACCGAATCGCTACGACCGACGATGTTGCACTTTCGATCTGCTTTTTGTTGTCAGATTGGTCGCGTCATATCACAGGCGAGGTGGTTAACATCAATGGCGGTGCGGTCTTATGCGGATGACGCCGTATTAAAATGGCCTGGTGGCACGGTGCTTGCGAACTCCGGTATTCGTAACGCTTTTGTTACGGAATTACAAGGAGGTAGCTTTTTTATGGCACAGAATCAAGGTAATAATCCTCAGAACCAATCACAGTCCGGCGGATCGCAACAGCGTGACAGCCAAGGCCAATTCAAACAAGGAAACGATATGGGCGGACGGCAAGAGGACCGGCAAGCTCAGGGAAGTTCGCAACGCGACAGCGACGGACAATTTAAGGAAGGCAATCAGATGGGTAAACAGCAGAGCAGCGGGGCCGGGCAAGGCTCGGGCTCAAGCGGTGGAAGGTCCGGAAACGGATCCTAGACTCAGGAGAGAATTGCTTTCATCAAGTGAAGCGGGCTTAAGGGCCCGCTTTCTCTTTTGCTGGTGACGAAAAGCACATCTCGCTGATCGCAATGTATGCTATTTAGTGATAGAAAAAGGGTCAGATCGCGATGAATATCAACCGTCTCAGCGATTTTCAAAGCCATTACGCCGCACAGGCATCAAGTTCGTCCTACGCCGAGGTCCTTATCGGAAACACTCCGCTTCTTGCCATTCATTGCCATTTCCGGGGGAAGCGGCGGACCGTGTTTGCAAAGGCGGAGCACCTAAATCTGACCGGCAGCATAAAGGACCGCATGGCGTGCCATATCCTCAAAACCGCCTATCGAGACGGCAGCATAAAAAGAGGCGACATTATTGCAGAGGCAACGAGCGGGAATACGGGCATCGCTTTCGCGGCTTTGGGGCATGCTTTCGGAAATCCGGTGCATGTGTTTATGCCCGACTGGATGAGCAGCGAGCGGATCGCTCTGATGAAAAGCTACGGTGCGGAGGTGACGCTGGTCAGCCGGGAAGACGGCGGATTTGTGGGCTGCATCGAAATGGCGGACGCTTTCAGATATGAGCACGGGCACGTCTTTTTGCCGCACCAGTTTTCAAACCTTTGTAACGCCGAGGCCCATTATTTGTCGACGGGGCCTGAGATACGTGATCAGCTTGCGCGAGTGGGCTTTGAGGCGGACGCGTTTGTCGCCGGCGTCGGAACCGGAGGGACCATAATGGGAGTGGCGGCGTACTTTAGGGAAGTGGGCGAGAACGTGAAGATGTATCCGCTCGAGCCCGCGGAATCGCCCACGTTGACGGTGGGGCATAATGTGGGAAGCCATCGGATCCAAGGGATCTCGGACGAATTCGTGCCCGCGATATGCGATCTGAAAAAGCTTGACGAGATCATCAGCGTTTCGGACGGTGACTCTATATTGATGGCGCAGAAACTCGCCCGTGATCTGGGGCTTGCCGTTGGCATTTCGTCGGGGGCGAACTTTCTTGGTGCGTTGATCGCGGGCGACCGGCTGGGCGAGGAAGCGATAATCGTGACGGTCTTTGCCGACGACAATAAAAAGTATCTGAGCACGGACCTCGTGAGGGACGAGCCTGCGCGGGACGGATATCTCTCGCCGGAAGTAAGGCTTTTCGGATATCAGACGATCGGCCGCGGGGATAGGCCGAGCGCGGCGACGCACTGATTCGCTGCCACTGCCATCACTCAAACTTGACAACGCCATAAGAACAATTGAACCTTTCACTTGTGACCGAACCGCTCGGGCCGATCGTGATGAAATTCGGCGGGACATCCGTTGGGGATGCCGCCGCTTTTTCGCGCGTGATCGGCGTCGTTTCGAGTCAGACCGATCGTCGGCCGATCGTCGTTGTATCGGCGATGACGGGCGTGACGGATGCATTGCTCGCGGCGTTTGAGATCGCGAAGAAGGGCGAGGGGGCGGCGGCTTTTGCCTCACTGGAACCACACTTTGAAAGGCACGTTGCGGTGGCGAAGGAGTTCGGAGTGTTGGGGCAGGACGGGCCGTTCGACACGGAGCTTCAGTACGCGAGGTCCGAGCTTGAGGACCTGTTGATCAGAGTGCAGAGGCGTTCGCTGCCGCTTTCGATGCTGAAAGATGCGATCGTTTCCTATGGCGAGCAACTCTCGTCGAGGCTTTTGTTCGAAGTTTTGCGATCGCGGGGGATCAATGCTAGGCATTTCGATTCGCGGCGGCTGATCGTTACCGATGATGAGTTCGGCGGGGCACAGCCGATCTGGGAAGAAACTGCGGAGCTTGTAAAGCTCGAGCTGGGACCTGCGGTGAGTGCCGCGGAGGTTCCGGTGATGGGCGGGTTTATCGCGGCAAATCGAGCGGGAGAAACGACGACGCTGGGCCGCGGGGGATCGGATTATACGGCGGCAATGGTCGCGGCCGCTGTCGATGCGGCGGAGCTTCAGATCTGGACGGACGTGACCGGCGTGATGACGTGCGATCCGCGTGTGTGCCGAGATGCGAGGACGATCTCGGTCTTGAGCTATGAAGAGGCGGCGGAGCTTGCGTATTTCGGGGCCAAAGTGCTGCATCCGAAAACGATCAAGCCGGCGGTGGACCACGGGATCCCGGTCAGGGTCTGCAACACTTTCGAGCCGGAAGCGGTTGGGACGATGGTCGTCTCGCGGTCCGGCGAGGCGCCGAACAAGATAAAATCGATTGCCCACAAAAAGGGCATCACGATCCTGCGGATCACCTCGGCGCGGATGCTCGGGAGCTATGGCTTTATGAGCGCGGTCTTCCAGGTGTTTGACCGCTACCGGACGGTGATCGACGTCATCTCGACATCCGAGGTATCGATCGCCCTGACGCTGGACAACACGGAGGCCGTGGAGAAGATCGTAGCCGAACTCGAGCGGCTGGGGGATGTCGAGGTCGAAACGGGCTATGCCGTCATTTGTGTAGTCGGCGAGGGGCTGAGGGCCTCGACCGGATTGGCCTCGAAGATCTTTTCTACCATCGACGATGTGAGCATCGCACTTGTCTCGCACGGAGCGTCGGCGGTGAATTTAACGTTTGTGGTCGGTGAAGAGGACGCGGATCGGGCGATAAGAAAACTGCACGGGGAATTCTTTTGATTATGATAAAATCATCAGGAGAAAAACGATGTCCGTGACCGTTGAAATTTCCAATCATGCTGCTCTAAAGCGCGTCCGATCCTTGCTCGGAGCTAGGTCTGATGCAGAGGCGGCCGACCTAGCACTCGAGAAAGTGCTGGAGGCGTATGAGCCTGTTCATCCGAAAACCGAATTGCCCCAGGATTATTGGGACGATCTCTTTTCTGAACCACAGCTGCCGGCGGAAGTAGTAAAGAAGGCACTGGAGAAAGAGCGCGAGGATAGATCTTAATGGCGTTTTGGGACAGCAGCGCCCTGGTACCTCTTTGCGTCAATGAAGGCCGCTCGAAAGAAGCCGGGAGACTATGGAATCGCTTTTTAGAAAAATGGATATGGCGTGAGACACCGGTAGAGATCGAGTCGTCACTCGCGCGCCTCAGACGTGAAAATATTCTCGACGACACTCGCTATGCCAAAGCCCGGTCACGCTTTCAAACAATAGAACGTGACCTGACTCCGGTTTCCCATGAGCCTCGTTTGATCGAACTCGCAAGAAGTTTACCCGCCTCACATGGCCTAAGATCTCTAGACAGCCTGCAACTCGCCAGCGCACTTATTTGGTGCAAGGAGTTTCCAAGAAACAAAGACTTCGTCTCGGGTGATTCCCAGTTATTGGAGGCCGCTGAAAATCTAGGATTCGCCATCCATGACATAAATTAGTTTGATGATGATTGAAGGTCCGTAAAAGTCTGAAACCTCTTAATTACCAATCTCCAAACAAAACCGATCAACAACACCCCGACGCCCGTCAAGATGGTTGACCAGGGCAGGGCGGCGGCCATGGCGATGCAGAACGCGAGGCCGAGGGCGGCGACCCATTTGGGATAGAGTTTGTGCGCTTTATCGAGTTTTAAGGCGCAGATGTTTGCGATGCCGTAATAGATGAGGATGGTGAATGCGGCGGCGGAGACGACGAACTGCAGGGTGCCGAAGACGGCGAGCAGGACGATCACGGCTCCGCTGAGTACGATCCCGACATCGGGTACGGCGAATCTCGCGCTTGTGTGTTCGAGGGCACTTGGGAGGTCGCGTCGGCGGGCCATCGCGAACATCATTCGCGAGATCCCGACGATCTGGCTGAGCAATACGCCGAGCATCGCCGTTGCCGCGCCGATCCCCACGACCCAGACTACACCGGGGGCTGTGAATGACGATGCGGCTACCTGGAGCGGTGACGGGCTGTTTGCCAGAGCAGCCGGGCCGATGGAGCCCACGGCGACGAGGGCAACCGCAGAGTAGAGCAGTACCGAAACGATAATTGTGATGATCACGGCTCGCGGGATGGTGCGTTTCGGCTCGCTGACCTCCTCGCCCAGCGTTGCGATCCGGGCATAGCCCGTATAGGCGAAGAAGAGCAGCGCGGCGGATTCTGCAATGCCAAAGAATCCGGCAGGAGCGAATGGAATCAAGTTCGATGAATCGAATGAAGGCACGCCGGCGACCACGAAATACATCAAAGTGAGCAACGTGACGGAAACGATCGCAGTGTTTATTCGACCCGCTTTTTTTATTCCGAAAAGGTTTGCGGCGGTCAGCAGAACGGCGGCAGCCACGGCCGCGTACCGAGGCGGGATCGCAGGGAAGATCTGAGCAAAATATCCGCCGAAGCCGAGTGCGACAGTGCCGCCGGCGGCGAGCTTGCTGGCAAGAAACATCCAACCGGCCGCGAATCCGAAGGCAGGGTGCAGCAGCCGATAGCCGTACTCGTATGTCCCGCCGGATTGAGGATAGGTCGCGGCGAGTTCGGCGGAGCTGAGAGCGTTGCAGGTGGCGGCGGCCCCGGCGATCAGCAGGCCGATGAGGAACGCCGGGCCCGCTACGCCTGCCGCAACTCCCGTCACGACAAAGATCCCGGCGCCGATGATCGCTCCCAGTCCGACGCCGACCGCGTCGGTGAGGTTCAGGTCGCGGCGGAGCGCATTCTTTATATGATCGTTTTCCTGCATTGATGGCCTTTTCCGGCCGCGGGGTTATGGCGGATTCTAAGACATTTTACGGGCGACGGACAACATCGGTTAAAATCAGCCAGTCACCTAAAGAACGGAGGAAGGATGGAACCGGATAAAGAAAAGGTAGTTCTGCAGAAAGACGTTAAGGCGGAGCGGTGGGAGATTCTTCATCGGCTGGAAGACTGGTTGGAAATGCCGATGGTCGTGCTGAGCGTGATCTGGCTAATACTGCTGATACTGGAGATGACGCGGGGGATAAGCCCGTTCCTGGATGCGGCATCGAACCTGATCTGGATAATCTTCGGTGTCGAGTACGTGCTGAAGTTCGTTTTGGCGCCTGAAAAATGGGCATATATCAAGAGCAGTTGGATCACGCTGCTTGCTCTTGCTCTTCCGGCATTGCGTATTTTTCGGGCTCTTCGGGCTTTCCGTTTGCTGCGTGCCGCCAGGACCGCACGAGGATTGAGGCTGGTGCGGTTGATAACCTCGCTGAATCGAGGGATGCGTTCATTGGGAGCGGCTTTCGGACGGAGGGGAGTCGGGTATCTGGCGATGCTGACGCTGCTGGTGCTTTTAGGCGGGGCGGCCGGAATGTACAATTTCGAACAGGACGTGCAGGGCGGCTTTGTCAGCTATGCCGATGCGCTGTGGTGGACGGCGATGCTGCTGACATCGATCGGCTCTGATTACTTTCCGCAGAGCGCCGAGGGCCGGCTGTTGTGCTTTATCCTTGCGGTGTACGGGTTTGCGGTGTTCGGGTATATGACGGCGACGCTCGCGACGTTCTTTATTCAGCGGGATAACGAGACCGCACCCGAGCGGGGAGAGGCCTGCATTGCGGATGTGATGCAAGAGCTTAGCGAGCTAAAGGCAGAACTAAAGACATTGAGGACCGAAAAGGCTTGATCGCGGGGCCAAGCAAATAAACGTCTGGAACAACTCATACACAACTTTAACGCCTACGATCCGGTGCTGGCGACGCTTGCGACGCTCGTGCTCGTAATGCTCGTTGGCACGTCGGCACAGATCATTGCCGACAGAATCAGGATCCCGGCGACGGGCCCGCTGCTGCTCACCGGCCTGGTATTTGGCAAGGCGGGGATCGGGCTCATTCAGCCGGAGGTTCTGGGGACCGTACTTTCGGTGGTCATCAAGGCGGCCGTCGCGATCGTCATTTTCGAGGGCGGTATGCTCCTCGATATACGCGAGGTGCGGCATGCCTCTCGGGCGGTGATCGGGCTGGTGACGGTCGGCCTTTTGATCACGACGATGCTGGCGGGAGCCTTGGCACATTTCTTTTTCGGTTGGAGTTGGGCCCTGAGTTTTTTGTTCGGGGCGATCGTTTCCGTCACGGGGCCGACGGTGATAACTCCCATTCTTCAGCGGGTACGCGTCAACCGCCGGGTAAAGATGACGCTTGAGAGCGAATCTATAATTGCCGACCCGCTCGGGGTTATCCTTGCGGCGCTTGTATTTACGGCGATTATCGCGCCGGGCGGTTTTGCCGAGGCATTGCCGACGGGGCTGATCACACTGCTGGCGGGGGTTGCGACCGGTGTCGCGGTGGCACTATTCGTTTGGGTGATGAGCGGGCGGTTCCGGCTTCTGCCGGCCAAGTTTAGCCGCATCGGTATATTAGGCGCGGCGCTCGTTTCATACACCGTCGCGGAGCTCATCGCCCACGAGGCAGGAGTTTCGGCGGCAGCAGTTGCCGGCATAGCGGTCGGCTCGCTTAATATCCCGCACAAGGAACAGATCGAAGACTTCAAAGGCGACCTTGCCACAATATCGATCTCCGCGGTCTTTATATTGCTGGCTGCGGGGCTAACCGTGAGTGATATTACGGACCTGGGTTGGCGGGGGATAGTGGTTGTCGGCCTTGTTATATTCCTTGTCAGGCCGATTCGAGTGTTTCTTTCGACGGTCGGCTCTGAGCTGAAGACGAACGAAAAGTGGTTCATCTCATTCATGGGCCCGCGGGGGATAGTTGCCGCATCGGTGGCGACATTTTTCGCTTTTGAGTTGAGGGATTCCGGGTTGGCCGGAGCTAACTCTTTTGCCGCTCTTGTCTTTGCGGTTATCTTGGTAACTGTCGCGACGCAGGGCACATTTGCCGAACGGCTGGCAAGATTTTTTAAGGTGATGCCACAACATATACTGATAATCGGAGCTGACGAGACGGCTAGAATATTGGCCCGGCGGCTGATCGATGCCGGCGAGTCGATATCGCTGATCGACACAAGCGAAGAGAACTGTGCCGAGGCGAAGGATATGAAAGGGGCGAGCATCTATTGTGAAGACGCGACAACTCCTGAGGTTCTTAAGCGTGCCGGCGTAAGCGATGCAAAGTGTGTAATAGTTGCGACCTCGAGCGATAAGGTGAACATCCTCATCTGCCAGGCGATAAGGGCTCAGATCAACGGGATCCGGCTGGTGGCCCGGGTAAATTCAACGGCGAATCTGTCGGCATTTGAACAGGCGGGGATCGAGGTGATGAGCCCGCCGCAGGCGACAGCGACGATACTTGAGAACATGGTGCTGCGGCCGAGCTTTTTCAATTTTCTCTCGCAGGGAATGGGCGAGGAACGCATGCGCGAGGTCAAGGTGGGGCCGCCGCTCAAGGACGGTACAAAGATCGCCGATCTGGATCTGGAACGCTGCGTGATCGTTGCACTGCGGCACGGCGATGACCTCATCGCTCCGCGCGGCAATACTGAGATAAGACATGGCGACGTGTTGACCATATTGGGCGAGGCCGGGGATCTGGAGGCGGCGATCGAGAAGCTGACGTAAATGAATATTTTTCAACTTACAAAAGCGTTGATGGGAATACCGTCCGTTTCGGGCGAAGAGGCTACGGTGGGGTTCTTTATTCGCGATTATCTTAAGGCGCGGGGCTGGACGGTCGAGATGCAGGACGTAACGGATTCTCAGCGGAACGTGATCGCCTATCTAAACGACAGCCCGCGCGTATGGATGTCGACGCATATGGACACTGTGCCGCCTTTTGTCCCGCCGACCGAGGACGATACGAAGATCTACGGCCGGGGGGCGTGCGACGCGAAGGGTATCATCGCGGCACAGATCACAGCTGCTGAAAAGCTAAAAGGAGCGGGCATTCGCGATATCGGGCTGCTGTATACGGTGGAGGAAGAGCGTGCATCGACCGGGGCGAAGGCCGCGAATCTGCATCCACTGGCAGCGAAGTGCGAGTATATGATCAACGGCGAGCCGACCGACAACGAGCTTGCTATCGGGTCGAAAGGATCGTTCCGGTTAATGATCCGCACCGAGGGCAAGGCGGCGCACTCGGCATATCCGGAAGAGGGCGATTCGGCGATAGAGACGCTGATGGATATATTGGACGAGGTCCGGACGACGCGGTTTCCAAACGACGACTTTTTTGGCGAGACGACCGTGAACATCGGCACGATCAACGGCGGGCTCGCATTGAACATAATTCCGCCACAAGCAGAGGCGGGCCTCTTGATCAGAATGACGACGGAGCGGGAGCCGATAGAAAAAGCGTTGGATGCGATCGTACGCGGACGGGCGGAGATAGAGGTGCTTTCATGCAGCGAACCGGTCAAATTGCACCCGGCCGACGGCTTTCCGCAAAAGGTGGTCCGCTTTACGACCGACATTCCGCATATGCCGAACTGGGGCAAGCCGCTGCTGATCGGCCCCGGCTCTATACTCGTGGCTCACACCAAACGAGAGTTTGTGCTCAAGGCCGATCTGGAAAAGGCGGCGGAGCTGTATGAGGAGCTGGTGAGACGTTTGTTGCGGCCGTCGGAACAATAGTAAGGAATCCTTTATGAGAATTGCTTTGATCGGGTATGGATCGATGGGGAAGTCGGTGGAATTGCGGGCGATGGCGGACGGCCACACGATAGCGACGGTTGTTACGGAGCATCACACGCACTTTGACGCTTCGGGTTTGGCGGAGGCGTTGAGGGTAGCGGATGTCGCGATCGATTTTTCGGCGGCGGAGGCTGTTCCGCGGAACGTCGAGGCGTGTCTGGAGGCCGGCATCCCGCTTGTGGAGGGAACGACCGGTTGGCAGGCTGAGCGTGAAGCGATCTTAGCAATGGTAGAGCAGAAAGGCGGGACGATGCTTTACGGCTCGAACTTTTCGATCGGCGTTAATCTCTTTTTTCGGCTGGCGGAGTATGCGGCAAAGCTTTACGGAGCTTTTGACGAATATGAGCCGTTCATCGAGGAGCACCACCATTCGCGAAAGGCCGACGCCCCCAGCGGAACCGCACTCACGCTAAAAGAACTGATGGCCCCGCACCTAAAACACGAGATCAGCATGGCATCGACGCGGGCTGGAAGCATGCCGGGGCTCCACCGGGTGGGCTTTGACGGAACGGTCGAACACATCGCGCTGGAACACTCTGCCCGCTCGCGGGAATGTTTCGCCGTCGGTGCCGTCCACGCTGCCGAGTGGCTCCGCGGGAAGAAGGGAGTCTTTCAGTTTTCGGACGTGCTGGATGAGAAGATCGGCGGCGGAGCGGAAGAGAAATGAGAGATGAGAGATGAGAATTGAGAATTAGCAGCCGCGTCCTTTAGGGCAGGGTCAACGTCGCACCGTAATATAGGCCGCTTGAACGCGCGATCCTTTTTTTCTAAGAATCAACAACAACCGATGCGATCTGGGACCATTCGCCGACTAGTTCGTTGGCGAGGCAGAGTTTGGCGCGGATCTGTATCTGGCGTGCCCTGCCGGGGACGGCATCGGGCAAACGGTCTGTAATTCTCGCCCGCGTATAAGTTCCGAGCAGGGACCAAGGCCCGTCATAGTTTTCGGAAAATTCCACACGGATAGCATCCATTCTGTGCTTTGAGACGCGGATCGAAAGCCTCCCGCCCTCGAGCGGCGTTACCTTCAGCGTCGGAACGATCTCTTCCGGATCGGGACGCCAGCGGGCGGAGGTCGTCATTCCCATCGCCGCCGCTATCTCTGAACCAAATCCGGCAAGTTGCTGCACCAGCAGCGTCGTTTTCCTGGCCCGTGGAATTATGCCCGTAACGGGCGGATGCGGCGGGTCGAAAGGCAGGAACTCCGGCGGGGCGGGAACGCGCCCCGGCTTTCCGCTTAGAATATCGCGCTGATACTCATAAAATCCTTTACGCGAGGTTTCGAGCTGGTAGGCATAGTTTACGAGGTAATCGTAAACGGCGGCATCGCGTTCCGCCGATTCGACGTCGGCCTCCGACATTCCGAGCTGCTGGCGAAAATTGCGAAGCCCGCGGGCAAAATTTGAAAGATAAGCGGCTAGGTCGCTTCTTTTAGTGGGAAACTCGCGTTTAGGCATAAGGGTGTAAACTCCGGATGAGAAATACAAATGGTTAAAAGAGATCGCCGGGCAGGAGTGCGTGGCAGAAATGCCCGATCCCGAAAATTATACGGGGGCGGCGGGCAGAAAGTCAACAAAGTAAATACGCGTTTAACAAAAAAGCACACTTATGCGGTACAAAAGCATTCTGTGTTCATCGAAGAGAATGATCTGATGTCCGAAGCGAATTCTTTGTTAATAAATCGGAATGGCCATGAGCAAAAGGCGAATTCGTAGGAAGCGTGAATAAGTACTGTGCCCTGAAGCGATAAGTCTTGCGATAGAAAACAGAATACTTTGACCGCAACAAAGTAGTCGTTTTCGATAATTTCTAACAGCGATCGGCGGTTTTAAATGTGAGATCGCGGGCGGAGAGTGGTTTTCCGCGGTTTGCAACGGTTGTCGAGAATTTACAATCTCGGCCGATGAATAATATCGCCCGGTCGCGGAAAGTATCCGCCGGGTACAATGAACATCAGTAATTAGCCGCGGAGACTGCGAGTCCAGAAAAATTAACAGAGATCGTCAGCGGAGAACGCCGGCGGGCGGTCTTTAGAGTTTTGGAGCGCGTTTTTCCGTTTCCTGCCGGCTAATCATATACTTTACGCGTCGACAGCGACAAGGATCGAAGCTTATGACAAAACGGATAGATTGGATGCGTGGGTGTGCGACGGCGCTGGTGACGCCGTTCCTAAAGGACGGGTCGATCGACGACGAGCGGTTTTCGTCGCTGGCGGAGCGGCAGATCAAGGGCGGCGTGAAATTGCTGGTCCCCTGCGGCACGACGGGCGAAAGCGTTACGATGAGCGAGGGCGAGCGGCTGCGGGTGATAAAGCTCGCGGTCGAGGCGGCACACAAACGCGGAGCACGGGTGATAGCCGGGACGGGCAGCAACAATACGGCGGCGACCATCGAGTTCACGAGAAAGGCCCGCGAGGCTGGCGCCGATGCGGCTCTGATCGTCGCTCCCTATTACAATAAGCCGACGCAGGAGGGGCTGTTTGCTCACTTTTCCGAGATCGCAAAGAGCGTCCGCGAAATTCCGATAATGCTCTATAACGTCCCGTCGCGAACGGCGTCGAATATCTCGGCCTCGACGACGCTCAGGCTCGCCGAGCGGCACGAGAACATCGTAGCCACCAAAGAGGCGTCGGGAAACTATTCGCAGATAATGGAGATAATCGCGGGGCGGCCGAGGAATTTCAAGGTGTTCGCCGGCGACGACGCGGCAGCGCTGCCGATGATCGCCCTGGGAGCGGACGGTTTGGTCTCGGTGATCGCAAACGAGATGCCGAAAGAGACGTCGCGGATGATCACAAAGGCTCTTGACGGCGCCCAGACCGCCGCCCGCAAGCTGCACTACAAACTGCTGCCGCTGATGGAAGCGAACTTCATCGAGACCTCTCCCGCGCCGTGTAAATTCGTAATGAAAGAGATGGGGCTGTTGGAAGAAAACCTCCGCCTCCCGCTGGTGCCGGTGACGGGCGAGACAAGAGCGAGGTTGAAAGCGGTGATGAAGGAAGTGGGGATCTAAGGAACCACAGATGAACACAGACAAACACAGAGCGGTGAAAAGGAACCACAGATGAACACAGATAAACACAGATTTTTACGATTTCGAAATGGGCTGGTAGCTGTAAGCTGTAGGCTGTCAGCTGTTCGATAACATGCATCTGTGTTAATAAATCTTTAGGAATGAGTTTAAGAGAAAGGATCGAGGCGGTTGGGCGGAAGAGCGAGTTTTCGCGAGAGGACCGCGAGGTATTTGAGGAGTTTAAGGCGGCGTTGCGGCGGGGTGAGATCCGTGCGGCGGAGAAGGACGCTGATGGCGAGTGGCGGGCGAACGCGTGGGTGAAACAGGGCATTTTGCTCGGCTTTAAGATGGGGGCGATGGCGGAGGCTTCGCTGCCGACGGAGAGTTTTCGTTTTTTTGACAAAGAGACCTATCCGCTGCGGCCGATGACGCTCGAAGATGGGATTCGCATAGTTCCGGGCGGGACGACCGTCAGGGACGGGGCATTTGTGGCGGCGGGCGTCGTGATGATGCCACCGAGCTATATAAACGTCGGAGCGTATGTCGATCAAGGAACGATGGTCGACAGCCACGCGTTGGTGGGGAGCTGCGCTCAGATAGGGAAACGCGTCCACCTTTCGGCGGCGGCGCAGATCGGCGGCGTGCTGGAGCCCGTGGGGGCAGTGCCCGTCGTGATAGAAGACGACGTGCTCGTCGGCGGCAACACCGGAGTTTATGAGGGCACGATCGTCCGAGAGCGGGCGGTGCTGGCATCGGGCGTGATACTGACGCGTTCGACGCCGGTCTTCGATCTTCCCAACGAGCGCGTGATAAAGGCCGAGCGCGACCGGCCTTTAGAGATACCCGCGCGCGCCGTCGTCGTCCAGGGAGCCCGCGCAGTCTCAGCCGGCTTCGGCCGCGAAAACGGCCTCTCCATCTACTGCCCGATCATCGTCAAATACCGCGACGAAAAGACGGACGCGTCAACGAAGCTGGAGGATTATCTCAGGTAAGGCTGTATCGAAAACCTCCATCAATCAGGACCGGGACGTTCTACAATGCCGGCGACGATATCCGTGACATCGGCGGTTTGCAGGATGCACTGCAGCAATTCATCTTTATCCACCGTTCGAATGCTGAGGTCGATGCGAACGAAAAGGTCGCCTTTCTCGTCGAGGCCAACCTTGGCCCAGTCAACCTCATCATTTACTTCCAGGAGCCGCTTCATAATTGCGGGCGTCAACGATAGGTCCTCCGCGGACGCCACCTGGGTAAAGATGATCACGTATTCCTGATAAGCCGTGACAATAACGGTTATCTCATTGCGGTTCTCACCTTTGTAACTGACCCCCCAGATCCCGTCATCGATCTTTTTGTAGGAAACGCCGGTCGCCTCAAGCAACCGGCCAGTCTTTGCGGACGCCGTTTCCTGAGAAATGCCGACGCTCGAGCCTAAATGGAACGTGGCCAGCAATGTAACGGCCATAAACGCATAGGGAAGGATTTTTAGGTTCATAATGTAATTGAGCTCGAATTGCGAAGGCGTAAGGTTCTCCGTTAAGTTATCCTAAATTTACTGGGTTGGCCTTGCGTCGTATCTTTCGTATAGGCCTTTAAGAGCGGATAGACATCGAGCATTGCTGCAACATGATCATGTCCGTATTTCGGGCCGACGCCCCATTCCGCATCACGGTTCAATTTCACAATGGTCATTTGTTTCCTGTCGAATCGCATTGTGCGCCCGGAAAGTCTTGCGGGGTGGATCACACCATCGGCGGACAAGGTCTTCTCGACCCCCCAATCCCCGCCTTTCTGAAACTTGAGTATCATTTTCTGAGTGTCTCCGTCGAAAAACCCCGTTACCTTTGCCGGATCGATCCCACTGAGTGCTGCGCCGCCTTTAAATACTCCGCCATCCCTCAAGATCCAATCGAAAAACGCCTGGATTAAATAAACGTCACCGATGTCGTTCGGCTGACCGGGCCCGACAGAGTTCGATAGGTTGAAGCACCGGGTGCTGGTTATCCACCCTTTTTTCTCGAACTTGATTTGCATCCTTTCGATGATGGGCATCGCTATAACCTCCTTCGACAAAACTAATGGCTCCTTGCCCGTTTATCTCCCGCGGAAAGGATAGCGTCGATATTCTTGACGCTTTTGTGTCCCGCATTCGCCAACAGGGCAAAATAGCTGATGGTCTGCTGGATCTTTTTTGCGTCGGCTTCCTGTTCATTCATATCGTGCTGCAGCACCTTGAGATCGGCTTCGGTGACATCGCCGCCCATTGCGATGCCGGTGATCTTGGCTTGGAATTCACGCGTAGCTTTCAGGTCCTTGCTCTTGCTTCTAACGATAGCCTCAAACTGCAGCGTCATTGTCACGAGCCCCTGTCTCATCCTGAGCAAAGATTGCCGTCGCTCGGCCCAAGTTCGCTTGCTTGTTGTGGGCAGCATGTCCATCGCTTGGTAGAGGCGAAGCTTCATGTAAATTTCCCGAACAAGTAATGACTGTCGCGCCTGTGACAATTTTTTGGTACCGAAATCGGTATTGACGAAATCCGTTGGCGACGTGTGGGAGTTCATCTGGTTCTCGAGGTACTGCTCGATGCGTTTAACCTCTGCCTCGATGGATTTGTCATTCCGATTTAGCGCGTAGCGGCTGGCGGCGGCATCGATCTGCCGGTCGGCGTATTCGATCGCACCCTGCGTCAGAACCATTTCGCCCGTCCCGACCACACCGTCAACGTTATTCCAGATCTCAAATAGTTTTAGAATCGGCCCGAGCATTTGTTTTTCTCCCTATGTGATTTATTTGATCGCGGCGCAGTCTATATATGTGCGGTCGCCCATGGTGTTCAGGTACATCTGGCCGTATGTTCCGGCGCCGGAGTAATCTTCGCGGATCTGGTGCGAGCCATAGAAGCACATGCCGTCCTTGTCATCCTTATAAACCGCCCATACGTACGGTGCGTAGCGATAAGAGGGTAAACCAACATCATTCGTCTGAATGTTCCACAACGGAAGCGAATATGAATCCCATGCAAATTTCCCGAGATAGGTACGGCCCCACTGTTTGGCGTAGGAGTTAAGCAGAGCGGTGATGCGGGCGGCTGAAAGCTTTGCGTCGCTGGGAGCCTGAGTCTTGCCCCACCATGCGGGGAGGGATTTGACCGTGTCGCTTTTGTTTCTTGCAGTTTCGGCCTGGTCAACCGCCTTGTCGTGGTTTGCGACGATGGCCGCGACGTCCCTGGCGGCGAACTGGAAGGTGAAATCGCCGGCAGCGTACGGAAGCGGCTCGCCGTCGAACCTAGGCTCGCCATAGTCGTCAAAATTTGCCTGAAAGAGAATGACCTTTATCGGATAGTCTCCGTTCTTGGGAAATATAGAACGAGCTGATTGTTTGATCTGGCCGCCGATGCCCGCTGGGAATTTGTAATTCCACAATTCGTCGACGACGGCAAGAACGGTGCTGAGTTTGCTCGCCTCGGGCAGGACATCGAAATTAAGGAAATTTCTATTAGCGTCCTCTTTGGTGAGATATAGGTAGTTTCCGGAATAGGGGCCAAGGCTCGAACCATCATCGCCGCCGATGATCACGTGATATCTGATGTAGTAATAATCGCGGTTCGGTAGATTGCCCAGCCCGAAGGCCTCGCTAATGGACCGGTCGAGCTCGAGCCGCCCGTAGATGAACTCGCTGGAGGCAAAGCTCGTTTTTGCTCCGGCGCTGCTGTTAGTAAATGGCGTTGACGAGAAATAAACCTTTGCTCCCGGGATCGCCCGGCCGCCCGCGACGGCGGATGACTGGCGTGCAGAGACGGCGGCGGCCGTCGGATCGCCGCCCGATCGGCTGTCGGTGGACGGCTGTTCCGGTTGGGCCGGCCGCTGGGGCTGATCTTTAACGATCTTCGGCAGCTTCGGGACCTTTATGTTGAATTGCGCGTGAGTCTGGGAAACGGATGAGAGCACGAGGCAGCCCGTGAGTATTAGGGCATTTAAAACAAGTCTTTGCATGAGTTTTTCTCCTAAAAGCGTGACGATGTCTACTTTATGGAGAAAGCGTAGCTCTCACGTTGGGAAAAAGTCCTTTGCGTTCGATTAGAAAACGATTAGAAAGTTATTAGATTTTCATAGGCTGAGAATATTCGCGGGTTTTCAAAAAAAGGCGGCGCCTTTCGACGCCGCAAATGGCCGCCCATCGACCAAGAAAGTCATACGGGGCAGGTCGTTCATCACGGCCCGCTCGCCACGAAATCCAGATCGGCGATGTCGCTGTCCGCCGTGACCAAGATCTGGGGCACGGCGAACGTGTGCCGGCGGGAGGACACTGCGACGATATAGGATCCGCCTGCGATGACGCCGTCAAACCTGTAATAGCCGAACGGATTTGAGATCGCCGTAAGCTGTGCGCCGTTCTCGTCCGTCATTATCAGCCGTGCACCGTAGATCCCCCGCCCGCCTGCATCGGTGACTCGTCCGCCGATGCTGACCGACGCTGCGGTGGGTGCGAGAAATTCGAAAGCACCGATATCGGTACCGTCGTCAACGTTAGGTATATCGGGAAGATCGACCGTCCGCGGAGATCCACGCTGATCGGTGGTAAGGTCGAAAGCGAGAGCGGAACCAGCATCCAATGCCGGGCTTCCTGGCATAAGTGCATGCGTCGGCGTCGGCCCCCCATTGTCTGCCATTGGTCCAAGCAGTGGCGGCGAGTCTAGAATGTCTGTCGCAAGATAGCTGATCGGATTGATCGTGTTTAGGGCATCGTCCGGTTCATCCCCGATCATGTTGAATCCACTCGATATGAAATGCGAACAGGAGTTATAGATCTCAGGAGCGACGGGCGTTTGGGAATTCCCGGCGATGATACTGTTGGCGATCGTCAGTGTGCCCGCTCCCAAATAGCAGGCAAGTCCGCCTCCGCCTTCCGACCCGCCGTCATTGAGCGTGACTGTCGTATTGAGGAAATCGACGTTCCCCCAGTTCGTGTGGAATCCTCCGCCCCTGACCGATGCCGAATTGCCTGAAATGGTCGTGTTCCAGATCGAAAGATCGCCACCGGTGTGTGAGATCCCGCCGCCCAGATCGGCACTGTTTCCCGAAATAGTCGATGCTCCGATTTGACTCGCACCGATATTAAAAATCCCGCCGCCGCTAGCCGTCGTTGAATTCGTATCGATCATTGATTCCGTGATGAGCAGATCGCCGGTATTGAAGATCCCGCCGCCGGCAACAGCAGAATTACCTGTGATCTTTACCCGGTCCAGCCAGACCCGGCCCGCGGAATATATCGCTCCTCCGAGACCTGGCTCCACGGCACCGTCCCCGTTACCTCCCGTCAAGATAAGATTCCGGAGAATGATCCGGCTACCATCTTGTTTACTGCTATCGGTTCTGAAGATCCGATTCGATCCGGGGCCTCCGTCAATCGTGAGAGCTCCGACGCCGGGGCCTTCGATTACTATCAGCTCATCTATTACGATCTCGCTTCCTTCAAGCACGATCGTTCCTAGGGTGCCATTGGGCGCAAGTGCCGAAGTGAAGATTGCGGGATCGAAAGCGATCGTATCCCCGTAATTGGCAGCCGAGATCGCGCCGCGAAGGCTGCAGTCGTTCGGAACTCCGTCGTCACACGTGTTCAATGAACCGAGGTCACTATTGTTATCTACTGTTAGCGTCAACGGAATGTCGTTATCGGTGATCGTCACAACGGCGAAATCGAACTGTCCGAGGGTCGAATCGCCCGCAGGATTGCTTAATCGCACCTCGAACGTCTCATCTGGTTCAAAGATCGCGTCATCGCATATCTGAACTGAGATAAGCTTCTGATTTTGACCGCTGGAGAATGAAAGTGTTCCCGCCGTTGTAACGTAGTCAACCCCCTCATTACACGAATCCCCTGCCGTAGCGGACCCCGAACTCACTTCGAAATCGACCGTAACCGCTAAGGTCGTGTCATCATGCCGAAAAACCGTAAAGTTCTGGCTGCCAACTATCTCGGATGCCTTAAAGCCCCAGGAATCGAGCCAGATGGATCCCCCGGCAGTTGTGGCCACCGTCCACACGTATTCTGCAGGGACAGGATCAGGAGTTCCATTAAGCCCGATCGCCCGTACCCGGAACGAATGTGTAAGGTTGTTCGCAACGTTCGTCGCGAACGGCGAAAAGCAAGTAGAGAACGGTGAAGAATTTATTGAACACTCGAACCTGTCGATATTATCGGGCGAGTCGAACACGAATACGGAAAATGTCGAATGCGAAAGGTTGGGAGGGTGAAGAATGATCGCGGTATCGGGACCGGATGTGTCAATAAACCAAGAATGTATCGCCGGGGACGGATCCGGTAGTCCGTCTCGGACTGCCCGAACGTAAAACGCATGTTCCCCGTCTTCAAAAGATGTCAGCACCCAAGGCGACGAGCAGGGAAAGTAGAACTCGTTGGAAACCGCGCATTGAAAACTTGCGGACGGGTCGTTCGAAGAGAAAACAAATTCGGCGGTCGATCGATCGTCCAACTCAGGAGGTACCGAGTCGATAAACGTATCCGGCGGGCCGGTGAAAGACGCCGCAATCGCGACAGTCCCGCCGCGGTGTAGCGGAAGTTCCGGGTAAACCATGCCCCCACAAACCGTCAACGAAACAAGGAGAAAGATCATCTTCATATGCTTGATCTTCACTCTTTTCACGGCCGCTTCTTGCTTTTTTCGTTTGCGTTCAATGGGGAAGCATCCGCGAGGGGAAATCAGGCCGAATAGCGATAGAACAAATTGTGGTGACGGTCTTGAGTTTCGCTTTCTCATAATGTTTATGTTGCGGACTGGCCAAGGTGGGTTATCTTAGGCCTTTTGCCTTAGCAAGTATTTAGAAACCGATTAGAAATTTCTTAGAAATCAATTAGAGAAGCCGAAAATAGACCTGATTCGGGGAATATTGACCCACCGGGAGCGGTTCGGTTCTTGAGCTTGCCGGGCGCTTCTATAACTTCTTCAAATCGCCTAGAATAGTGGCAACAATGCAAGACGATATCGAAAACGAAAACGGCCCGGACTCTGAGGCCGAAGAGCATCATTCGCTGAAAGACAGCATCTCAGCCGCGGGCCAGCGGATCATCGGCGAG
Source organism: Acidobacteriota bacterium (assembly GCA_023391155.1). Taxonomy (GTDB): domain Bacteria; phylum Acidobacteriota; class Blastocatellia; order Pyrinomonadales; family Pyrinomonadaceae; genus OLB17. The sequence goes on from JAEWBM010000016.1 coordinate 24,438, forward strand.
GTCGAGCGGATCGGCGGGATATTGACGGCGGACCCGCTGACGGAGGCCGAGGGAGAGTTTAACGTCGAGGTCAGCGAACTGCGGGATGAGACCGAGGAAGACCTCGAGGCAAGCGAGCCTCCCGATAAACCGGAAGTCCGGTAACGCCATACCAAAATCTAAAATGACAGCACCAGTTGAACAGACGGAGTTTCGGCTGCCGATGCGGCTTCAGGGCATTCAGCCCACGCTAATAAGGCAGTTTTTTGAGCGAGCCTTGCCGGACAGTATTAACTTTGGATTGGGCGAGCCCGATCTGCCGACGCCGCAGTTCCTGCGGGACGAGGCGGCACGCGTGACCAGGGATGAGCAAAACGGCTACACATCGCACCCCGGGATGCCTGCTCTAAGGGAAAAGATCGGCGAGCAATACCCGCATCTGAATCTGGGCCTGAGCGATGTTGTGGTCACCTGCGGGTCGCAGGAGGCAATGACCGCCGCGCTGCTGACGATAGTCGATGTCGGCGACGATGTGCTGCTTCCGGACCCGAGTTTCCCGGCGTACGACGCGTGTGCCCGGATCGCGCAGGGGAACCCTATCTATTACCGGATGCCGGCGGATAAAGGGTTCGGATTTGATATCGAAGAGTTCAAGCGGTCGATCACGCCTAAGACGAAGGCGGCGGTTGTGATCTCGCCGTCCAATCCGACGGGCCAGATCCTCACGGAAGATAACCTCCGAGAGTTGGCCGCGGCGCTGGAGGGCACGGGAATTTACTTAATATCAGACGAGATCTATAGCGACCTATATTTTACCGAGCGGCCGCATTCGGCGTCGGAGTTCTATGACAGAACGGTGATCGTCAGCGGCCTTTCGAAATCGCTTAGCATGACCGGCTGGCGGCTTGGCTGGGCGGCGAGCTCCCGGCCGGAGATAATGAAGGGCATTCACGTGCTGCATGGCTTTCTGACCGTGTGTGCCAATGCGATGACGCAAAAGGCGGCATTGCTCGGCTGGAGCGAGGAGGCGGAGGCCGCTAAGCAGGAATTCAGGGATATCTATCATCGCCGCGGCGATTTCCTGGTGGACCTGTTCGAGAAGGAGTTGGGGCTTAAGGCCACGGCTCCCGAAGGGGCGTTTTACACGATGCTCGATGTTCGCTCGCTTGGCGACGATATCGAGGTCGCGGAAAAGTGCCTCCAAAACCGCGTCATTACCGTTCCCGGCGTTGCCTTCGGCCAGGAAGCCAAGGGCTTTTTGCGGATATCGTTCTGCAACACCGAGGAGCGGATGGAAGAGGGCGTGCGGCGGATGAAGGAAGCGCTGGGCCTTTAGCAAAAACGTATCAAGCTCCCGTCCTTTAAATTGCTAAATACGGGAGGCAATGATGATACGTTATCCGTTGGAATACAATAAAATACTTAATACGACGAAATATAATACGTTCGGCTGGGTCAGGAAATACAAAGACGGCACGCCGAAATTTCACAAAGGCTGGGACCTGGTAGCCCCAATGGGCACGGCAGTTTATCCGGTGTCTACGGGCAAGGTCGTTGGCGTACAGCGAAACGACGTGGGGAAATATGGCCGCACGATCAACCTAAAGTTTTCGCATAACGGAAAGACATTATACGCGTTCTATTCGCATCTGTCCGAGGTTTACTGTTCCGAGGGCCAGGAGATCAATGACGTGAACCTGATAATCGGAGCCGTCGGCGATTCAGGCAATGCGAAAGGGATCGCCGCCAACAAGGTGCATTTGCATTTTGAGTTTCGTAACCGGCAGCTCGGCGGCCATGGAAACGACGACCGCATCGACCCCGCGGAGCTGCTCGGAAGCCCGCCATATCATGGTGTCTTTGCATATGCATTTGAGGACGAGCTCGTGACGGCATAGCCGAAACGGGAAGTTAAGTTAGAATGCTCGCCTGCCGCAAAGGCCGGCGGGCATTTTTGCCCTTAAATTAAGAAAGTGAGAATATAAGGGCTTGTTATTTTATGGCACGTAAATACAGGGTCGGAATACTCGGCGCGACCGGCACCGTCGGCCAGCGCTTCATCCAATTACTTCAGGATCATCCGCAGTTTGAGATAACGGCACTTGCCGCCTCGGACCGGTCCGCCGGCAAGACGTTTGAAGAGGCCGTTGCGTGGAAACTCGCAGGTGAGATCCCGGAGGCGGTCCGCGAGATCGAGGTTTCCCCGATCGAACCGCCGATGGACTGCGAACTGATCTTTTCGAGCCTGCCGTCGAGCGTCGCCCGCGAGACCGAGGAGCTGTTTGCACGTGCCGGTTACCCGGTGATCAGCAACTCTTCCTGCTACAGGATGGATGAGGATGTGCCGCTCTTGATCCCTGAGATAAATGCCGATCACCTCGGCCTGATCAATGTGCAGCAAACGAAACGCGGATACGGAACCGGATTCATAGTAACGAACCCAAACTGCGCCGTTGCCAGTTTTGCGCCGCCGCTTGCCGCGCTTCACCGCAAGTTTAAGGTCGAGGAAGCCATCGTTACTACGATGCAGGCGATCTCAGGTGCGGGCTACCCCGGCGTTGCCTCGATGGACATTACCGACAACGTCTTGCCCTATATCGCGGGCGAAGAGCCTAAGGTCGAGACCGAAGCTCAAAAGATACTCGGAAAATTTACCGGCGAAGCGATCGAGAAGGCAGATTTCACGGTTTCGGCCCAGTGTTTTCGCGTGAACGTCATCGACGGGCATACGGCATCCGTAAGGGTGAACTTGAAAGAGACCGCGACGCTTGAGGATGTTGTCGACGCTCTCGAAAACTTTCCCGTCCTAGACCTGCATTCCTCGCCGGAGCGATTCATTGAGGTATTGGATGAACCCTCGAGGCCGCAGCCGCGGCTTGACCGAGATCGCGGAGATGGAATGACCATTACCGTTGGGCGGGTGTTTCCCGATAACATTTTCGACTACCGCTTTGTCGCACTCAGCCACAATACCGTAAGGGGCGCGGCGGGTTCGACCATCCTCAACGCCGAACTTCTGATACAAAAGGGGATCATCTGAGATGACGCCGACGCCGGACAGCGAACTTAGCTTTGTACAAAAAGTATTTCTCGTCGTCGGCGTAGCCATTGCTGTACTGCTTGTCGGCGGCCTGCTTTATTACTCGGTCGATGTCCTGATGCTCGCCTTTTCGTCGGTGCTGATCGCGATATTTCTTCGCGGGCTCGCACTGCCGCTTGCCGAACGAACGGGGATAAAGGAAACGTGGTCGGTCTTGCTCGTGTCGCTGGTCATGATCGGGGTGCTGGCCGGCAGCATCGCTCTGCTGGCACCGAGCGTCGCGGAACAAGCTACCCACCTTCGCACGGAGCTTCCACGGTCGGCACAGCAAGTGTCGGATTTTGTCTCGCGTTATCAGTGGGGCCAGACACTGATACAGCAGATGCCGACGATGGAAGACGTGATGGCAAAGGTCGACACGGCGAGCCTGCTAACGGGCGTCGGCGGTGTGTTTTCCACAACGGCGGGAGCCGTTGGAAACTTTTTCATCGTTCTGCTGCTGGCGATCTATCTTGCGGTCGAGCCCGGCACGTATACCCGGGGCTTCACGAAACTCTTTCCGATCGACCGACGGCCGCGCATTACTGAAATTATCGACACCACAGGCGAAACGCTCCGCTGGTGGCTGGTCGGTAAGATCGGCTCGATGGTCTTTATCGGACTGCTTACGTGGATCGGCCTGTCGATAATAGGCGTTCCGCTTGCGCTAACGTTGGGGCTGATCGCGGGCCTTTTGTCGTTTATTCCTAATTTCGGCCCGATCTTGTCGGCGATCCCGGCAATATTGCTCGCGTTTATCGCCAGCCCCGTTACGGCGCTTTACGTTATCGGGCTATATGTCGGGGTGCAGATCATCGAATCGAACATCGTGACGCCTTATATCGAGCGAATGACGGTCGAACTGCCGCCGGCACTCACGGTGATGTTTCAGATCGTTTTCGGGATAATGCTGGGAGCCCTGGGCCTGGTGCTGGCGACGCCGCTCTTAGCGATATTGATGGTGGTCATTCAGCTTGTGTACATTCAAGATGTGCTCGGCGACCGGGTAGACCTCGGGCATCTGGAACCCGAGCCGGATGGTGAGGATGAGGACGCCGGGGCGACGCCGGCGCCGAACGAAATATGATCGAAAGATATACATTGCCGGAGATGGGCGCGGTTTGGTCGCTCGAGAACAAGTTTCAAAAATGGCTCGACGTTGAAATAGCGGTGTGCGAGGTTCACGCTGAGGACGGCACCATTCCAAGCGACGCGCTGGACGAGATCAAGTCTAAGGCGGCGTTCACCGTGGAGCGGATAAATGAGATCGAGAAAACGACCGACCACGACGTGATCGCGTTCACGACGAACCTTGCGGAGAACATCGGGCCCTCGGCGCGATTCGTACATTATGGGCTTACTTCGAGCGATGTTGTGGATACGGCAAACGCCCTTCTTCTGAAAGAGGCCTGCGGGATACTGCTCGAAAAGATCGACGCCTTGCTCCCGGTTCTGAAACGGCGGGCATACGAATTTAAGGAAACGCCGCAAATAGGGCGGACACACGGCATTCATGCCGAGCCGACTTCTTTCGGATTGGCATGGGCGCTTTGGTACTCCGAGATGCAGCGGAACCGCGAGCGGCTCGTTCGTGCCCGCGATGCGGTGTCGGTTGGCAAGATCAGCGGTGCCGTCGGGGCCTTTGCTCATCTTTCGCCCGACGTCGAGGCACGGGTTTGCGAGCGGCTTGGGATCAAGGCCGCGGACGTTTCGACGCAGGTGATCCAGCGCGACCGTTACGCCGAGTATCTTTGCACGCTGGCGATCATCGCGTCGACGCTCGAAAAGATCGCGCTGCAGGTAAGGCACTGGCAGCGGACTGAGGTCCGCGAGGCACAAGAGAAATTCAAGACCGGACAGAAAGGCTCGTCGGCGATGCCGCACAAACGAAACCCGATCCTATCGGAACGTATCTGCGGAATGGCACGGACCGTGAGGGCGAACGCGATAGTCGGGCTCGAGAACATTGCGTTATGGCACGAACGCGATATTTCGCACTCGTCGGCCGAGAGGATCGTGCTGCCGGATTCGTCAGCGACTCTCGACTATATTTTGGCGAAAGCGACCTCGCTTCTAGACACCCTCGTCGTCTTTCCGGAGAACATGCTCAAGAATCTGAACCTGATGCGGGGGCTGGTATTTAGTGGCCAGTTGATGCTTGCCCTAACTCAAAAAGGCGTGTCGCGTGAGGACGCGTATGTGATGACGCAGCGAAATGCGATGAAGGTTTGGGACGAGGGCGGCGAGTACCGCGACCTGGTGATGGCCGACGCCGACATCACCGCCCAGCTCTCAGAGGACGAGATCGCACGAGTATTTGACCTCAAGCATTATCTGCGGAATGTGGACAAGGTATTTGAGCGGGTGTTTGGCTAGGCGGCCGAGCTCAAAGAATCAAAAAACGCGGACGGGTCTCATCGCTGAAACCGTCCGCGTTTTGTCTGAGTGATTGACTACGTAATTATCCCGCCCACTTTTCGGCCATGTCGCCGACGACGGGGAACTTGAACTTTTGGCCTTGGTAGCCTTTGATGCAGCCATAGATCATCGCCGCGAGGAAGATGACAATGACTACAAGCGACAGCAGGCTGAACAACGATGCTAAAAGGCTCGAACCGGTTACTATCCCGATCATCGAACCCAAGATCGATACCGCGATAATGGCAACGATATAAATTGCAGTGATCAACAAAGATTGAAATGCGTGAAAACGCATAAAGCGGTCGTTCTTTTCCGTCACCAGGACGATGATGCTGTAGATAAGGCTGATGGCGCAGACCGGCATATATACCAGCAGGGCACCAACATTAGTATCCAGGCCAAGGGCGGTTTTACCGCCTGACATATTTTGCATAATGCTTTTTTATTTTCTCCTTTAGAGGTTTCGTCTTGAAAATAACTGTATGCAGAAGAGACTGCGTGAAACTTAACATAAGACGTTGATAAATACAACGGATTGCGTAACAATCTAAAATTTATTTCGGAGAAATAAATGAAAGCTAAGGTATACGTAACATTGAAACCCAGCGTTCTTGATCCCCAGGGAAAGGCTATTCACCACTCGGTCGAGCTGCTCGGCTTTGACCGGATAAACGACATTCGACAGGGCAAATATTTTGAGATCGCCCTCGGCGAGGGATTGTCCGAGGCGGATGCCCGTGAGGCCGTCGAGAAGATAGCGGGCGACGTGCTGGCAAACCCGGTCATCGAAGACTTTCGTGTCGAGATCGGCGAATAGCCTTTGCGGCACCTTCTTTAAGAAATACCTATTACGATGAAATTTGGAGTAATTGTTTTCCCGGGTTCGAATTGCGACCACGACGCCTACCATGTGATCTCGAAACATGTCGGCCAGCCGGTGGACTTTATCTGGCACAAAGAGACGGACCTATCGGGCTATGATGCCCTTTTGATCCCCGGCGGTTTCTCGTACGGAGATTATCTTCGGGCCGGTGCGCTTGCCCGTTTTTCCCCGGTTATGGAGGCCGTGAAAGACTTCGCCGCACAGGGTAAGTATGTCTTCGGCATCTGCAACGGGTTTCAGATATTGTGCGAGGCGGGTTTGCTGCCGGGGGCACTAATGCGGAATGCGGATCTCCATTTCGTCTGCCGACACGTCAATATTCGCGTGGAAAATCAGAACACCCCGTATACGAACCAACTCGAAACAGGCCGGGTGCTGTCTATCCCGGTCGCTCACGCCGACGGGAATTACACCTGCGATGACGACACGTTCTATAAGCTCGAGGAAAACGGGCAGATCGTTTTCCGATATTGCGAAGAGGATGGGGAGACGACATCGGCTTCGAATCCAAATGGGGCCCGGTCGAACATCGCGGGAATATGTAATCTTGACCGAAACGTACTTGGCATGATGCCGCATCCGGAGCGTGCGTGCGAGGAATTGCTGGGATCGAATGACGGCCGCGACATCTTTCGCTCGCTTACGCGTGCGATCGAAGCCGCTGAGACTAATTAGACTTGCGACCCTTTACCAACAAAGGCCGCTTCCGACGAGGAAAGCGGCCTTTTATCGTTTGACGTCCCGGGGGACGGTTACATAACACGTCCGTCGGCGGAGGTGATCTTAACACCGCCGTTGGTGGTGAATACCTTGATGGGTGCTCCGCCGCCGTTGAGAGATGAGCTGACCCGCTTCGGACGATGGCCACGCTCGGTCGTCGGCTCGACATCCAGTCCCTGGATTTCACTCGTGAAACCGCCATTGACCGTTCCCGTCTCGATATTGGCCGAATACAAAGTCGGGAGTTCGAGTTTCACGCCACCGTTGGTCGTCGCGACGTCGAGTCCCGAGCCGCTCCATGTGGTTCCGGAAAGCGAAACTTTCACGCCGCCATTGGTCGTACGTCCGCGGACATCACCGGCTACGTCTTTAAGGCTAACGCCGCCATTGACCGTTTCAAACTCGATCGAGCCCTCTACGCCGGAGATGGCAATACCGCCGTTGCTCGCCTTAAGTTCAAGATCAGTATTCCGAGGGACCGTTATCAGATAGGAAACACTCCATTTCGATTCGTCCGAATCGTTCACCGCCCTTACCGTGCCGCCGGTTTCGATCCGGATATTGCGAGCGGTCGCTTGTGCCGCATCATCCGTTGAGCCCCATGCGACCACGCACACCTGAACGGTGATCTGGCCGACATCGGCTCCGCGAACAGCGATACCGCCGTTCTTATGGCCGTCGACCGATAACCGGCCCCCGGGCAAAGTGAACTCGCGGACCTCATTAAATGAAGAGCGGGAATCGCTTGAATAATTATAATTATTGCAGAAACCTTCGGCCTTTTGCCCGAAGGCGTCGTCGAGCGGCATTCCAACGAACATGGCCGCGGCGACCGCCATAAGGCAGCCTTTAAAAATTTGACGCATAAAAATATCCTCCAGTGTATTTACGTGTGGAGATGTTGCTTCCACGTAGATAACACCGCTGCGGATATTTCTGTGACAATCAAATCTTGGCTATTGCCAGTAGATATCGAGGAGATATTCGTCGTCACCGCCGCGGCTGTCGTCAATCTCGACGATGGCGGTGAAATTGTTTGAAGCGTCCGGTTGTTGGACGACGGTCACGCTCCCGCGTCCATCTTTGCGATTCACTCTTACGGTAACAGCCGCGTTCGGGAGGGCCGCGGTAAAGCTATAGCTGCCCGTGGGCATCTGGCGTCCGCTGACGTTCTGTTCGCTCAGGGATGTGCCGGTGATCGAGATCCGCACCTTCGCATCGACCTCACCTTTCCAAAACACGCGGCCTTGGTTGGAGGACGAGTCCTGTGCCGCGACCGATAAGGCCGAAGCCGCTATAAGGAGAAGAAGGGGGAAAAATGATCTGAGCATATACACCTCGGTGCTGCGCAATAGCGGAATCTGTTGGTTTTACATAAGATAGGGCCGAACAAATACTAGCGCCGATCTGCCGCTGTTGGCAAGAGTCTCAACTGACGCTAACCTCCAGGCCCTCTTTCGAAACGTGCCAGTCGAGAACCTCGACACCGTCGAGATCCGCGATCGCCGCCTCGACATCACGGCGCCGGCCCTCTTCACAGAAGAAGGCGATGCACCCGCCGCCGCCGGCCCCGCAGACCTTGGGAGCGATGGCTCCCGCACGCTCGGCGGTGTCAATGATCTCGTCCATATGCGGCGTCGTGATATTCGGCGAAAGACGTTTTCGCAAGGGGTGGGCATCGGCGAGTATAGATCCGACCGCGTCCCAATTTCCCGCGACGAGGGCCTCGCGCAAAGCGAGAGCTCCATCGCGAATGCCGTCGAATATCTCGAATATCGCTTTATCGCCGTCGATGTGCCGTTTGGTGATCTCCCAATTGTTCGTGCCGGAATTGCGCGGTTCCCCCGTGTAGCACAGTGCGGTGCGGCTTTCGAGAGTCGTGATATCGACCTCGAGTGGAGCACGGCGGATGCCGTCAACGCTGAACTCGATCGACGCTGCCGACCCGTATTGCGCCGAATAGTAATCCTGAAAACCGGTCGGAACGCGGATCACCTGACACTCGACGTTCGCGGCCAGGGGAATGAACTGCTCCGGCTTATAGCGTCCGCCGACCAGCTCATTGAGAGCCCCGATGCAGGCAATGTTCAGCGTTGACGAACCAGCGAGTCCGGCTCCGGCCGGGGCTTCCGATTCCGTCGTCATATGAAAGCCGGCCGTCGGGCGAAAATGATAGACCAGCTTCGACAGCAGTTCGAGCCGAGGCTCGGTTTTCAGCGTGTCGAGCTCCGCCAGCGTGGTTTCGAAACGAACCCCGCGGTCGACCGATTCGAGAATGATCCGATCATCTTCACGAGTTTCGATCCGGCACCGGGCCTTGAGCGAGATGGCGAAATTTAGGGTGGCCGCCCCCTCGTGAAACAAAAAGAGCGGCGGAATATCAATGGTACCCCCCGCTAAGTCAACTCGAGTCGGGGCGGACGATTCGATCAGCACAGATAAAGACCTCGTTGTAAGAATTATTAAAAACTATCTAAAGGTGACGCGATATATTATCGCAAATGGGGGCGAAATAAATAACGGCCGGGTCATTTTTCTGCGGCCTGCGAGGCGCCCTTTGCCGCGGGGGTCTGCTGGGCCTCACCGTCTTCTTTATTCGGCTCACGGGTAAGGTGAAGCCGTTCCGAAAGATCGTGGAGCTTCACTTGGGCAACTTCCTCGACGTGGTGGAGCTTTTCCTCGATCTTGTGAATGGTCTCGGGGTCCGCCTCCTCGACCCGCTCCGAAAGCCAGAAACGCTCAACGGCATACAGGCCGACAACTACAAAAAGGATGACGAAGAACAGCACGATCCCGATCTGTTGAAAGTCGCCGATGATCGTGGTGACGGCCCCGCTGAAGAAATAGCCCGTCCCTGCGAGAACCAATACCCAGACGAAACAGCTGATGAAATCGAGCAACAGAAAACGCGGAAAGGGCATTCGCCCGATGCCATAGAAAACGCACATCGCGGCCCTGATCCCGTATATGTATTTAGAGATTATGATCGCGAATGTGCCGAATTTGTCGATGAGCTTTTTGACCCTCGGCTGGGCCATTTGATAGAAGCGGTAATGCTTTGCGTTCTTATGGAAGATGCGGCCGATGCCGTAGGCGATGTGGTCGCCGGCCATCCCGCCAAGCGTGCCAAAGAGGAGTACCTTCGCGAAGCTGTACTGGCCAAAAAATCCGCCCTGTGCCATCGCTCCCGAGACCAGAAGCGTGATGTCGCCTTCGACCATACAGAGAGCGAAAACCGCGTAAATACCATATTCCGCGATTATGTGTGAAAGCTCATCCATATACTATTGCTAAGGGCCGGAGCGGGCAGACTTAAACAGGTTACCCCCCTGCTGTAGATGAGTCAAACAACTGAAAAAGCAAAAGGCGGCCATTCGCGGGCCGCCTCTTCCGTGACTGAACCTTATATTAATCGGTGCCTTCGGGCCGGATCTCGATCTTGACCGTAAAGGCCCCCGAATTATCACTCAAATTCCCCTCGTTCACGCCGAGAAAAAGAGCCCCGTCGCGTTGTGCTGTAAACTCCCGCTCGGCCCCGATGTAGATAAAGTCGTTGTTATCGTCGCCGATCACGGCGATCAGGGCTCCAGTCGGAACGGCGGGCATCAGCTTGCCTTCATCTTCGATCTCGTAAAGGCCGGCGGGGGAGGACAAACGCCCTTCGCCGATCGAAACCTCGCCGTCGCCGGTGATCCGTATCTGCTGGCCTTTTCGTACTACCCAGCCGGAATTTGTCCAGCCGTTGGCGGTGTCATCGGCCAGGACGCGGACACTGAGTTCCACCGGCTCAGCGGGTGCCGACGTGCGGATGGTCGGGGGCTGGCGTTCAGCTGACGGAATCGGCGTAGGCTGCGGGCGCGCGGGCGGCAAATTCGAAACCGTCTCTTCGACAACCACCGGCTCCTCTTCGATAATCGGTTGCGGGATCGACCGAGCGACCGGCACCGGGTCGAACTCGATCGATTCGACCTGTTCAGCATCGAAGGTCATTGTGCGTTCCCGCGATCCCTGGCCGATCGTCACGATGAACTTTCCGCCGGAAAATCCCGTGATCCTGCCCTTGATAATACTGCCGTCTTTGAGGCGGATGGTATCGGCAAAGGCTGCGGCGGAGAAAACGGCGATTAGCAAAATTGAGATCAGTGTTCGAATCATCGTTTTAGGCAAGTCGTTAAACGGGAAGAGCAACACACTCCGCACGAGGAGCTTCCAATTAACAAAGATGCAGTCGATAAACCGTCAGTTGTAAATTAAGGGTGCACGCCAACGATTGATTATATAACGCGGTGCGGAGTAAGGAAAAAGTTTCGCCCGTTAGGCTGCAAGAATGGGCCACCGCCTGCGTTCTTATAATGAACGGGGCCGGTCGGGAGGGCGCGGCGAAAGCCGCTGCCGGCCCACGTTCACCTAAATAAGGGGGAAATTATGTTCAAAGCTTTTATATTTACGATCGCTCTCGTGTTCACCGCAGCGGGGGTCGCTTTCGGATGCACA
>JAEWBM010000017.1 GCA_023391155.1 Acidobacteriota bacterium
CCGCATTTCTGTTCGATGAAGATCACGCAGGACGTCCGCGAATACGCCCGCGAACAGGGACTCGAGGAAGAAAAAGCCCTTGCGGCCGGAATGAGCGAAAAAGCCGCTGAGTTCAAAGCCACGGGCAGCGAGATCTATCAAGGGAAGTGGAGTTGAGAGCTGAGAGGCGAAGTAAAGTTATAGAAAAGAGGCCCCGAAAGGGCCTCTCATTTATTTGGGAACCGCTTATTTTTAGCGGGTCGACGGATTTTTGGTCGACGTGCCGGAAGTGGTCGACGATCTCGAACCGGACTTCGCCTGCGTACCGGTTTCACCGGTTAAGCCGAGTTCCTCGGTCGCGGCTTTGCCGGCGTTTGTCGCCGTGGCTTTGGCCTGATCGACAAGGTGGCCGGCGGTCGCCTCAGCCTTTTCCAAAAGATTGTCGCGAGCCTCGCCCATTATCTCCGATTCATATCGGCTTGACGGAAGTGCAAAACCGATCGCCGCGCCGACGGCAACGGCTGCCGCGGCCAATGCGAGCGGCTTTTCTTCCGCATAATACTCGTAGTTTTCCTGGACCGTATGGCCGAGATCGCCTGCGCGATCTTTTGCCTTGCTGACGAGGCCTACCGCTCCCGAATATGTGCTGTCGGCTGCACCGGCCACTTTCTCGTATGCCGAGCTTGCCGCACCCGCGACGGAGTCGTACGCATCGTCGTACTTATGCTTCGCCGTGTCGATGGCATTTTCATAAGTATGTTTTGCCCGGTCGACCATGCCCTCGCTTGATCCGCTGTAAGAAGCGTCGCTCGAGCGGTAACCGGCAGTTCCCGTTAACGCTCTTCTGCGGGAATAATTTGCACTCGAGGTGTCCCGATTTCTCAGATTCATCAGCAGCATAGCCGTTCCCGCGCCGATAAGAGCGAATGGGATCGGGTTCTGCATAACCGTCCGTCCGACTGAAGTGTGTCCAATTTCGTTTCCTGCTTGTTTCATAAAATTCACCGCTTTCCCTACTGTGGCGTCGTACGCGGTCGCTTTTGCCGTGTCGATCGCCGAAGTAACTTGATCTGATACCTGTTCCGTAATATTTGCTACGCTGAGACGTTCCTGTATCTCGCTGATCGTCTCTCCCATCTCCGAACGTGTTTCGTCGATCTCGGCCCGGATCTGATCGGGATCGTCGGAGCCGCTAACCCGTTCATCGACGGCCGTCGTTGAAGAAGCGGTTGCCGCCTCAGCCGACGCTCTTTCTTCGAGTTCGTTCTTTGCTTTCGTTAGACCTGTTTCTTGAGCCATTCTGCATCCTCCTTGATCGATTCGATCGACTCACGCGGAGCCCAATTTGTACCTTTAAGTTTCTCGAGAGCCGAGGAGACCATTAGATACGACGCCAAGGCCAGTGCGCCGCCGACGATCAGCGCCGACAACCATAACGGCATGACGTAGGAGAGAATTACGACGACCCCGGCTAAGATGAAAAGCAGCCCGGCGTACCCAATGAATCCGCCGACCGCCAGAAAGCCGACGTTTTTGCCGGCTATCGATGCCTTCTCGACCAGCTCGGCCTGCATCAGAGCCGCCTCTTGCTTTACGAGCGTCCCGGCCTGTTCGCCAAGCTGCGAGAAAAGCTCAACGAGACTGGCCTCGTCGTTGGCCGGTTGTCTTGCTAGTTGTTGTTGTGCCATTTTGCCCTCCTTGTCGTGCCGGCTCGCGGCTTAGTAAGTCGTACCCGTCGTCCGGCCGCCCGGCGTATCGAAAGATGTTCCGGCCTCGCCCGTGAGGCTTCGACGCCCACGGCTGCCGCTAAGCGATCGTGTGTTTGAGCTCTTCAAAAATCGCGCCGCGAGAAAGCCGAGTGCGAACGCACCGCCGATGAAGATCGCCGGATTCTGCCGCGCAAGGTCCTCAACGTCGTGGTATATCGCTTCGACGTCGTGCCGTTCGAAATAACGTGCCGCCTGCTCGATCTTATCTGCCGCGGTATCGGTGTATGTCGATGCCGAACTCGTCAGACCGTCGGAGCTTTCCTCTCCGAGATTTTGACCTAGTTTACGGATGTTTTCCGCGACCGAGGTCAGGCTGGTCGTAAGAGAGCTTTTTTGTTCTTCGAGTTTTTCGGTTGCTTTTGATGTAGCGGTACCGTATGCGCCGGCGGCGGTGGACTTAACCTGTTCAATCAAATTCTTTTCCGACCCGCCATTTGTATAGCCGCGATCGCCGGTGGGCTGATCGCTTGCCTTCGAAGCCGGGTCCATGCTCCGCTTTGCGGCGGTGCCGCCCTGGCCGCCCTGAGTTGATGATGACGTTGCCGAACGTCCCTGATCTTTTGTGTTCTGTTGTGCCATATTCCTAAACTCCTTGTTTCGTTTTCGCTCAGCCGATCCGGTTGGACACCCCGAGCATTCCGCCGAAGCCTCGTTATCCAGATCGATCACTTTCCGATGACTACTGTGATTTGCAATAGCCGTGCCAGTGGGGAAAAGCGTCGTTTTTGGAACGATGAGATACAAAATCGCCTGTTGAGCGGGTGCCGGTGTTCAGAAATCATATGAAAATCGAGCGCTTCGCGAACGCAAGCCGAACCTATTGACAAGCTGTAGTAACCTAGGAGTCTCATCAAAAAAACAACTAACCTGGTTTTGACGTGTGCGACGCAAAGTCGCCTTATGGAGGGAATTTGAATGCGAAGACTTTCGTTAGGAACGCTCGGGGCGGCTTTCTCCGCCATGTTACTGCTGGCCGTTATGTCGACCGCTCAGGACGCAACGACGCGGCAGGCCGAGGGTAAAGAGACGAAGACGGTTGAACCCACACCCCAACGCGTGAGCTCGTTCATCGGCGGCATCTTAGTTAACGACAATGGAGATGCGACGGACATCGCTCCGGGCGACGGGGTTTGCGAAACTGCGGCGGGCAACGGCATCTGCACCTTGCGGGCGGCGGTCGCGGAGGCAAATGCTCTCGCCGGCGATGATACGATCACGTTTGCACCAGGTATTTTTCAGATCGATGTGAACGGACAGATCGCGATCACATCAAACTTGTCGATCATCGGCCCGGGGTCCCACAACCTGACGATCGAAAACATTGCCGCAGCCGGAACGACCAGCCGAGTCTTTAATATTACGAATTTCGTAGTGAACATCAGCGGCGTGCATGTGACGGGCGGCGATGCGACGGTAGTGGGCGGCGGCATAAACAACACCGGCACCCTTACGCTTGTCGATGTCAATGTTTCCGGGAACCGCACGACGACAACCGGCGGGGGTATCCGCAGCACGAACACGCTTTCGATCTATAACTCGATCGTGAGCAACAACTCCTCAACGAACAGCACGAGCGGCGGCATAAGCTTTGCCGGCTCGAATCTTTACATTGCGAATACCACCATCAGCGGAAACACCTCATTCGGCAACGGCGGCGGGATGAATGTTTCGGCAAGTGCCTCAATGACGCTCACGGGCGTGACGATCAGCGGAAACACCGCGGGTGCCGCCTCGGGCGGGATGTTCACCAATCGCGGAAACATCATCAACTCGACCATAAGCGGCAATACGGCGAACGGAGCTCTCGCGACCGAGGGCGGCGGCGGCATTCGCATTCAGGCCGGGGTAAATCAAGTGAGCATTACGTCCTCAACCATCACCGGCAACAATGCGCCAAACACTGCCTCGGGGGCTCGCAGCGGCATCTGGCACGAAACAGGAACACTGACCCTGACCAACACCATCGTCGCCGAAAACGTGACGCAGGACATCCAGCTCGACGGCGGCACGCTGGTGAGCGGCGGCTTTAACCTGATCGGCGAGAACACGAGCGTGACCGCCGTATTTCCCGCCGGCACCCCTAGCGGGACAGATTATGTCGGCACTGACGCATCTCCAGTCGACCCGGGCCTGCAGCCCTTGAATGATTTCGGCGGGCCCACACAGACTCACGCTCTTGAGCCGGGCAGCATCGCGATCGACAAGGGAAGCTCACAAGGGTTGAGCAGCGATCAGCGCGGCTATATCCGCACGATCGACGTGCCGGGCACGGACAACGCGCCCACGGGCGATGGTACCGACATCGGCTCTTTTGAATATGACAGCCTTCCAAATATGTCGGGCTTCACGGTCTCGGGCCGCGTTACTGACCAGACAGGCCTCGGGCTCGCCATGCAGCGAGTGATCTTCGACGACGGCGTCGGATCGCCGCGGCTGGTGCTGACCAGCCCATTCGGGTATTTCCGGATCGAGAATATCGTAGGCGGCAATGCATACGTTGTCACGGTCACCGGACGGCGGCACAGTTTCACGCCGAGAGTGGTCATAGTGAACAACGACGTCCCGGGCCTGGATTTCACTGCGAAATAGCTTTCAAGGCCGGATGCGTGAAGGCGGGGATCGTGGGCAAACGGCCCGCGACCCGCCTTTTTGCGCGTGTATGCTTGCAAACGGGGCGTTCCGGCCATTCGTGAACAGCCCACCCTTTCAAGGTTACGGGCATCCAACCAACCCCGACGGACGAATACTGACGTGAGGGGCGGCGAAGTGATACAATTGCAATTGGCCGTGTGGGACGAAAGGCACGTCAGAGCCCGGCCGGAGATTTAGCAGTATGGCAGATATAGACGCTTATAAAGACAAGTTCAGCGACAGCGGCAGACGTGTGCTTGAATCAGCCCTTGAGACTTCAAAGCGACGCGAACAGAATTACGTGACGGTCGAGCACATCCTGCATGCGATCGCCATCGAGGAGGGCGATCTTTTTAGTTCGACGATGCGCGACCTTTCGGTCGACCCGCGTTCGGTGAAGCTGCTGATCGAAAAGCGGATGGAAACGGGCCGGCAACATACCGGAACCGGATACCGTATCGCGCCCGAAACGACCGAGCTATTCAAGCGCGCAATGGACCGGGCTCGCTCGCAGGGGCGCCGGATCATCGACGCGAGCGACATTTTTTACGTTCTTTCGAACGACGAGCGAAGCGTGCTGAACGATGTGCTGCAGAATCTTGGCGTGCCTTCGGACGAGGTGGCACAATCGGCCCGCACTCGTATTCGTAAACGAGAAAAAGAGGAAGAGCGTGTTCGGCAAAAATATGAGCTGCCGTCGTTTCTACGCCATTTCGGCGTTTCAATGAACAAGCTCGCCCGGCAGGACAAGATACCGCCGACGATCGGCCGCGAACAAGAGATCCGGCAGATGATCGAGATACTCTCGCACCGCGAGCGTTCGAATTCGCCGATGCTTGTCGGCGAACCGGGAGTCGGCAAAACGGCCGTCGTCGAGGGGCTGGCACGGCTTATCGAACTTGAGCCGGAAAAGGTTCCGGCCCGGCTTCGCGACTCGCATATCGTGCAGCTCCAGATGGGCGGCCTGGTCGCCGGAACGATGCTCCGCGGAATGTTTGAGGAGCGGATCAAAGGGATAATCGATGAAGTTAAGGAGAAGGATAACATCATTCTTTTCATCGATGAGGCTCACACGATAATAGGTGCCGGTGCGGCGATGGGAACGACCTCGGACGCGGCGAATATGTTCAAATCGGCACTTGCCCGGGGAGAGCTGAGGATCATCGGTGCCACGACAATTACTGAATACAAAGAGTTTATCGGCGAAGATGAGGCGCTTTCGCGTAGGTTCCGGCTGGTGAAGGTGGACGAGCCGACGATCGATGAGACGAAGGAAATACTTTTGGGATTGAGGCCGAGGCTCGAGAAGAACTACTCGGTGACGATCAGCGACGAGGCGATCAACACAGCGCTCGAAATGTCGCCGAAGTACATTAGGCATCTCCACCTGCCGGACAAGGCGATCGGCTGGCTTGACACAGCGTCGGTCAAAGTCGAGATAAACGAACCCGAGCAATTGGTCGTAAAGCCCGAGCACATTATCGATGTGATCTCGCAGGAATCGCGGATCCCGAAGGACATGATCTATCGGGACACGTCGGACCGTTTTTCGATAATGGAAGAGGAGCTCGGAAAGCGGGTTATCGGCCAGGTAGACGCGGTCCGTGCCGTGGCGGAACGGCTACGGCTGAACAAGGGGCCATTAAAAGAGAACCATTATGCCCCGGACGGAGTGCTGCTTTTCCTTGGCCCAACCGGTGTCGGTAAGACAGAGCTTGCCAAGGCGGTCGCAGAATTTATGTTCGGCGACGAGAGTAAGATGGTCCGGATCGACATGAGCGAATATGGCGACGGCACGGTCGGGATCGAGAAACTGATCGGTATGCCGCGGGGCATCGTTGGTTCGGAGCGGGGCGGGATACTGACGGAACAGCTTCGCGATAATCCGTATACGGTATTGTTGCTGGACGAGGTTGAAAAAGCGTCTCCGTATCTGATGAACATCTTTCTTCAGGCCTTTGACGAGGGGTGGCTGACGGACGGACGCGGGAAGAAAGTGTATCTTTCGGACGCGATCGTCATAATGACGTCGAACCTCGGTTCGGAGAGCTTTAAGAAGTATGAAAAGCCGCTGGGGTTTGGGCAAAAGACGCTCGGCGATATCACGCAGATCAAGGGAGAAGTGATGAAGGCGGCGGAGTCGCGGTTCACTCCGGAATTCCGTAACCGTATCGACGAGATCATCGTTTTTTCGCCGCTTACGATGGACGAGGTCCGGGAGATCGCCCGGCTTTACCTGGCGAAGATGCAGCGGCATATGGAGAAGCAGGGGAAGCGGGTCGAGGTGACCGACGCCGCGATCGATGTGCTGACGGAAAAGGGGTACAGCCCGGCGTACGGTGCACGGTTCCTAAAGCGGCATATCGACCAGCAGGTGAAACTGCCGATCACTAATCAGTGGAAGACGGCGATCGGTTTTGTCGTCGATGCCGACAAGGGCGAGATCACCGTGAAGGCAAGCGAGGTTTTCAGCCTCAACTAATTCACGAGGGATTTTCCGTGAGCAAGGGCTTTGATGATAGTATTCATCAAAGCCTTTTTCAGTGGAGAAGTGAAATATGATCATTCGTCGGGCAATCGTCCGAACCATATTCGCGGTTACGTTATGCGGCCTATTCGCGGTGGCGGGATCTGCACAGACGCCCGCCGCGGCTGCGAGCCAAGAGGGCGTCACTCGAAGTTTTCGCGTAACGGACAAACCGCGGGCGGCGTATACCGAACGTGCAAAATACAACGGTGTTGAGGGGTCGGTCCGTCTTAGAGTTGAGCTGCTCGCAAACGGTTCTGTCGGTGCGGTGACGCCGCTCACGAGCTTGCCCGACGGGCTGACGGAGCAAGCGATCGCCGCGGCGAGGAAGATCAAGTTCCAGCCGAAGTTGATAAATGGGCGGCCGGTGGACGCGGAACTGACGGCGGAATACACATTCAGCCTCTATTACGACGATGACGATCCGGAGATCACGAGCCGTGTCGCGATCACGCGTATGCCGCAGCCGCGGATATCGGCTGATGAACTGCCGGCCGATGCCGGGCGAAAGATAACGGTAAAGGTATTTTTTGGTACTAACGGGCGAGCCTCAGTGGTAAATATGCTGACGCCGTTGCCGGAAAGCCTGCGGCAGCGTGTGCAGGAAGCGGTGGGTGAGATCCGTTTCCGCCCGGCTGTGCATCGCAGCGGAAAGCGGTCAGGTGTTTCAAAAACGATAGTCTATGATTTTTAAGGCCTCTCGACTCCCTCTTTTTCTACTGGTTACTCTCGCCGCGGCTGTTGGCATTGTCACGGCCCAGGATGCCGACCCGGAGACGGTCCTCTCGAGAGCCGTCAATTTTGTGGGTGGGGAAAAGTACCTGGCAATAAAGACCCAGATCGGCCGCGGCCGCTACAGTACCATCCGCGACGGTGCAATTGTCTCGTTCCAATCGTTCTATGACGTCATCGTTTTTCCGGGCCGCGAACGGACGGAGTTCAAGGGCGGGGGCGAGCGGATGGTGCAGGGGAACGACGGCGAGACCGCGTGGTATTACGATGGTGCCTCGGAAATGGTCCGCGACCAGAGCGAGGAGCAGATCGCGAACTTCGATCACGGCGTGCGTGGCGGTTTGGACACCTTGCTTCGCGGCGAGTGGCGGGGCCATGCCGAGCTTAAACATATCGGGCGACGGCAGGCCACGCTCGGGAAGCGAAACGACGTGCTGCTGCTAACCTATGATGACGGGTTCGCGGTCGAGTTTGAGATCGCGGACGACGGCACACCGGTAAAGGCGATACGACGTTCGGTAAACGAAGCCGGCGAAGAGACAGTCCACGAGGACCGCTACGCCCAATTCGTTGATATCGGCGGCATCCGCGCCCCGTACATCGTGGACCGCTTCACAAACGGCGTGCATATGTCGCGAATCAATTTCGAATCGATCCAATATAACCGCCCGGTCGCCGACTCGATATTCGCCAAGCCGGATTCAGTAAAGAGTCTCCGTAAATCTCTCGAACTATAAATAAAAAGAGGCACCGAAGTGCCCCTTTTCATTTCTGTACGCGACCTTCTAAATGAAGGCGAAGTCGAATTGGGCCTGGTGGATCGCGGGGTCGGCGGTGATGTCGACGTTGCCGAGGTGAGCCTCGATCTCTTCGAGTACCGATCGTTCGGTGCTGCGGAGAGCGCTCGCGACCTCGGGGTGGATGCGGAGCGTCGTTTGACGGACGTCGTCGACCTCTTTTGAAAGCCGGCGGGCCTCGGCGAGCAATTCATAGCAAATGGTCTGAGCGGATTTTACCCAGCCAGCCCCTTCGCAATATTCGCAAGGCGAACACATCGTGCGTTCAAGTGATTGCTTGACGCGCTTGCGGGTCATAATGATGAGCCCGAAGTCATTGAATGAAAGCACCTTGGTCGGCGATTTGTCATCGGCGAGCGCCTCCTGGAGAGCCTGTGACACCTTATGCCGGTTGCGGCGGTCCTCCATGTCGATGAGGTCGAGCACGATGATGCCCCCGAGATCCCGGAGGCGGATCTGGCGGGCGATCTCGTCAACCGCTTCCATATTGGTGCGAGTGATGGTGTCTTCCAGGCGAGCGTTGCCCTTGCCGACGAACTTGCCGGTGTTGACGTCGATCGCGACGAGAGCCTCGGTCTGGTTAATCACCAAGTAGCCGCCGGATTTCAGCCAAACACGGGGCTTGAGGGCCTTATCGATCTCCTCCTGAACATTGAATGCCTCGAGGATGGGGGTTTCGCGCGTGTAAAACTTGACGCGGTTGACCATCTTCGGCTGGATTCGGTTAATGAACTCGACCGTTCGCAGATATTCCTCTTCACTGTCGACGCGGATGGCGGCGAAATCATCCGAAAGGTGATCGCGAAGCAGACGCTGGACGATGTCGAGGTCTTGATGAACAAGGGCAGGCGACTTGGACTTTTCGGATTTTCGCTTGATCTCGAGCCATGTGCGGACAAGATACCGAGCATCCTGACGCAGGTCTTCCTCAGATATGCCGATGCCGGCGGTTCGGACGATGAAGCCGCCTGAGGGAATATCTTCCTCGTTCCTGATCCGTTGGATCAGGGTGCGCAGCCGGCCTCGCTCATTCGAGGACTCGATCTTTCGCGAAACGCCGAGGTGCTCGATGGTCGGCATATAGACCAGGAAGCGGCCGGGCAGCGCGATGTGAGATGTGATGCGGGCTCCCTTTTTTGCGATCGGCTCTTTGGCGATCTGAACAAGGATCTCTTGTCCCTCTCGGAGGAGGTCGGAGATGGTCGGCTGTTGACGGCGGTCGCCGCGATCTCCGCGATCGCTGCGGTTGTCGTCAGGTTTGTCGGAACGCTTATCTCCGCCGCGGCCCCTGCCGCCCCGGCTGCGTCCGCGATTTGATGCCGGCTTTTCTTTGTTACCGTCACCGTTGGAATCGTTCGATTCTTTGTCGCTTTTTGCCGGTGCTTCTTTGGCGTCGGCTTTTTCCTGCTTTTGTTCCTTGGCGTCAAGCTCTACATCTTCAAAACCGACTACGTTCTCGCCGCCGCCATTTTGTTCGGAACCTTCTTGTTTCTTTCCGCGACCGCCCCGTCGTCGGCCCCGGCCGCCGCGCCTGACAGACATTTCAGCCT
>JAEWBM010000028.1 GCA_023391155.1 Acidobacteriota bacterium
AAACTAATGGGGCGGGCCTCGCGTTTTGGCTCGCCAAAATTATTTAGCCCGCAGAAATTTTCATCCGTCTGCGGCAGGTCTTTATAAGTGAGCATACCCCCGGCAGTTCGCTTTTGGCCTTTACGGAAAACAAGTCATAAGGAGGACTGAAGTGCCGTTAAAAGTCATGAGGTATTGCAATTCGGTTCTATTAATTTTATTCGTTCTTATATCCGGCGCGTTCGCCCAAGATGCCGCTTCGGCTGAGGCCGCACCGGCCGAACCCGTTAGGCCCGCCGATGTGATGCAGGGCCGCATCGACCGCGCAAAAGCCTTTATCGCCGTTCGCAATTATCCCGCCGCCATATTTGAATTAGAGAATATCCGCCGCGAATCCGCGGACCCGTCCGTCAACTCCGTCGCAAATGTTCTTTTAATGAACAGCCTGCTCGAACAGGGAAATTATAAGAAAAGCCGCGAGATCCTGACCGAACTTTTTACGTCCTACAAGGCCAATAACGCTCACGCTGACACCTATTATCCGCTGGTCGCCGGCCAGATCGTGAAAGGCTCTCGCAACCAGATCGAGCGTTATCGCTTGCTGGGCCTGAACGTCAGCGACCGCAACCTGCCGCTTGAGGCCGTGACCGATATTGAGCAGATGCGCGAAACGCGTGAGCTCATCATCACCCAGGCCAAAGAGGTCGCCGGCGAGGAGGCCCGTGCTCCGGTTGCGATGCCGCTTTTGGAAGAGGCCTCTGCGGCGCGCAGCAGCCTCTCGCGTGACGAGTATGATGCCCGACGTTGGCGTGACGAGACGGCCAATGCCCGCCAGCGAATGGCGGATTCCAAATCGGTCGTGTTTAACGCGATCATCGACCCCGCCGTCGAACAGGCTCTCGCACAGGAGCCCGTCGATCGCCGCTCGGTACCCGTACCGGCCGCCGAGGCAGAAAGGGTCGAACCCACTCCGGCCGAGGTGCCCGAGACGGTGGTCGCCGCGAATATGCCCGACGATAAACCGCAGCCTGTTGAAACTCAGTCCGCTCGCAGCACTCGGCCTGTTCGAATAGTCCAGAGTGCGCCGCGCAATGAGCCGCCCCCTGCCGAAGCGGCCGAAGGCGACGAGGCCCCGGCCTCCGGTGCGGCAGCGGCCGATGGCGAACCCGTCGATGTCGGCACGCTCTTGCCCTACGTCGTCCGACAGCAGCCGCCCGTTTACCCTGCGGCAGCTCGCCAAATGCGGGCTTCGGGCGTCGTGACCGTCAATATTCTGATCGATGAGAACGGCGATGTGGTCGAGGTCCGTGATGTTTCCGGCCATCGCCTGCTTCAGCGTTCCGCCAGCGATGCGATAATGGGCTGGAAGTTTCGACCGGTCATCCGCGATGGCTCGCCCGTAAAGGCCACCGGTTTCGTCAACTTCAATTTTTCTCTATAGTTGCGGCGTTGCCGTAACCCCCTGAGGCCCGAGGCGTGCAATTAATTGCCGCTTGGGGCCTCAATATTTTTGGGAAATAGGTGACATTTTTTGCGGTTTATGATAATTTTGTAGTGTTGAACACAGTTGTTCAACCCCTGCCGTTATGAGTCAAATGCTTGCCGAACCCGCCCTCCCGGTCACCGAGGTTTCGATCGAATCCGTCCTTCTCGACGCCGATCTTTTCGTTAAATACGCCTCGACCGAAAAGGCATTCGCCCTGCTTCGCGAATCCATCGACCGCAGCCCGCGATCGATCCCGCTTAGGGAGAAGATGCGGGACATCTGCATCAAGCAGAAAAATCTTAACGAGGCCGCCCGCCAGTGCCTTGCCCTGGTCACGCTTTATATCGCCCGCGAAGAGTTTGACCTGGCTTACGATCGGCTTCAAGAGGCAAAGCTCCTTGATCCGCGTATCTCCGTCGCACCGGGCCTCGAGGCCATTCGCCGCGCCCGCCGCCCCGATTTTGCCACCAACCGCGACCGTTCGCCGCAAAAGGTCCGCACCGACGTCACTCTCGCCGGAAATCTCGGTTACGTCAGCATCTTTGACGCCGTCCAGGTGATCGAAAATGCCAAGATGACGGGCTTGCTCGTCATCAAATCGGACATGCATCTGGCCAACGTCTCGTTCAATGAAGGCAAGATCGTCGATGCCGAATGCAACGGCCAGAACGGCGTCGCCGCCTTCCGCATCATCATCGAACTAGCCAGCGGCACTTTTGAATTCTCGACAGCCGAAAACGAATTCCCGGTCGTAATCTCCGTTTCCAGCAACACCAATTTCCTCCTCGACGTCCTGACCGAACTCGACAACGAACGCGCCGAACAGGAAGGACTGAAGTGAATGATGAATTATGAATGACGAATGATGAATGAAGAATGAAGAATGATGTTGACGCGCAGCGCTCAAAAGTCTGAAATTTGATTTAGCGTTTTCTGCGCCGCTCGCCACTAAAGCCTGCACATTCATAATTCATCATTCTTCACTCATCATTTTCTTGACTATTTCCCCCCAATACCCCAAAATATAGTGCTACATCCTCACGGCGGCACTATATAAATGTTTAAGCTCCAACGCCTCGAAATTACCGGCTTTAAGTCTTTCGCCGATCACACCGAGATCGTTTTCACCGGAAACGGCATTACGGCCGTTGTCGGGCCGAACGGCTGCGGCAAGTCGAACGTGTCGGATTCCATCTCGTGGGTGCTTGGCGAGCAGCGTGCAAAATCGCTCCGCGGCGGCGAGATGAAGGACGTCGTCTTTCAGGGCACGAAGAGCCGTCAGCCTTCCGGAATGGCCGAGGTGGTACTGCATCTTGTCCGCGATGAGGATTCTTTCGATGTCGACGACGCCGAGCTCGAGGATATCGACGAGACGCTGAGCAGCATCGACGAACTAGCCGTTGATGTCGACGCCCTTGAGGCCGAGCAGGCAGGCGAGGAACCTGCCCCGGCGGTCGCCGAAGCCGAGGTCACCGCGAACGCGAACGGCAACGGCAACGGCTCTCATCCCGAGGAGGAAGAGGCAGCTCTCGAAAAGGTTCAGGCTGCCCAGGTCGGCTCCGTCCGCACTGTCGAACGCACGATAAAAACCAAGCGCCACTGGCGCCCCCGCTCCTTCGCCCTCGATTTTGCCCCCGGCGAGGCCGTTTCGGTCACCCGCCGGCTCTATCTTTCGGGCGAAAGCGAATACCTGCTCAACGGCAAGACCTGCCGCCTTCGCGACATTCAGGATCTTTTTGCCGGCACCGGGCTCTCCGGTGCCCACTACGCCATCGTCGAACAGGGCCGCATCGGCCAGATCCTCTCGGCAAAGCCCGGTGACCGCCGCGGGCTGATCGAGGAGGCGGCCGGCATCTCGAAATTCCGCACCCGTCAACGGGCCGCCGAATCGCGGCTCGAATCGGCAAAGACAAATCTCGGCCGCATCTCTGACATCGTTTCCGAGATCGAAAAACAGGCAAATTCGCTTCGCCGGCAGGCCGCAAAAACACGCCGCTATGTGGCGCTGCAGGAAGAATTCCGCGTCCTGCTCCGCCAACTTTTCGCTGCCGAGGGCCAATATCTTACCCGGCTCCTGGAAGAACTTAAGGTGCAGCTCGCAGCGGCCGTCAAGCTCGAAGAGGACCTCGCCGCTCGTGTTACTGCTCAAGAAGAGGCGTTCCGCGATGCGACCCGTAAAGCCCGCGAATCTGAAGAAGCTCTCGCTGACGTTCGCCGCCGCCATTCGGAGAGTGCCCTTGAACGCGACCGCGACGAACGCGACCATCGTTACCGCTCCGAACAAATAATCGCCCACCGCGAGCGCACCGCCGCCCTAAAAGGCGAGATCG
>JAEWBM010000095.1 GCA_023391155.1 Acidobacteriota bacterium
CCTTATCGCCCAATTCGCCTGCCCGTATCGAGGTCCCGGCGAATGCCGGCCCGAACGAAAACTCCTTCGCGCGGGCGATGATCGAATCGAGAATGACCGGCCCGGAATCCATGATCGCACCGCCGATCACGATCCGTTCAATATTCAATAAATTAATAACGCTCGCTATCGCAGAACCGACATAACGGCCGGTCCGCTCGAGCATCAGGAGGGCAAAATCGTCTTCATTCTTCGCCGCTTCCACAATGTCGTTGATCGTCAGGGACTGTTCATCCACCCCGCTAAGCACCGATGTCCGGTCCTGATGGATTCGGCTTTGTGTTCTCCGGACGATGTTTGCTGCCGAGGCCACGTCCTCAAGCCTCATCCCGTCCGAGTTTATCGTCACATAGCCGAATTCCCCCGCGAATCCGGAATCTCCCCGCCAGACCTCGCCGTCGAGAATGATGCATCCCCCGATGCCGGAACCGAGCGTGGCGTAGAAAAGATCCTTAGAGCCCCGCCCCGCTCCCAACTGAAGTTCACCGAAGCCGCCCGCGTTCGCGTCGTTCTCTATAACGCACGGTATCTCCACAGCTTCACTTAAGATCGCCGCAAGATCGGCGTGGGCATGCGCCGGAAACTCCGCCGAGAACTCGACTCGGTTGGACCCGCGATTAACAAGGCCCGGGACGGCAACGCCGAGCACCTCGATCTCACCAAGCTCGCTGCGAATGCCGCGGACAAACTCATTCAGGGAGGCGATCTCATCCGCGCCGGGGGGTAAACTGCCCCGATGCTCCGCCGCGATGCCGCCGCCCGGCTCTATCGCGACCGCCACCAGTCCCTCATTCGAAACAGAAACGCCCGCCGCTCTCTTGTTCGGACCAATGGATGTTGTCATATATTTAATAACGCTTGGGCGATTTTAGACACTGCCGCGCGCAGTGTCAATCATATCGGCTCCCGAAAAACCTTGATATAAGCCAACGAAATCGCGACAATCATACTCTAACGGGAAAAGGCCTTTTCAAACTATGAATATACTTATCCGTCGCTGCTATTCATTCGCGGCCGTTTTCGTCGCGATATCGCTTCTCACCGCATCTGTGAGCTTTGCTCAATCTCGCCCGCAACGCCCCGCGCCCCGCGGAAATGAAAAGGCGAACCAGCGCCCGACGCCCAAGACGGAAGAGGAATTGCTAAAGGAGGCAGAGGAGCGCCGCCTGCTCGAAGAGGCCCGTAACGCCGAGGATACCGGCGAGGTCGTTGAGATCGAAACGAACCTCGTTAACATAGACGCCGTCGTCTATAACAAAAAGACCGGCCAGATCATCACCGGCCTCACCAAGGACAATTTTGCTGTTTTTGAAAACGGCGTGAAAAAAGAGATCACGAGTTTCGCTACGCCCGAATCACCGATTACGGTCAGCGTCGTTCTTGAATACAGCAAATGGACAGAGGTGTTCGGCTCGGCAAACGGCCGTTATTTCGAACCCGGGGCGTATGAAACGATCCGCCCGGTCGCACAGTTCATCACCCGTTTCATCAAGCCGCCAGATGATTATGCCTCGGTTATCGCTTTCGATATGCGGCCGACGCCGATCACGGACTTTACAAACGATCCGGGCCGGATCAACCAGACCATCAATCTGCTCTTACGCAATCGACCGGCCTTTCGCGAAAACAATCTCTTCGATGCACTGGCATTTACTCTCATCGGCGGACGCGGCGATTCGGTCGTCCTCGATCGATCGGAGGAAGAAAAGGCCGAATACGGCGGCATGGTGGACGTGCGGGCAAAACGAAAGGCCGTCATACTTGTTGCATCCGGAATCGACACTTTCAGCAAACTGAACTACAGCGAGATCCGCAAGATCATTCAAGAGGCGGGCGTGCCGATCTACATCATCAGCTCCGGCAACCTCTTCTTCAAACGCTATGAGCACCTGTTGCCGGCGACCGACGGCCTCACCGGAATGCCCGGTAGAATGACGTTTCTCCAAGCAAAGAACACGATGAACACCTTTGCAAAGGAATCGGGCGGGATGCATTTCGAGATGACGTTTGAGGGCGAGATCCCCGGATATCTCAACAACATCAACGCACTGCTCCGCAGCCAATACAATCTCGCTTATGAACTCGAGGAAAAGCATCAGCCCGGAAAAAAATACAAGCTCGAGGTAAAGGTCGACGTCAACGGTGACGGGGTCTATGACGATAAGCAGTTCGTCGTTCAGCATCGCCCCTTCGTCTACAATATGAAAGAGGGCGAGGTTAAATACGACGGCCCTCGCTAGAACGGTCCGATATTACAGAAAGGGAGAGGCCCCCAGGCCTCCTCCCTTTTTTCACACCTAAATTTCTTCCATCCCCACGCCGCATTTGCTACTCTAATAGTTTGCGTTTCTGATGAATAAGAAGATAACGGAAAGTTACAAGGCAAGGCTTGCCGCAGAAGAAGGTTACCGCGTCACCCACGGCGCGGCACTTCGTATTGCGCTCTGTTATCCGAATACTTACGAGATCGGGATGGCCAATCTCGGGCTTCATACAATGTATGAGCTCTTCAATAGTATCCCGGATGTTTCCTGCGAACGCGTCTTTCTGCCGAATCGGGATGAGATGGCGGACTATGAGCGTACACGAACTCAGCTGCTTTCGCTGGAGACACAAACTCCGGTCCGCGATTTCGATGTCGTCGCCTTTTCGATCTCCTTCGAGACCGATTACCTGAATATGGCCCGGATGCTCCGGCTTTCCGGTGTTCCGGTCTGGTCATCCGAGCGCACACATCACGATCCTCTCGTCATCATGGGCGGGGCGGCATCGTTCCTTAATCCCGAACCGATAGCCGATTTCACCGATGTGATCGCCGTCGGCGAGGGCGAGATCCTCGCTTATCAGCTGATCGACGCGATCTTTGAACACGAGACGCGGGATGAAATTTTGATCGCTCTGGCGCGTCTCGGCCGGGGATTTTACGTCCCGTCGCTTTACGACGTCATCTATAACGATGACGGCACCGTCTTCGACTATCTACCGAACGCCGAAGGCGTTCCCAAACGCGTGGGACGGGCCCTGGCGGCGATCAACCCCAAAGAAGGGACGCTTCGCCGGGCACTGAAACGCGGCGAAACGGAACTCTCCGAGTTTCTCGTCAATCAGGACACGTTTTGCCCCTCGACCTCGGTCTGGGCGCCGAAGGCCGAAATGGGCGACCGCCTGCTTGTCGAGATATCAAGGGGCTGT
Organism: Acidobacteriota bacterium; assembly: GCA_023391155.1. Lineage (GTDB taxonomy): Bacteria > Acidobacteriota > Blastocatellia > Pyrinomonadales > Pyrinomonadaceae > OLB17. The sequence continues at coordinate 3,232 of JAEWBM010000095.1, forward strand.
TCGCAGGGTTGCCGTTTCTGTTGGGCCGGATATAACTACTATCCTCCGCGCGTCGTCCCCGCCAAAGATATTCTTGCAAAGGCCGCCGAATGGCGGGGCAAGACCGACAAGATCGGCCTGGTTTCCACAGCGGTCTGCGACCACCCGGAGATCTCGACAATACTGCGTGAACTCCGGGCGATGGATTACCGCATCTCGGTCTCGAGCCTCCGCCTTGACCAGATCTCGGACGAGCTGCTCGATGCGCTCGTCGAGTCAAAGGACCAGCAGATCGCCGTCGCCCCCGAAACGGGCAGCGACAGGCTCCGCCGCGTCATCAACAAAAATCTGACCAATGACGAGATCGTCGATATTTGCGGAGCGGTCTTCGATCGCGGAATGCTCACGATCAAGCTCTACGTCATGGTCGGACTGCCGACGGAAACCGACGAAGACCTCGACGAGATCTTCGTCCTGGTCGAGCGAATCAAAGACAGGATGCTCGAGGCGGGGAAACGCTTCGGCCGCGCAGGTAAGATCATCCCCAGCCTCAATGGCTTCGTTCCCAAACCGAATACCCCGCTGCAATGGGACGCCATCTGCAGCGAAAAAGAGCTCAAACGACGGATCAAATACGTTTGCAAAGGGCTTTCAAAGATCCCGAACGTCGACGTACGATTCATGTCGGCCCGCATCGCACACGAACAGGCTCTCTTTTCATCGGGCGACCGAACCGTCGCACGGGTGATCGACCGGGCCGCGGAACTTAGCGGCGACATCTCACGGGCGATCCGTGATCTCGGTATCGATTCGGCTTTCCACATCTCACGCGACCGCAGCTATGACGAGTACTTGCCGTGGTCGATCGTCGATTCCGGCCTGTCGTTCGAATTCCTCAAGACCGAACACGAAAAAGCGCACGCGGCGCTTTCCAGCCTGCCCTGTCCGGCAGTCGAAAAATGCACTACGTGCGGCGTGTGTCCCTCAACCTGGCTGGCGGATGCTCCGCCTTCGCTCGTCCAGATACAACCGGCCCGCGTTCGCGAGTCGCTCGCGGCAGCGGTCTGACCTACTTCGAATCCTCTACCAGATAACCTGTCGGTACGGCCGTGTGATCGAATTCATACGGATACTTATACAATCCGAACGGCAGCATCTCCACCTCTTTCGTGTAATAAACGTACGCTCGGATGGTCGCCCCCGTGGGCTTTATGTCGATATAAGCGTCGCTTGGGACGTTATTGTCGACGGCTGCCTTTTGAATCGAATTCTTTACCACATCGACGGGATTTACTCGTCCCGGCGCGGCCAGGCCCCGGACGACGGCCGTGTCCATCTCCTGCCTAAAATTCGCACCGTCGTATGCGACCGGAATATAGTTATACCCGGCATTCGCCAACAGTACGATGGCCAACATTATTATGAGAAACTTGACGCCGGCACCGCCGTGCTCGGGGCCAAACTCGGTCACAGGTTTCATCGCTTTAGATCTCCTTTTGGAACTGCTCAGGAGTGATGGTTTTTGTTGAGATAGTCTTTGACGGCTCGTTCGGCCATCCCCTTAGGAAGTTGGTCCTGCGAAATGATCACCGGTTTACCGATGCCCTCCAGCAATATCCATTGGACCGTATCGCCGAGGTTCTTTTTGTCAGCACCGAGTGCTGAAAGTATCTTTTCCGGTCCGATGCCTCCGACGTCGGGCAGGCGCCCTGCGCGTCGAATAACATCGTTCAACAAGTTTACTTCATTTTGACCAATAAGTTCAAGTCTTTTTGACAGTTCTATCGCAAATTGAACACCGTGCCCGACAGCTTCTCCGTGGCGAAACCGTTTATAATCGGTCGCCCGCTCGAGAGCATGGCCGAAAGTGTGCCCAAAATTCAAGATCTTCCGGCTGCGTGGCCCGATATTGGCAGCGTCCTCGCGTTCGTCCCTCGCAACCAACTTCGCCTTGAACCGGATATGTTCGGCTATAAAACGTTCCAGGTCTGCTTCGTTCCCGCCGGCAATCACCCGATCTGTGATCTTTAGCAGTTTCTCGCCGGAGATCGCTGCGTGCTTCACCGCTTCACAAAGCCCGCCGACAAACTCTCTGCGGTCAAGTGTCTTCAACACCGCGGGATCGGCCAGCACACCGGCCGGCTGATGAAAAGACCCGATGCGATTCTTCCCTTCCCGCGAGTTTACCCCCGTCTTTCCGCCGACCGACGCGTCGATCATCGCCACTAATGTTGTCGGGATCAGAAGGTGCGGTACGCCTCTGAGATAGATCGCGGCCGCGAAACCCGCCACATCGCCCACGACCCCGCCGCCAAGCGAAACGACCGCATCCGTGCGTGTAAGTCCTGCCGCCTCCGCAGCGGCCAAAACGCCCTCAGCGGTACGAAGCGTTTTGAATCGTTCGCCGTCGCCAATTAAATGCACTTCAGGCCGCAACCCGGCGCGGTCTATCGACTTCCGTACCGCACCGCCATATAGCCCGAAAACCTTTTTATTACTAACGAGAAGGATACGTTTTGCTGTGGGCACGGCCCCCGAGAGTAAACCGCCCGCGTCGGAAAGTAGGCCGCTGCCCACCCGAACGCTGTATTCGGCAGTGTGGCCGCGTAGGCGAACGGGCACTTCGATCTTTCCTG
>JAEWBM010000158.1 GCA_023391155.1 Acidobacteriota bacterium
AAGTTAGGTCTTGCGAAGCTCGGTCAGTACCTGTTTTGCGACAGCCTTTAGGGTATCGAAGACGCCGGTACCGTCGGTAGCGACGGCCTCATAGACGGGCTCGCCCTTTTTGAGCAATTCACCGGTGAGTTCGTCGACCGGTATCACGTTGGGCAGATCGCGTTTATTGAGCTGGAGCACATAGGGCAACTGTTTGAGGTCATAGCCCTGAGCCTGAAGATTTTCTTCGAGATTATAGAGCGACTCTATATTCGCATCCATCCGCTCTTCCTGGCTGTCGGCAACGAAGACGACGCCGTCTACGCCCTTTAGGATAAGCTTGCGCGACGCATCGTAATACACCTGGCCGGGCACGGTGTAAAGGTGGAACCGGGTCTTGAAGCCGCGGACGGTGCCGAGCTCAAGCGGCATAAAATCGAAGAAGAGCGTTCGGTCTGTCTCGGTCGCCAGGCTGATCAGTTTGCCTTTCGCCTGGGGAGCGGTCGAATCGTAGATGTGCTGAAGATTGGTCGTCTTTCCGCACAATCCGGGCCCGTAATAAACGATCTTGCAGTTGATCTCTCTTGAAGCGTAGTTAATGAATGTCATCGTCGTACTGGGGGTTATGGCGATCAGGCTAATTTAGCTAAATAGGCTGTCTATATCGTCGTCTGTAATATCCGAAAACACAGAGGGGTTATTGACGTTGTAGGCTGCTGCTGCACGGGCCGCCTCGTCAAGGATGGCGGCGACCTCAAAACTTGCGCGTTTCGTGCGTATCTTAACCAGGCCGAGGGTCGAGCGTTCGTCGAAGACGACGACCAAGAGGCTGCGGCCGATAACACTGATGAAGATGCTTTCGCGTTCGCCCTCATGAAACACGGCGGGGAAGGTGTCTTCGCCGATGAGCTTTGCCATGCTGCTTGTCGCGGCGACGTTGCCGGCGGCAAGCGAGGAAAAGCTGGTCGTGTCCATATCACCGATGTCGCCGTCAAATGCGATCGTCTGTCCGTCTCGGTCCACCAAGAAAACCACGCGAGCGGCACATTCCACACAGAGGCGCGCCAGCACGGCCTTGAGCTTTTGAAATTGCTGTTCTTGCAGGATAAAGGGCGATTGGGCCATGGAATTTAGTCTTTCAGATCAAAGGGTTAGATGTGAACTGTGCAGTTCCAAAGGATGGCCGGACATTACCAATGGTGGGACACGGCAAGTGACCGCTTTATTAATTTACCACACCCGCAGAGAATGTCACAAGTATTTTTTTAAGTATGTTTAACAGAGACACTTGCGGCCAGACATCCCAGAAGGAAACTATTGCGAATAGAACTTAATTTAGCTAAAGTCCAAATTAAGAATGGAAACCGAAATCCCGCACCATAAAGGGTTAAACGTGGTCGCGATCGGCGGCGGAAACGGGCTTGCGACGCTGCTGTCGGGGCTCAAGCGCCACGTCGGGTCGGCAAAGAAAGGCTTTGCGATAAGGGACCTGGCGGCGATCGTCGCAGTATCGGATGACGGCGGAAGCTCGGGCCGGCTGCGGGAAGAGTTCAGCATGCCGCCGCCCGGCGATATAAGGAATTGTATGGTGGCGCTGAGTGAGGATTCGCACCTGCTATCGAGGCTGTTTCGGCACCGCTTTTCGGGAGCGGGGGACCTGGGCGGCCATAGTTTCGGGAATCTTTTTTTGGCGGCGTTATCGGAGGTTACCGGCGATTTCGGCGAAGCGGTGAGGCTCTCGTCGGAAGTTCTTGCGAGCAAAGGGCATATCTATCCGGCGACGGATTCGGATGTTCGCATTTCGGCGGAATTGACCGACGGTTCGACAGCGAATGGAGAGACAACCATCGGAAAACTCGGAGGGCGGATCAAGCGGGTGTATCTGGAGCCCGACGATTGCGAACCGCTTGAGCCGGCAGTGAGGGCGATCGAGGCGGCGGACCTGATCACTGTCGGGCCGGGGTCGCTTTATACCAGCCTGATACCGCCGCTGCTGGTGCGGGGGCTTGCCGAGGCGGTCGCGAAGAGCAGGGCGGTGAAGGTGATCGTCTCAAACCTGATGACGCAGCCGGGCGAGACGGACGGGCTGTCGGCGAGGCGGCATATCGAGATCTTAAGGCAATACGCACCTGCAATACGCTTTGACCGCATCATCGTAAATACTAAAGCGATCTCGCCGGAACAAGCAGAGGATTACGGGTCGCAGGGCTCGGAGCAGATCGGGATCCGCGGGTCCGTTTCCGGTGACGCGATCGACGGGGCGGAAGCTGTGTTTGCCGAACTTTTGGCGGACGATATTAAGGTGAGGCTCGACCCTGATAAGCTTGCCGCCGCCGTACTCGAATGTGTTTAGAAGTTTTTGGGCCTGAGGACTCGCAAAGCGATAACACCTGCAAATTCGATATATTACTGCCGACTATGGCAAAATTACCTAGATGACCGCCTCTGAACACGAACAGAAGCCGATCAATGTATTGATACTTGCGGCGGGCCTCGGGACCAGGATGAGATCCGAGATCGCGAAGGTATTGCATCGACTGGACGGCAGGCCGCTGATCAACCACGTATGTGCGACGGCGGCGGCGCTCGCCCCGGAAAAGATCTATGTGGTTATCGGGCATCAGGGCGAGGATGTGAAGAAAGCGGTACTCGATGAGCTGGACCCGGGCCAGGTGGAATTCGTCTGGCAGAAAGAACAGTTAGGGACAGGCGATGCGGTGAACTCGGCACGAGAGTTTCTGGCAGATTCCGATTCGACTCTTGTAGTGCTTTCGGGAGATGTACCGATGATAAAGCACGATACGCTTGCCGGCCTTATACAGCAGCAGCATCACCACCGGGGCAAGGGCGCGGCCGCCACGATATTGACGGTGAAGCTTGGCAATCCGACGGGATACGGCCGGATCATTCGGGATGAGGATGGGCTATTCCGAAAGATAGTCGAGCAAAAGGATGCGACCGAGGATGAGCGTGCGGTAAATGAAATTAACGCGGGTATCTATTGCTTCGATTCCAAGAAGCTGTTTTCGGCCCTGGCACGCGTAAGGAACGATAACGCGCAGGGTGAGTATTATTTGACGGACGTCCCGGCGCTGTTGAGAGAGGACGGCGAGGACGTGGGAATGTACCTTCACGCTGCCGCAAGCGAGATCGAGGGGGTAAATGACCGCCGACAGTTGGCGAAGCTCGAGAGTGAAATACGAAAGAGGACGATCGACCGGCAGATGTCGGACGGGGTGTCATTCATCGATACGGAGAACGCCTACGTAAGCGAACGTGCGAAGCTCGGCCGGGACACGACGATCTATCCCGGAGTGATGATCGAGGGACGAACCGAGATCGGCGACGGATGTGTGATCAGGTCGGGAACGCGTATTACGGATTCGAATATCGACCACGGAGTTACGATATTGGAAAACTGCGTTATCACTGATTCGGAGATCGGACGTGATTGTACGGTAGGGCCGATGGCCCATCTGCGTGGGCACGCGGTGATGGGCGCGGGAGCGAAGGTCGGGAATTTTGTTGAGCTAAAGAAGACGCGGCTGGGGCCGGGTTCGAAGGCAAGCCACCTGACGTATTTAGGCGATGCTACGATCGGCGAAAAGACGAACATCGGAGCCGGGACGATCACGTGCAACTACGACGGGAAGAACAAACACGAGACAGAGATCGGCGACAACGTGCGGATCGGTTCGGACACAATGCTGGTGGCGCCGGTCAAGGTCGGCGACGGAGCGGTCACTGGAGCGGGAAGCGTGGTGATCCAGGATGTGGAGGCTGACTCGTTAGTGGTGGGCGTCCCAGCCAAGAAGGTGGAGAAGGGAAAGAAGGAAGCGAAAGGGTAGTCTCCACGCAAATGGTATTTGAATGGGATCTTGACAAGGCAGTTGCGAATCTGGGCAAACACGGCGTCAGTTTCGAGGCAGCGGTTGAAGTTTTTGGTGATGACTTCGCACTAGACATCTTTGATCGCGAGCATTCATTGGAGGAGCATCGATTCAAGGTGTTGGGCCTTAGCAAGCAGGGCGTCCTGCTCGTAGTTTACACGGTGCGTGATGAGGAAAAGTATCGTTTGATCTCTGCCAGAAGGGCAACAAAAACAGAATCTGCAGCTTATTGGGATGAGAGAAAGAAGTATGAGTGACTCGATTCTAAAGGTGACTAAAAAAGAGCATGACGCGATGAAGGCAAAGGGGATAGATGATGAATCTTTGCTTGAGCCCGGGAAGTACGAATTGCGACGTCGTAAACGGACTGCGACGGCGAACGAGGTAGCGGAGTCAAATATACAGGTCGAGATCACGCTTAACGTCGGTTTGGATCTGCTGAAGTCGCTACAGGCGGAAGCAGGCAGCGGCGACCCGGTAAAAGTAAAAAAACTCATTGAACAAAAGCTGCGTCAGTCCATGACAATCGATTCGGATAAAACGGCGGTCGAAAAGAGGATCTTGGCGGACAAGAAGTTTATCGCCGCGTTAGCTCGCGAGGTGAAGAAAGCAGCTTAGGTTTTGAATAGTATATGACGAAGCAGGGCCAAAAAGAGAAGACGAACTCAGCCGAGCAGGTTTCGGCGAAAGAGGCCTTGGCGCGGATGTCGAAATTTAAGGAAAGGAAGGACAAGTTCGTTGCCGCTATCAAAAAGAGCAAGGATCGAGATATATCTGCCTGAGGCGGGCAGATCTGATTACGAGCGGCTGCGTAGCGCTTTTGAAGAGGAGTTTCTTCACACCTTTGGCGGCTGTACGATCATCAAAAACATAAAGGGGCAGTATAAAGGCGTCGGAAGCGAGGTCCACACCGACCGGATAAGTCTGGTCTACGCCGATACGCCCTTCGATCCGGACGAGCATTTTAAGGAAAATTCGGATTACACGGACGCTCTTCGCGAGGCGGCGCTTGAGGCCTCGGATGAAGAATCCATTTTAATAGCAGTTCACGAGTTATATCATTCGGTCTAATAATTTATGTGTGGAATTGTAGGTTACGTTGGGAATAAACAGGTCGTGCCCCTCATCATTGACGGCCTAAGAAAGCTCGAGTATCGCGGGTATGACTCGGCGGGGATCGCTGTGGTGGACGAGGAGAAGCACCTCGAACTGCGGCGTGCGGAGGGGAAGCTCCGCAATCTGGAAGAGGCGGTCAGGCTGAATCCGCTGGACGGGACGTACGGGATCGGGCATACGCGGTGGGCGACGCACGGGCGTCCGACGGAAGAGAATGCCCACCCGCACCGTGACCAATCGGGCAAGGTGGTGGTCGTTCATAACGGTATCATCGAGAATTATTTGACGCTGAAGGATCGGTTGGCTGAGCTTGGGAGCACCTTCAAGACCGAGACGGACACCGAGGTGATCGCCCATCTGATCGGGCACTATAAGGAAACCGAGGGCCGGACGCTGGAAGAGGCGGTGCGAATGGCGGCACAGGAGCTGCGGGGGATCTTTGCGCTCGCGATCATTTCGGTTGATGAGCCGGATACCGTAATTGCGGTGCGTGAAGGGCCGCCGGTGGTGGTCGGTTTGGGTGACGGGGAGTTTTTTGTCGCCTCGGATATTCCGCCGATACTGCAGCACACGCGCGATGTGTTTTTCCTGGGAGACAGGGAGATCGCCGTGCTGACAAAAGACGCTGTCCGCGTCACGGATTTTGACGGCAATGTCGTCGAGCCGCAGCAGCAGCGGATCACATGGGACCCGATAATGGCCGAGAAGGGCGGCTTTAAGCACTTCATGCTCAAGGAGATATACGAGCAGCCGCGGGCGGTGCGGGATACGGTGCAGGGCCGCGTGTCGCTGGACACGGGAAGGGTTTATCTCGAGGAGATGGACATTTCGGAGGAAGAATTTCGTTCGCTGACATCGATAAAGATCGCGGCGTGCGGGACGTCGTGGCACGCGGGATTGGCGGGGAAGTACATGCTCGAAAAGCTGGCACGAGTGCCGGTCGAAGTTGATTATGCTTCGGAGTTCCGCTATCGAGACCCGGTGCTGAGCGAGACCGATCTGCTGATAGTCATCTCTCAATCGGGCGAGACGGCGGACACGATCGCGGCGATGCGCGAGGCTAAGCAGCAGGGCTGTAAGGTGCTGGCGGTCTGCAATGTTCAGGGGTCGATGATCCACCGCGAGGCGGACGGTACGATACTGACG
>JAEWBM010000171.1 GCA_023391155.1 Acidobacteriota bacterium
AGATCGTGGCGATCACGCAAATTGCCCTCGATCATCAGGAATATCTCGGCGACACGATAGAGGAGATCGCCGGCGAAAAGGCCGCCATTATCGGCGAATCAACGACGGTCGCGGTCATTGGGCCGCAGTTACCTGAGGTAAATATCGCCATCGACGACCGACTCGACGATATTCGTAATCCCGAGCTCAAGATCGTCAGAATTAATGCTGCCGGCTCTATGCCGTACGAACTGGGGCTGAAAGGCAAGCACCAGGTCGAGAACGCAAAGATCGCCGTCGAGCTGGCAAGGATTCTTGCCAAAGAATTCGACATTTCCGAAACTGCTGTCCGTCTGGGCCTGACCAACGCTCGTCATCCGGGCCGGCTGGAATACGCGGGAAATACTCTCTACGACGGTGCTCATAACATCGGCGGTGCCAAGGCACTTAGAGACTTTCTGAAGGGCTATGAAAAGCGAGAGATCACTATGATCTTTGGCGCGATGAAGGACAAGAATGTAGCGGAGATGGCCGAGATCCTTTTCCCCATGGCACAGAACGTCGTTCTCACGCGACCGGAAAATTCGCGTGCGATGGAACCGGAGGATATCGCAGCGATGCTACCGGATGATTTGAAGAGCCGAACTGTAGCTACCCATACGGTGAGGGAGGCAATAACGAAAGCCGGGGAACTTTCGTCACCCGGGGGCCTGATCCTCGTGACCGGTTCGCTGTACTTGGTTGGAGAAGTTAAGAAGTTGTTGAATAATTAGGCTATGCACAAACTAGTTTTGATCCGCCACGGCGAGAGTGAATGGAATAAAGAGAATCGGTTTACCGGTTGGAAAGACGTTGACCTTTCCGAAAAAGGGGTTGCTGAGGCAAAGGCCGCCGGCCAATTGCTAAAGGCCGAGGGTTACACGTTCGACGAGGCATATACATCGGTGCTGAAACGAGCGATTCGCACCCTTTGGTTGATCCTCGACGAGATGGATCTGATGTGGATACCGGTCACAAAATCGTGGCTGCTCAACGAACGTCATTACGGTGCATTGCAAGGTCTTAACAAAGCCGAGACCGCTGCCCAATACGGCGAGGAGCAGGTGCTAATATGGCGCCGCAGCTATGATATTCCGCCGACCGCGCTCGAAGAAACCGACGAGCGATGGCTTGGAAAAGATCCCCGGTATTTCGACATCGAACCCGGCAAGTTTCCCGCCGCCGAGTGCCTGAAGGATACCGTCAGCCGTGTGATCCCATACTACGAGACGGAGATAATGCCGAAGATCAAAGCAGGAAAGCGGTTGATCATCGCGGCACACGGCAACAGCTTGCGTGCGTTGGTGAAATATCTCGACACGATCTCTGACGAAGACATCGTGCACCGCAACATCCCGACCGGCATCCCGCTGGTTTATGAATTGGACGACGACCTTAAGCCCACAAAGAGCTATTACCTGGGCGATGCCGAGGCGGTAAAAGCAGCTGAAGACGCGGTTGCCAATCAAGGCAAGGCAGCGTAATAAATTACACCATTTCGTGCAATTTCAGTGGTAAATAGTGGACGAACTTTCGCATATGTAACCTAATCAAAGCATCGGCAGATCAATTGCCGCAGCGGCACATTAATTGCCACTGTATTGCTTGGAGGGCAGTATGAAGAAAGTTTTCAGTTCACTCACATTTATCGCGTTGTTCGCGGTCGTGATGTCCGGCGTTGGCTTGGGCCAGACTTACCGAACCCGAAACACGAATCTGCCGGAATCGACGATCTCCTCGGGGTTAAAAGCCGCTTTGTCTCAAGGCATAACCCGCGCGATCCGCGATCTCGGCCGGCATAACGGATTTCTCGATAACGCCGACGTCCGCATTCCGCTTCCCAGTGGATTAAAAAGAACCGAGAGCATGCTCCGTTTCGCCGGGCAGGGCCATAAGGTCGATGAGTTCGTAGAGGCGATGAATCACGCGGCAGAAAAAGCCGTGCCGGTCGCCGCAGATGTTTTCGTCGATTCGGTGAGCCAGATGTCGTTCAATGACGCACGAAACATCCTATTCAGCGGACAGGACGACGCGGCGACGCAATTCTTCCGCCGCACAAGCGAGGACCGCCTGCGAGTTATGTTCCGTCCGATAGTCGAGGATTTCACGGCCGAGGTGGGCGTCACGCAACAGTATAAATCGCTGATCGGGCGTTACGGATTTGTTGGCCGGTTGTTTGGCCAGGATGCGACCGACATCGACGGTTATGTCACGGATAAGGCTCTCGACGGGCTGTTTTATGTAATGGCCGATGAAGAACGCCGAATTCGCCGTGACCCGATCGGGCGGACGACGTCGATATTGCAGACAGTGTTCGGGATACTTCGATAACGGCTTAGGCAAAAGGTAGAAACAGGAGCGGGGTAAAGACGATTATCTTTTTCCCGCTTTTTCTTTTAAACTCTACCGTTTTATGTGGGCCGCCAAGATCATCTTCTTCGCCCTCCTACTATTCTGCCTGTCGCCGTGGGGGTCTGCACCGCTGGCGCTGGCGGCGGGCCTCGCTCTCGCGCTCACGCTCGGCAATCCGTTTCCCGGACTCACGGGGAAACCTACAAAATACCTGCTGCAATTTTCGGTCGTGCTGCTCGGATTCGGGCTGAACCTCGGCGCGGTGTACGAGACCGGAAAAGACGGGCTGCTGCTGACGGTCATAACCGTTGCCGGTACTTTGATCCTAGGCTTTCTGATCGGAAGAGCGTTGGGGATGCGTTCAAAAACGTCAACGCTTGTTTCATCCGGAACGGCTATCTGCGGCGGCAGCGCCATCGCGGCCGTCGGCCCGTCGATCGATGCCGAACCCGATGATATGTCGGTCGCGCTGGGAACGGTCTTCGTTCTAAACGCCGCGGCCCTATTTCTTTTTCCGTGGTTGGGAACTCAGCTCGGCCTGTCGCAGCAGCAATTCGGCCTGTGGGCGGCGATCGCCATCCATGACACAAGCTCCGTTGTCGGTGCGGCGGCGGCATTTGGTGCCGAGGCACTTTCCGCCGCGACCACGGTCAAATTAACGCGGGCTTTGTGGATAATCCCCGTCGCCCTGTTTTTTGCTGCGGTCTATAGTTCGAAAAAAGCGGAGGGCGAGCGGCGAATTACGATACCGTGGTTTATTTTTTTATTCGTTGCCGCCGCTGCCCTCCGAACCTATGCACCGCCGGCGGTCTTCCCGAGCGTTTTCGACGCACTGCTGAATCTTGCAAAAGCGGGGATGATCGTCACGCTTTTTCTGATCGGTGCCAGCCTCTCCGGAGAAATGCTCCGCCGCGTCGGTTTTCGGCCGCTCCTGCTCGGGATCATTCTTTGGGTGGTCATCTCCGGTGTCTCGCTGTGGGCCGTGACGCGCTATTGGCAGTGATCATCCGCTGCCGTACGGACGCGTAATTATCTCGAGGTTGTGCCCGTCGGGATCCGAGAAATAAAGCCCGCGGCCGCCGTCATTATTATTGATCTCGCCCGCGCTGGAATGCCCCGGATCAGGATAAAACTCGATCCCATGTTCCTTGATTCTGGCCCAGATCTCGTCAAATTCTTTCTCGCTGACCAGAAAGGCATAGTGCTGCGTCCTGATCTCGCCGTCGATCTGATAAAAATCGATCGACACGCCGTTGGCGAGTTCCACTACCTGAAAATGGTAGAAAGTGCGCGGTCCCGGAAGCCCCAGTATCTCCGCCAAAAATTTCGACGAGCGATATTTATCTGTGCACCAGGCGATCGTGTGATTTAGCTCAATTGCCATGCGCCAAGTCTATTTAGAACCGTCTCGTGATTCAAGCTCTTTAGTCGCCCCGTTCGTCATTTCGGCGCACCCGCCCGCGTTTGTTAAAATACTCGTTTCGGTTTTAGCGCAAGATCCAAACAGTAATGGCCATCAAGCAGATAACGGTCCGGGGTGCCCGCCAGCACAATCTAAAGAACGTCAACGTCGATATCCCCCGCGACAAGTTTACGGTCATCACCGGGCTTTCGGGCTCCGGTAAATCTTCGCTTGCCTTTGACACGATCTATGCAGAGGGCCAGCGTCGTTATGTCGAGTCGCTTTCGGCCTACGCCCGCCAGTTTTTGGATCAGCTTGAGAAGCCGGATGTCGATTCCATAGAAGGGCTAAGTCCCGCCATCTCGATCGAACAAAAGACCGTCTCGCGCTCGCCGCGCTCGACGGTCGGAACCGTGACCGAGGTCTACGATTATCTCCGCCTGCTGTTCTCGTCTATCGGCCAGCCGCATTGCCATCAGTGCGGCGAGGCGATAACGCGGCAGAGCGTCGAGCAGATCGTTGCCGGAATTCTCGGGCTTCCGGCGGGTGAAAGGGTTATGATCCTTGCTCCCATAGTCCGCGGCCGCAAGGGCGAGTTTAAAAAGGAGCTCGAAAAACTTCACAAAGAGGGTTTCGTGCGTGCACGCATCGACGGCGAACTCCGCCAGCTCGACGAAGAGATCTCGCTCGATAAACGAAGAAATCACACGATCGAGGTCGTTGTCGATCGTCTGCTGATAAAAGAGGGGATCGACGAAAGATTGACCGAATCGGTGCGGACGGCTTTGCGGCTGACGAATGGTGCCGTTCTCGTCTCGATAATCGACGGCGACGAAAAGCTCTATTCCGAGCGGATGGCGTGTGTAAATTGCGGCATCAATATCGCCACGCTCGAGCCGCGTTCGTTCTCGTTCAACTCGGCATACGGCGCGTGCAAGCGGTGCCAGGGGCTGGGCACGGTGATGGAGATCGACGCGGCAAAGATAATTCCCAATCCCGGCGATCCGGCCCGAAAGCTCGACTTTTTGTCGGGCGTCGACCGCTCCGGTGCCACATTTTTACGGACCGCCCTTTTGGCGATCATTGAAAGATATGTCGACGGCGATAAGCTTGAGCCGCCGACTACATCCGGAAAAGCGCGGAAAAAGGGAAAACGAAAGCGCGAAGCGGCGCCCGCGATGGGCAAAAAACAAAAAAGCCTGATCGACACGCCGTTTATGGAGCTGCCGGATGAGATACGCGACGCATTTCTTTATGGGACGAAGCGCCGGCTGACATTTCGACAGGGAGATTACAAATACGAGAGCGACTGGAAAGGCGCCCTAAAGGCGATGAAGGAACGTTTTGAGGACCCGCCGACGGCCAAGGTCCGCGAAGCGCTTTACGAACTGGTCGCCCCGACGCCGTGCCCGGTGTGTAAAGGAGCGCGGCTGCAGCCCGAAAGTTTGGCGGTGAGGGTTGGAGATTTTGGCATCGCGGATGTGACTTCGATGCCGATCGCCGATGCCGTGGCACGCTTTGACAAGGTTACTCTCACGTCGCGAGAGGAAAAGATCGCCGGGCTGGTTTTAAAAGAGATACGCGACAGGCTTCGTTTCCTGGAGGCGGTCGGCCTTGGCTATCTGACGCTGGACCGGGCGAGCGCTTCGCTTTCCGGCGGCGAAGGGCAAAGAATTCGGCTGGCGACGCAGATCGGTTCCCGGCTTCGCGGAGTTCTTTATGTGCTCGACGAGCCCAGCATCGGGCTGCATCCGCGGGATAATCGCAAGCTTTTGGAAACTTTGCATGAGCTTCGCGATCTGGGCAACACGGTGCTGGTCGTTGAACACGACGAAGAAACTATCGAGCACGCCGACCATGTCATCGACCTTGGCCCGCTGGCGGGGACGCACGGCGGTGAGCTTGTGGCCGAGGGAACGCCGGCGCAGATAGAAAAAGCCGAGCGGTCGCTGACCGGAAAATATCTTAAGGGCGAGATGAAGATCGAGGTGCCCGAGTTTCGCCGTTTGCCGAACGGAAAGCGTTTGGTTGTGAAAGGCGCCCGGGCGCACAACCTGAAAAATATCGATGTCGAGTTTCCGCTGGGCCTTTTCACCGTGGTGACGGGCGTTTCGGGTTCGGGGAAATCTACGCTGGTCGAAGACATTCTTTATCCGGCGCTTTATCGGCACGTTTATAAGTCGCCGGTGCAGCCGCTGGAGCACGATGGGGTCGAGGGGCTGGAGCTGGTCGACAAGATCATCGAGATAGATCAATCGCCCATCGGCCGGACGCCGCGGTCGAACCCGGCAACATATACCGGGCTGTTTACGCCGATCCGCGAGCTTTATGCAATGCTTCCGGAATCGCGGCAGCGTGGGTATAAGGCCGGAAGATTTTCTTTCAACGTAAAAGGCGGCCGCTGTGAGGGTTGTGAGGGCGACGGCATGAAACGCATCGAGATGAACTTCCTGCCGGACGTTTATGTCACCTGCGATGTTTGCCGCGGCAAGCGATATAACCGCGAGACGCTGGCGGTGAAATATAAGGGGCTCTCGATCGCGGAGCTGCTCGACACGACGATCGAAGACGCCCTGCCGCTTTTGGAGAACATCCCGCAGATCCGGCAGAAGCTGGAAACGCTTTTGGACGTCGGGCTGGGCTATATAAAGATCGGGCAATCTTCGACGACGCTCTCGGGCGGCGAGGCCCAGCGGATAAAACTTGCGAAAGAGCTGTCAAAACGAGCGACGGGCAAGACCATTTATATTCTTGATGAGCCGACGACGGGGCTGCACTTTGCCGACGTTCACAAGCTGCTCGACGTTCTGCAGAAGCTGGTCGACACCGGCAACACCGTCATCGTCATCGAACACCACCTCGATGTAATTAAATCCGCCGACTATATAATCGATCTCGGTCCCGAAGGCGGTGCCGGAGGCGGCCGCCTCGTCGCCACAGGCCGCCCCGAAGAGATCGCCCGCGTTAGAAAATCGCACACGGGCAAAGCTTTAAAGGCAGTCCTTAAGTAACAATTCGCAGTGTGGAGGCCCCGTCGTCCATGGGGCGTCCACGGGCCGTTCTCGCGGCGTTCACGGGGCGTCCACAGCAGCGTCCACAGCGGTAAGTCGTTGTGGGTGAGGGGGTTGAGGCTATTTCGCGCCGTTTTCGGGAAAAAAGTGTCCCATGCGCGTCCCGGGCGTGTCCCATGGGGTGGTCCATAGGGTGTCCCGGGCGTGTCCCATCACATGCAAAACTCGGTAAACCGTTGAATATGGGTGGGTTAGGTCGCCACAATCGCGCGTTTTCGCCCTGAATTCGAAAAATATTTTTTTCAAAGAACACTCGCGCCGTGCGCCAGCCGAGATTGTGGCATATCCGGGGCGTCGGATGGTAGGGGAGTGTGCATCGGGTGCATGCGATGCATGGGTGCTGCACGGTGAGGGATATTCGGAATAAGGTCAAAGTGATAGGTGATAAGGGATCCCCGAGGGCTCGGCATAATTTACGAATGGTCCTTTTTTTGTCAATCGCACCACCCGCTACCGAAGGTGGTACCGACACGGCACGCTCGTTGACACTCGCGTTTCTGCCCGGCGCGCTCGGAAAATGCCGCCGTCTATGACGGCTCGGGTTTTTTGGGGTGCGGTACCCACATCTCGCGATGTGGGCTACACAAATGTCATCGGCTACGCCGATTTTCGGGGCTGCGAAATGGCGGAATCAACCACCCCGGCCCTAAAGGGCCACGCATCTTATCCAGGAGGGGAGTTTTGCTTAGGACGCGAATGAAAAATCTTGACTGCCTCGAGCTATAGATATAAGTTGAAAGGCGTCTTTCTACGACAATCCAAAAGTTTCCGATGGGGCGACCCTTAGTTTGGGGTTTGAAAATAATGGTTCAGAGGTAAAAGAAAGGAAAATGAAAATATCATTTGGCAAAGTTTTCTATGGAGTGACCGTCGCCCTGATCCTTTTTATTACAAGTTTTGGCCAAACGAAAACGGAGCCCATTTGTGGCGACATACAGGGTTTGGAATTCAGATACACGATTGTGGCCGACGCCTCTCGCATTCAGCGATATGTTAATTCCGTCGGTGATTATCGTCATATTGTCGTCTTGATGGAGGACGATGCATTTGATGAGCAAAACTTGAGAAAGCTCTTTTATCATTTAAGTCGCCGTTACGAGGATCGCACAGGACTCTACGCGGACGTTTATACTACCCTCGACGCAGTTCCCACGCCGGAGGAATATGATCAAATGGACCTCTACGGTCCAAAAAAGGACTACCGCCTTTATAAGAATGCCCAACTATCGCGAAACCGATCCGGATACGCAATAACGATCGAGATCCCTGGAACGGTGAAGAGAAAACGAGTTTGGCTAGGCTTCGATCTTGTATCCCTCTGCAAAGGAGACAAATAGGCGGTTATTTGAACTACTTCTGAGGACGCGCATGCCTAAACGATTTTGGCTAGTCTTCGGGTTCGCACTGCTTCTCGTCGGATGCTTTTCCGATAAGCGTGAAAATAACACCCCGGCAATTGCAGACGAACCATCCGCCGAAAAGATCGAATTGCCGGAAGATGAAAAGATCGCGTCATCGCTCTTCAGCCGCCGTGCGGAGTTTCCTGATTTTCCGAACTTCAGATTTCCTTATTATTGCTTCGCGCCAGGGGGTGAACCTTTTTCCCTCGTCGAGGGCCATTATACGGATCCGGGCGGCGGCGAGATGACACTGTCGAGGGTGAAATATGCGGACGTGACCGGTGACGGAGTAGACGAGGCATTGGTGGTTCTTGCTATCTCCACCGGCGGAACGTCACACCCGTATTGTGTTTATATTTTTGCAGCGAACCCGGACGAAGCCGATAAACCGCAGTTAGTTTGGACCTTCAGGACGGGCGACCGGGCGGATGGCGGGCTGCGCCATGTATATGGCGAGAACGGGCAACTCGCGGTCGAAACTTATTTGCCCGATGAAAAGAACGGCGATTGTTGTCCGAAATTTTTTAAAAGGGAAGTTTACGCGTTCGCGAACGGCAAATTCACACCGAGCGATTCCTCTACACACCTAAATCCGGATAGGACGTCGCCATTAGTACCTTAGACTTTCGCTGACGGCAGATCGCAGGGGACGCTTCTACGGAGTTAGGAGGTGGGGGCGGGTTTCGGTTCTACAGACAGGACGCTCCTACGGAGCTGGATATCGGTTGTGATCGAATGCTACAGACAGGTCGCTCCTACAGAGCTCCACGAGGAATGTTCGCGACATTTGGGCAACCGAAAGCTTTCAGAATGAGTGATATAATAGTGTTGTGGGAATTGAAGATCTAAAGATCGACCGAACTGCCCTCCGTGTTTTCTCAAGCTTTGAAGAGGCCGACGAGGCGGACCGTGAATATTGGCGAAATGCATCTTACGAGGATCGGCTCCTGGCTCTCGAACTGATGCGGCAGAGTGCATATGGATACACCGATCCGTCTACCCGAAGACTTCAAAGAGTTCTTGAGATTACTTCGGGCGAGTGAGGCGGAATATCTTCTAGTGGGGGGCTATGCTGTAGGTTTTTACGGGTACCCACGTCCCACTGGGGACATGGATATCTGGATATCGAACAGCCGTGAAAACGCTTCCCGTGTTTTGAAAGTCTTTAACGATTTCGGATTCGACTCACCGGAATTGACCACCTCATCTTTTACCCTGCCCAAGAGTATTGTTCGTGTAGGAATTGCCCCCTTCAAGATCGAGGTAATCACGCACATCGACGGAGTTAGCTTTGACGAGTGTTTTCAGCGCCGTAACGAAGCGGAGATCGACGGATGTGTCGTGAATCTAATCGACCTTTCGGACCTTATGACCAACAAGAAAGCGAGCGCACGGCCCAAAGACCTAGATGATCTCATAGAGCTCGGAAAGATCAATCGACAAAGTTAAATGCCAGCGAGCGGCGAACTTTTAGCCGCGAATCGCTTCGATCATTTCGCGGACGGCTTGGTTTAGGCCGACGAAGACGGAGCGGCTGATGATGTTGTGGCCGATGTTAAATTCGGTGATCTCGGCGATCCGGGCGAGCGGGCCGATGTTTCGGTAGGTTAGGCCGTGGCCGGCGGCGACGATAAGGCCAAGGGAACGGGCATGGACGGCGGCGTCGCGGATCCGCTGGGTTTCCGCGGCTGCTTTGCGTTCGCCTTCGCCGTGAGCGGCACGGGAACTCAGCGTTAACTCGGCATATTCCGCTGTGCAAAGCTCAACCTGTTGAGCCCCGGCATTCTTTGACGCGTCGATCTGTTCCGGATCGGGATCGATAAAGATGCTGACGAAGATCCCGGCGTCTTTGAGTTTATCGACGGCGTTCTTTACCGTGTCAAAATTTCCGGCGACCTCCAGGCCGCCTTCCGTCGTCACCTCGTTCGGGTTTTCGGGGACGAGCGAAACCGCGTCGGGCTTTGTCGCGATAGCGATGCCGATCATCTCTTCGGTCGCTGCCATCTCGACATTGAGATAGGTGGTGACGACATCACGCAGCAGTTCAATATCGCGGTCCTGAATGTGGCGGCGGTCTTGGCGAAGATGCACGGTGATGCCGTTCGCACCGGCCTGTTCGCAGATGACGGCCGCAGTGATAATGCTCGGTTCGATGGTCTTCCGGGCCTCGCGGATCGTGGCGACATGGTCGATGTTTACGTTAAGTCGTGCCTGCATCAGGTTTCCAATATATCAGTTTACGATAATAGCCGTAAGGCTTTAGCTATCTAGCTATAAACACCGCGTTTGGCGTTTCGACGGATCTCGCGGACCTCGTTGAACATCCGCAAACTGTCGCGGAAGACGTTCACCTTGCTGCGGTCGTCGTTGTTCCAGCGAACGGGGATCTCCATCAGCCGCAGCCCGTGGAGCCGTGCGACATAGAGAAATTCGACATCAAAGCCGAACCGGTCGATCTGCATCCGGTCGAGCAGGGGCCCAAACTTTTGCAGATCGAACGCCTTAAATCCGCACTGCGTGTCCCAGAACGGCATCCCCGTCATCATTCTTACAACAAGGTTAAATACCTTTCCGCCCTGCTCCCGACGCCACGGCTGATGCGTCCCGATCAGCGAGCGGTCTAAAGCACGCGAGCCGAAGGTGACGTCATATTCGCCATTTTGGATCGGTTTTACCAGTTTCGGGAGCTCCTCGATCGGTGTCGAAAGGTCCGCATCTGAGAACAGTGCGATCTGGCCCTTTGCGGCGGCAAGGCCGGTCCGCACGGCGAAACCTTTTCCGCGGTTCTTTTCGTAAGTTATGACATCGGAGGGGATGTCGGGGAATTCGCTGAGCGCTTTGCGAGATGTCTCGACCGTCGAATCGGACGAGCCGTCATCGACGACCAGTATTTCGGCCGATTCGCCGCGTTCCTGTAAATATCGGCCGATCGCACGCAGCGTGTCCGCGATGCGTTCCGCCTCATTAAAAGCGGGGATGATTATCGAAAGCGACGGTGCCATAGAAAAAGCTAAATGTTAAGGTTTTGGCGGGTTAAAGTAAATCGGCGGCGGCCCCTGCCGGAGAAAATGCGCCTGCAACCCAACGCTCCCTGCCGCCAACTAATTTATGCTATAGTTCAAAAAGGCTGTACCTGTGATGTTCAATAGAAGTTTTGCGATCAGCGCGTTAATAATTGTGGGCCTCGGGGCCCTGATCGGCGGCGTTTTCGGCAAGCTGCCGTCAGCGATCTCGGCCGATACATCGGTGACCCGGCAAAAGGTCGTCGCGGATTACCGCGAGGCGCTCGACGTCATCGAAAAGAATTACGGCGGAAAGGTCGACCACGAGCGTATTTCGGACGCCTCGATCCAAAGCATGCTCTGGACGCTCGATCCGCACTCACAGTTCTTTACCCGCGACGAATTTCGCAAGCTTTACGAGGAACAGTCTTCGCAATTTTACGGCATCGGTGTCTCGATACTTCAGCATCGCGACGGCGTCTATGTTCAGTCAGTTATTCCGGGAACCCCGGCGGAAAAGGCGGGCCTGAAATATGGCGACCGCTTCGTTGAGGTTGACGGAAAGGACGCGACGGGTTGGTCAAGCGCCGAGGTCTCGCAGAATGTTCGCGGCGAGCGGGGAACCAAGGTCAAGCTGAAGATCGGACGTGCGACAGTACCCGCTCCGGTCGAGCTTGAGATAACGCGCGACGGGGTGCCGCTGCCCTCGATCCGCAATTACTTTATGCTGCCGGGCGGCGTGGGTTATGTCGGCATGGTCGGCGGATTTCAGGAAACGACGGCCGCCGAACTCGATGAGGCCGTTCAGCGGCTCCGCGGGCAGGGAATGACGAGCCTGATACTCGATGTTCGCGGAAATCCGGGCGGGCTGCTGCCGCAGGCCATCGAGGTCGTCAGCAGATTTATTCCGAGCGGTGAGACCGTCGTTTCGGTAAAAGGAAGGTCGCGTTACGGCACGACCGAGGCTCTTCGCACCCGCGGCCGCAACACATGGGACCTTCCCCTCGTGGTAATGGTCAACGGCGGGTCCGCATCGGCTTCCGAGATCGTTGCCGGCGCCGTTCAGGATTATAGCCGCGGACTGATCGTCGGAAGCGACAGTTTCGGCAAGGGCCTGGTCCAGCGAGTGTTCCCGCTGCCTTACGGCACGGGATTGACGCTGACCACGGCACGTTTTTATACGCCTTACGGGCGGTCGCTGCAGCGAGACTATTCGAACGGCTCTATTTACGAATACTTCACAAATGGCGGTGCCGATGACGGCAGCGGCGCTCCCAAACCTAAGCCGGCGGGCGTGCCCGTCAAGCTGCCGGACGGCCGGACGCTGATCGGCGGCCGCGGTATCGAACCCGATATCGATGTGAAACCGGAGGAATTCAATGCCGCGCGAGTTCGGCTTATAGACGCAGCGTTTTACTTTGTGCGTGACCTGGTCGCGGGTAAGATCGCGGGGTTTGAGAGTTACAGGGTGAATGGTCAAAGCCAGCAACTGACCGTCTCACCGGGCGAATTTGAAGTTAACGACCGCCTGTTCGAAGCCTTTAAGACGCATGCCGTCGCGAATAAGGAAAATGCGGTTTCGCTCGATAATATCAACGCGGATATAGATTTTCTAAAGACGCGTATTCGGATGGAGATCGCGACGGCGAACTATTCGAATGAAGCCGGCGTGCAGGTTCTGCTAGAGGCGGACCCGCAGATCAGGAAGGCACTGGAATCGATGCCGGCTGCGCGGACAATGGCCGAGAAATACCTGGCAGCGAACTAAGACAGCCATCGGAATACTGAACCCAGGGACGAACTTTTCGGGTTCGTCCTTTTAGTTTACCCGGCTCGGGCCCTGGATTCTTAGTAGAAACAAAGGGCTTAGCGTAAAATGGGTTAATTGGTCGGTAGTTTATGTACGAGCAGATCGGAATTTTAACCGGCGGAGGTGATGCCCCCGGGCTCAATGCGGTTATCCGCGCCGTTGTGCGGACCGCGATCGGTGAGTTCGGTATGAAGGTCATCGGTATCGAGGACAGCTTTGAGGGCATTCTCGGCAAGACCCAGACCATAAAGCTTGATTATAAGAGTGTCAGCGGCATTCTGCCGCGCGGCGGAACGATATTGGGCACGCGAAATAAGGGAAGTTTCGTGCAGATGGTGGACGGCGAGCCGCACTTTCCGGAGGTGCCGATCGCCGAAGCCTTGGCAAACCTCGATATTTTGGGGATCGAGGCCCTGATCGTGCTCGGCGGCGAGGGGACGCTGGCGATCGCCGAACAGTTTCATAAACGGGGATTTCCGGTGATCGGGGTTCCGAAGACGATCGATAACGATCTGGCAGCGACCGAGCTTACGTTCGGTTTCATGACCGCCATCGATATCGCGACCGAGGCGCTGGACAGGCTGCATACGACGGCCGCATCGCACGACCGCGTGATGATACTCGAGGTGATGGGCCGCAATACGGGCTGGATCGCTCTGCACGCCGGGCTGGCCGGGAGTGCCGATATCATCCTGATCCCCGAAATACCGTTCTCGTTCGACTCGGTAATAAAGAAGGTTAACGAACGCGAAAGATCGGGCTCGCGGT
>JAEWBM010000188.1 GCA_023391155.1 Acidobacteriota bacterium
CCGATCGCGACGTCGCCGATCCGCTTCCAGATCGAGACACGCTTTCGCCGCAGATCTTCGATCAACGTTTCCTGCGCGTTGATCGCAGCGTCCTTGGCCGCGATCGTCTCGTTCTTTGCGGCGAGCGCAGTGCGTAGGGCTTCCGCTTCGCGGCGGCGTGCGTCGTTGAGTTCGGTGAGCACCGCCGTTGCCTGCTTCTCGGTTTCGAGCCGATCGCGCAAAGCGGCGTTCTCACGCTCAAGCGCCTCGATAAGGCGGTCCGCCGCCGCGAGCTCAACGCTTTGCGCCCGAACCTCGACGGATGCGGTCAAGCTCACGGCGAGCAGCATCAGTATCGGCAGCCAGCTTTTCAAGCCCCGCGTCGCGGCGTTGCGCATCGCGGCGGAGCTCGGCCAGGCCTGCCTCAAGATGTTCGATCTTTTCCTTATATACATATGTTTGCTTTTCGAGTTGGTCTGCTCTGACAGCATGCTGCGCCGCGGCCTCGTTCTGTTCCCGCGCGAAGCGCTCAAGCCGGGCGAGCCGAAGATCCGATACGATCCATCCGGCGGCAGCGGCCACGAGCAAGGCGGCCGCGGCGGCAGCGATCAGTTTATGTTTCAGCTTCATCACCGGTCCCTCTTTTTCGCGAGATGGATCTGCAGCATCACGTCGATCGTTTTGCCGATCGCAAAGAAAAGTATCGGCAGCACGATGGCCGAGATAATGGTGATCAGCGTCCGCGTTTCGACGGCGGCGAACACGGTCGAAACGCTGCTGAAATAGGCTAGTGTCAGGTTCTTAAGGTCGTTCATATACATCGGTATTCCTCTCTGTCATCTCTCTGATCCGGCCGAGTGCGATCTGGCGATACAGGTACAGCAGCGTCAACGCGGCGGTCGCGCCGGCAACAAAAAACCACACTTCGCGCGGAAGCCCCGCCAGCACGCCGAACACCGCCCACCCCGTCTGCCACACGGCACCCGCGACGGTCGTCCAGAGCGATTTCGCCCGGTCCGTCCGATTTGCGATCGCCAGCCCCATCCGCTCGATGCGGTCAAATCCATCGAGCGCATGCTCAACCCGTTGCTCTATCGCCTCTAGTGTTATCGGCGGCCGGGCCTGCGGAGTTGGGGCAGGCTGATAGAGGTATTTAGCAGTTGTTTGCGTTTGGTTGTGCGGTGTGTGAGAGTCCGGCCCGGCCGCCGAATCTGCTTCGCCCTCAGGCGTAATTCCGAGATCACTCGCCGTGATCAGCCGGCCGTGTACCCGCAAGGGCAGAGCGGCCTCCCATCGGCCGAGAGCGATCCGGTTTAAAAAGAATCTGGTTCTGTAACGCGTGGCGCGAAGCCGCGGTATGGATGCGAGCCACGCGTCGCGGCGACGGACATATTCGGTGATCCACGCTTTTTCGAAATCTTCGGGGCCCGCCGCATCAACGCGGACTCGGTCGCGGATCTTGTTGTACGACCCGTGCGTGATCGAATCGTGCACGACCGCCAGCGACAGCGGCAGCCGAAATCCCGAACCGGCGCAGGCCGCGATCGCGGGCCGCATATAAAGGTCAAAGGCGACCGCGTCTTGCGCCTCGCGCATCTCGCGCGTCACGCCCGCCGCCGCAAGAGCCTTCTTAAATGACGCATCACGGGCAAGCTGAGCGATGGCCGGTGCCGTTCGCTGCCGGAGCACCTCGAGCCGGTGCTCAAGCACACATCCCCCGACCACGCCGCCCGCAGCCAGGTAACGCTCGACGACCGCGCCGAGGGAACCCGATCGGTGGGTGAACTGGCTGATGCCGTATGAGACACCGGCGCCGTCATCGAGCACTGCGACCGCCGTGGGGTCACCCGCCGGGCGGCCGGTCTCGAACGTCTTGACGATGGCGGCGGCCCATCGAACGTCCGTTTCGGAAAATCCTTTCAAATCGTGTTGCATCGGTGAAACGCTCTCTTGCATATGATACTCTCGTTGTGTATATTGAAACGGTCGGACGATGCCGGGCGAGGCCGTCGATATTATTTTTCTCGCCGCTTACGCACCGTCCGGCCACATTCAGAATAGCGATCTGCTCATCCGCGGGTTACCCCGATATGCAAGCTATTCAGCAGACAGGACAAAACACACGTTTTACATGAATTACACAGCTATGAATGGAAAAGACCACCTCACCGACGGGCCCGTGCGGCCCAAGCTACGTTTGGGCGAGATCGAGCGCCTTATCCGCAAGCACCGGATCATAGTGCCTCCGCTCGCCCGCCACACCCTTATCCATATGTGCGAGGACGGCACATTCGAGACCGCCGGGAGCGGGCCGACAAGGCTCGGCTGGCTCGTCTATGAAGACAGCTTTTGGCGATGGGCCCGCGATATGGACGCCGCCGGGGATTGAATTTCGTGCATCGCGTGAAAAGCCCCGGTTTTCATGCGGATCGCCGTAACGCCTCTCTCACGCGGCGGGCTAATCTGCTCGCCGTATGAGCGAAGAAACACTCGACACGAACACACCCGGCACGGACGAGGCGGCACATGATGCCGCCCCGGACGCTGCCGAAAGCGCCGCCGCGGAGCTCGACGCTCTCAGGCGGGAGAATGAGGAACTTAGGGCCGCAGAACGGCTCCGCAATGCGCGGGGGTCGATCGCAGCAGATCTGGAAAAGGCAGGCGCCCGATCGCCCGAGCTGCTGTTTGCAGCGGTAATGGGCGAGCTGAGCTTCGATGAAGACGGCCGCGTCACCAACGCAGCAGATCTCATCCGGCATTTGCGGCAAAGCTATCCGGAACAGTTTGAGGAACACGTGCGGACGCACTCGATAGACGCGGGAGCGGGACGCGGAACGCAGATGCTCACGGGCGATGCTCTTTCGCGTATGACGCCCGCCGAGATCGCGCGTCTTGATTGGGCGGAGGTCCGGGCGGCACTCAGTTCAGGGAAATAAGGATCAATAGGAAAAAGAAACACTTATGGCATTACAATTTATACCTACGGTTTGGGCGGCGAGGCTGCTCACGGCATTGGAAGGGGCACTGGTCTATGGCCAGCGGAGCGTCGTCAACCGCGAATATGAGGGTGAGATCCGCAAGGCGGGCAGCACCGTCAAGATCGCATCGATCGGCGATGTCAACATCGGCACCTATACAAAGGACACCGACATCGACGACCCCGAGGTCCTGACTGATTCGGAGCAATCGCTCTCGATCGACCAGGCGAAGTATTTCAATTTTTATGTGGACAGCATCGACCGTGCTCAGCAGAACGTGAACGTTCTGGACGAGGCGATGCGCCGCTCGGCGTGGGCGCTGCGTTCGGCCGCGGACAGCTTTCTCGCGACGATCATGTCGTCGGCGGTCGACGCCGGCAACGTGATCGGTTCGACGGCGACGCCGATCGTCCCGGACAAGGATAACGCCTACGAATATCTCGTTGACCTGGGAGTATTGCTCGACGAGGCGAACGTCCCGCTCGAGGGCCGCTATGTCGTCGTGCCGGCCTGGTACCACGGCCTGCTGCTCAAGGATGACCGTTTCGTCAAGGCCGGAACAGCCGGATCGGACCGCCGGCTCGCCAACGGCGAGGTCGGCGAGGCCGCGGGCTTCCGGATCCTAAAATCGAACAACGTTCCGAACGTGTCCGATGCGGAATACAAGATCCTCGCCGGGCATTCGATGGCGACGGCATATGTCGAACAGATCCTCGACCTGCATTCCTATAAGCCCGAAAAGCGCTTTGGCGATGCGGTCAAGGGACTGCATGTTTACGGGGCCAAGGTGATCAGGCCGACGTCGCTGGCGATGATGATCGCCGACAGAACATAACCCATGACGGGCCGGGCGACCGGCCCTTTTTTGTGGAGCGAAACATTTATGACAAACCTTGACGAACTTAAAATGCTTACGGATTGGGACACGGAACCCGCTCTGACGGAGGCCGAGATCACGGACATTCTCGACGCGGCCGCTCTTGCCGACGCCGACGGGCTGCTGCCCGAGGACGAAGGCTGGGAGCCGGCCTATGACATGGACCGCGCGGCTGCACGCGTATGGCTGGTGAAGGCGGCACGTGCGGCATCGCTGACCGAGGCCGATCCCGAGACCGGCAAGCCGACCTCGATCATCTTTGAGAACTGCCGAAGGATGGCGGCTCACTATGCCTCGCGCCGGAACGTAACCCTAACCATCGGTTGAAGTTCTGGAAATCGGACGCGATTCGAGATCTTTATTAAATGAGGGAGTGTCTTTATTGATACGCAGCGGCGGCGGGCCTTTTGGCCGGCCGTCCCTCGCCTCTCTTTGAAAACGCAACGCCGTGCTGCAGATGTAACGCAGTGATCGCCGACCGCGAGATCAGTCCTCCGGCCGAATAACAGAAAGCCCCGTGAGCTCGCGATAGAGTCACGGGGCATTTCTCTGTTTTTTGCTGAATTCAGTTCGTTGCGGCCTTCTGCCCGCGGTGAACGCCCTCGGCAAATTCCTCGATCATCTTCTCGTTGAAGGCCGGGATGTCCTCGGGTTTGCGGCTCGTGACGAGTCCTTGGTCGACCACGCATTCCTCATCGACCCATTCGGCACCGGCGTTGATCAGATCGGTCTTGATCGACGGCCACGAGGTGATCTTGCGGCCCTTAACGACCTCGGCCTCGATCAGCGTCCAAGGTGCGTGGCAGATCGCCGCCACCGGCTTCCCTGCCTCAAAAAAGCTCTTGATGAACTTCACCGCCTCGGGCTTCATCCTGAGCTGGTCCGGATTTGCCACGCCGCCCGGCAGCATCAATGCGTCAAAATCGGACGGGTTCGCCTCCTTGAGCGGGACATCGACCGGGAACTTGTCGCCCTTGTCAAAATGGTTCCAGCCCTCGACCTGGCCCTCAGCCGGCGAAACGATCTTCGTCGTCGCACCCGCATTTTCCAATGCCTCCTTGGGCTTGGTCAGCTCGACCTGTTCAAACCCCTCTGCCACCAATATCGCTACTTTCAACTTACTAAGATCCTTGTTCATATTTACCTCCATAGCGGGCGCACACCGGCGCCCTGTCCGTTTGTGTTACACGTTTCTGCGTATGAAGGTGAGGATGCAAGCGCCGTTCCGCTGGGCGTGGTAGTTATTCAGGAGCGGGAACGCGGTCGATCTTTAAGATAGGCTCAACAAGACGGCCGACACCATCTATACGTGTGACGCGACCGGTTAGGCGAAGGGGTTGGGGATCGAGGTACCAGCCTTGCTCGAGCCTCTGCGCCCCGACAAAATCGATCGGCTTTCCCGAGCTGTCCAGGGCGACGATCTTCTGATAGTCCAACGGATCACCGTTAATATCTGTGCATCGCAGACAATCGGTCGTAACGGAAGAAGAACATTTCCGAAGCCGGAGCAAAATCGTCCCGTGATCCAGGCCGTAAACCCATTGGGTACAGACATCCGGAAATTCGGGTTCCATTCCGCTACATAGGCCCTTGAGGTCGGGATGAACATCTATCGTTACCAATTCGCCGTCAGCTGCATCCGAAACGCTGCTAAAACCTTTGATCGGCGCAGTTTCGGGATGGCTCTCGCTTTCACGCTGCAACTCTAATTGCCTGCGAGCTTTGGCGCCGGGAGTTTGCACGCCGTTGAAATAAAGCGAAGCGGTGACGCCAAAAATGAGCGTACCTACGAACGCAAGAAAGTAAATATTTGCTTTGGTCTCGAACGACATACCGCATTCAAACTACATCACAATAGCACTTTGCATCAAGTTTTTTCGGATCTGCCCTTACCTAATCCCGAAACTTCTGCGTCACCATCAGTCCCGCTCTTCCGCCGTCCAAAATGCCGATGCCGAGGCGGCCGAACTGCGGCCGCAGGATGTTTTCGCGGTGGCCGGGCGAATTCATCAGCCCGCTGTGGGCGATCTCAAGCGTCGGCGCGAGCGCGAGGTTTTCGCCGGCGGTGCGAAATCTAACCCCGTCCTCGCGCATCCGGTCGAACGGTGACTTGCCGTCCGGCGTGTAGTGCGAAAAATATCCGCGGGCAAACATGTCGGCGGAGTGCTTGCGCGCCACCTCCCTCATCTCGGGGTCGGCCTCGACGGGTTTCAGCCCGTGAGCGAGGCGTTCGCGGTTTACAAGCCTCAGCATCTTTGCCTCAAGATCCGGTGCCGGGATCGCCGTCTCGACTTTATACGGCAACTCATAAGTTTCGGTCGAACCCGGCTCAACGGTTCGCAGGCGGCTCAGCGTTTCGCGAAGCGCCGGGTCAAAAACGGGAACCAGGGCCGCCTCGAGGTCTTCGGTATAAACCGCCAGTTCATTCGCCAACCGGCTCTCTTGCGCAGCGCGGCTGATCCCGTCGGCAAAGGGCATGGCAAATAGCAGCGCCGCGAGTATCGCCGCAAGTATCAGCCCGCTCAAGGCGCCCGGCACCAGGCCGAAGGCGCGGTTCGTTTGGGAATGATGCGCTTCGCGTCCGACGCCGCCGAGCAGTTTCGCCGCAAGCGCCGTGATCGCAAAGCTCGCTATCACCAGCACGCCCACGAAAGCGATCGGGATGCGCCAGATGTCGCCCAGATCAACGATCAGGCCCAGCAAATATGCCGCCGGTTTATATAGAACGAGTGCCGCCAGCCAGCTCCCGACCCAACGGACCAGGTCGACGGCGCTCAAGATAAACCCGCGCTGCCAGCCCGC
>JAEWBM010000027.1 GCA_023391155.1 Acidobacteriota bacterium
CTTCGGTGTCGGCTTTGGCCGGCAGAACGTCCCCAACAACTTTATCAGCGCCCTTATCATCCTTTTCGAGCGGCCAATAAAGGCCGGCGACCGCATCGAGGTCGATGATGTGCACGGCGAGGTAAAATCCATCGGCGCCCGCAGCACGATCATCCGCACCAACGACAACATCGCGATCATCGTCCCGAACAGCAAATTCATCTCCGAGAACGTCATCAACTGGAGCCACGAAACTGACGTCATCCGGTTCAAGATACCCGTGGGCGTTTCTTACGATTCGGATGTCGATCTGGTCACGAAACTCCTGATCGAGGTCGCGAAAGAAAACGATGACGTCGCCAAAGAGCCGCCGCCCTCGGTCCGGTTTCTCAAGTTCGACGATAGCGCCCTTTACTTCGAGCTTCGGGCATGGAGCCGTGCGCGGCTGCACAAACCGGGCCTCTTTACGAGCAATCTAAACTACGGCATCATTCGAAAGTTCCGCGAAAACAAGATCGAGATCCCGTTCCCGCAACGCGACCTGCACATTCGAAGCAGCAGCGTGAATATGGACGGGCCGCGATTTGAACGTGTGCCCGGCGGGGTTGAAAACGATTGACGGGCCCGGGGTCGATTCCCGCCCGTCAATATGTGACAATTGTAGAACCGCATGAGTCGAGCCCCCTCGGGAACCGATCTCTGCGGATATCTGCGTTTTTATGCCGAGTGCACCCGGAAAAGAAATGGGCATCGAGGGGCTTTTGCGCGCAGTAAAGGCCGGCTCGCGCGTCATTGCGCTTTCGGGGCTGACCTCAACGGCGTCAAAAGCCGCAGTGCTGACAATGCTGCAGCATGAGACCCGTAAGTCCTTCATTGTTGTTTCCGATTCCAACACGGCGATGGACACCTGGTCCGAGGACCTGAGGTTTTGGAGCGGCCATCCGGCGGCTTTGGGACTTTCGGAGCAGCACCGCCAGCCGAATATCATCGCCCTCCCATCATTCGAGACGGACGTCTACTCGGGAGTTTCTCCGCATGCTGAAACTCTCGAACGGCGGGCAATTGCACTCTGGCATCTTGCTCGGGGCGATTCGGCCGGTTTCGTTGTTGTCGCACCGCGTTCGCTGCTTGCTCGCACCGTTCCGCCGAGTGAGATCCTGAAACTGGGCACCGGGCTCGAGCTCGACGCCGAACTCTCGCCCGAGCTTTTTGTCGAGCAACTGGCGGCATCGGGTTACGTCCGCGAGGACCCGATTCTCAATTTCGGCCAATTTTCGCTCCGCGGCGGTATCGTCGATGTCTGGTCGCCCGATGCGGCTGCACCCATACGCGTCGAGTTCTTCGGCGACAATGTCGATTCGATCCGCGAATTCGACCCCGACACCCAACTCTCTACCGGTAAGCTCAAGAGCGCGTTGGTCGCCCCGATGCGTGAATTTGCCGCCTCCGCAGGCGATTTTCGCGGGTGGGCCGATGCGGCAGCCAAATCATTTTCCGGCGAACGTTTTGCCCGCAGCCTTCGTGATAGAACGGACCTGGCCGCGGAGGGCGAATCTTTTGCGGGCTGGGAATTCCTTCTGCCGCTATCGGATCCGCTCACGGGCACAGCCTTCGATTATTTTCCGGCTGACGCCGTGTTTGTCATCGATGAGCCGGTCGTTATCGAAGATTCGGTAAAGAGCTGTCTCGACACGGCGGACTCACATTACCGCCGCGAACTTGACGCCGGCCAGATCGTTCTCGAGCCGGATAAACTCTTTCTTTCGCCGGAAGACCTCCGCTCGCGACTCGACGAGGCGTCACGGATCGAGATGCGGGCCTTGGGCATTACCTCCGCTGCAACGGACGAAGATTTCGCTGTTGATCCGAATTCCGAGATAGGCAACGGTCCGGCACCGCTCTTCCTCTTCCCCTCCGCCGGGACCACCGACAGTATCGAGATCACCTCTCGCTCGACCCGCAAGTTTCACGGCAAATTTGCGGACCTCGCTTCCGCTGTTCGGTCCTCAAACTCGCAGCATCTTTTCGTGATGAACACGCACGGAATGGCGGAGCGGTCCGAAGAGATCTTTCGCGATTTCAACGTGCCCGCCCCCACCGGGACGATCCTTGTCGGCAGGTCGTCGAGCGGATTCGAACTCCCGGCCCGTGAGCTCATCGTCTATTCCGAAGAGGACGTATTCGGCGAGGCAATGGCAGCGGGAGCCGCGCCCGCCGTCGTACCCAAGCGGCGAAAGTCGCGGCTCGGGGCATTTATCTCAGATTTCCGGGACCTCAAACCGGGCGATTTCGTCGTCCACGTCGACCACGGTATAGGTAAGTTTGAGGGGCTCCAGACCATTTCGTCACAGGGTGCGGAACGCGAGTTCATGCTGCTTGTTTACGCCGACGACACAAAGCTGTTCGTCCCCGTGGAACGCCTCGACCTCGTCTCGCGCTACTCCTCGGGCGAAGCCACGTCTCCGGCAATGGACCGCCTCGGCGGCCTCGGCTGGCAAAAAACAAAGGCAAAGGCGAAACGTGCCATGCGCGACATGGCCGACGAGTTGTTAAAGCTCTACGCCGAGCGAAAGCTTGTTTCCGGTTATTCATTCTCGCCCGACGCGCCGTGGCAACACGAGTTCGAAGATTCATTTCCCTATGACCTCACCGTCGATCAGGCATCCGCCATCGAGGACGTTAAATCCGATATGGAAACGCCGCGGCCGATGGACCGCCTGGTCATCGGCGACGTCGGCTACGGAAAGACCGAGGTCGCGATGCGTGCCGCATTCAAGGCTGTAATGGACGGCAAACAGGTCGCCGTACTTACCCCGACGACCATCCTCGCCTATCAGCATTTTGAGACGTTCAGCAAGCGTTTTGCAGCGTTCCCCGCCCGTGTCGAACTACTTTCGCGATTTCGCTCGCCGAAAGAGCAGAAGTCCGTCGTCGCGGCCGCGGAGAACGGAGACGTCGACGTCCTTATCGGCACCCACAGGGTGCTGTCGAACGACGTTAAGCTCCCGAAACTTGGTCTCGTCATCGTCGACGAAGAACAGCGTTTTGGCGTCGCCCATAAAGAAAAGCTCAAACAGCTAAAGAAAAAGGTCGATGTTCTCACCCTATCCGCGACCCCTATTCCGCGGACGCTCAATATGTCGCTTCTCGGGATGCGCGATATGTCCGTCATCGAAACGCCCCCGCGCGACCGGCTTGCGATAAACACTCAGGTCGTCCAGTTTTCCGAGAGCGTCATCGGCTCGGCTATCGACCTCGAACTAGCCCGTAACGGCCAGGTATTTTTCATCCACAATCGAGTCGAAACTATCGAGGCGATCGCCGCCCTTGTTCAAAAGATCGTCCCCAATGCCCGCATCGCCATCGGTCACGGGCAAATGAACGAAAAAGAAATGGAGCAGATAATGCTCGATTTCATCGATTACAAATATGACGTGCTCGTGGCGACGACCATCATCGAGAACGGCATCGACATTCCCCGTGCCAACACGATAATCATCAACCGTGCCGACAATTATGGGCTGTCCCAGCTCTATCAGCTACGCGGCCGCGTCGGGCGTTCGAACCGCCGTGCGTATGCTTACTTGCTCATCCCGAGTGAGCTTGAACTGACGCCCATTGCACGCCGACGGCTTTCCGCGATCCGCGAATTCTCCGATCTCGGCGCCGGATTCCGCATCGCCGCTCTCGATCTCGAACTCCGCGGGGCGGGCAACATCCTCGGCGGCCAGCAATCGGGCCACCTCGATGCACTCGGCTTTGACCTCTACACAAAAATGCTTGAGCGAACCATCGCCGAACTCAAGGGCGACGAGGTCGAGGATGAAGCGGCCGTCGCCATCAACATGGGGATCGACGTTTCGATCCCAAAAGACTATATCGTGGATGCGGGCCAGCGGCTGCGGACCTATAAGCGCGTTTCGTCGGCTTCGACCGAAGAGGAACTTGCCGAGATCCACGCCGAGATCGAGGATCGCTACGGCCGTGTCCCCGATTCCGTGAACAACTTGTTCGATCATGCACGGCTCCGCCGCCAGGCTGAAGAGATGCGTCTTACCTCCGTCGACCGCACGGCAGAGGGCATCGCCCTTAAGCTTGCTGAAAATTCCCGTGTATCGCCTGAGGCTATAATGCAGCTCGTGACTGAAGGGGAGGGCGTTTCGTTCTCACCCGCCGGGATCCTGCGTTTTCCGATCGGTTCCGGAGGCCCGATCACGGCCGCGATGGAAATGCTCAGGCGAATACGAGCCTAGCCGAGAGGCAGTTCCGCCCGGTTTTTGCTATTATGATGGATTGTTTTA
The DNA here is from genome assembly GCA_023391155.1 of Acidobacteriota bacterium. GTDB lineage: Bacteria > Acidobacteriota > Blastocatellia > Pyrinomonadales > Pyrinomonadaceae > OLB17. The sequence continues at coordinate 4,281 of JAEWBM010000027.1, forward strand.
GGCCTTGGTGTAGGAAATCGAACTCAGATGCGGTTTGAGGCATCAAACCTCTTGCTTGGCCCAAACATCTTATTTTTCATGAATTTCCTTTTGGAGAAACAAATGCTCAAAAGACCGTTTTTATTCGCGGCAGCACTCTTTGTGTTTTCGGCTGTCGCCGTTCCCGCTCAGGAGACCGAGATACGCGTCGTCGATGAGGTCGTCGCTCAGGTGGGCGAGAACGTCATAACCCTTTCGCGGATCAATCGCGAAAAGAAGTTTGCGATCGAGGCTGCCGTCGAGGCCGGGAAGCCGCGTGAAGCTGCCGAGCAGGAGGTCCGTGATAAAGAGGGCGAGCTGATCGCAAACCTTATCAACGAAGAGCTTTTGCTCCAAAAAGCGAAAGAGCTTGCGCTTACCAACGAGATCGAAGCTCAGGTAAATCAACAGTTTGCAAGGATAATGCAGCAATACGGCATGACCTCGCTCGAGGCTCTGTATGCCGAGATGCGGCGGACGGGTGTTGAGCCGGATGAGATTCGTGAAGTTTGGCGGAAACAGGCGACCCGTGACTTGGTCATCCAGCGCGTGGTTCACCAAGAGCTTTATTGGCAGTCGACCAGCTCCCAGCTAAAGGAATATTTCGAGAAACACAAAGAAAAATTTACGAAACCCGAGATGGTCTCTCTTAGTGAGATCTTCCTAAGCTACGCCGGCAACACCGAGGCGGCGGTCAAGGAAAAGGCCGCCAAACTCGTGGCGGATCTCCGCGGCGGAGCCGATTTCCTGCAAATGGTCGCACAGCATTCCGATCGGCCCCATAAGGACGAGGCCAAGGGCGACCTTGGCGAAGTTGCGGTGCCTCAGCTGGAATCAAACTTCCCCAAGATCTTCGCCGCGGTTAAAGATGTCCGTGAGGGCCAATATTCGGAACCGGCCGCGATCGACGATACCGGACTGATAATCTTCCGCGTTGATAAGCGAACGCCCGCCAGCAATGAATCGCAGTTCGATGAGAATGCCATCCGAATGGCGATCTTGACTGAAAGGGCCCCCGAAGCGAGCCGAAAGTTCCTCGCCGATCTTCGCAAGGAAGCATATATCAAGATCAACGATCAGTATCGCCCTCTGGTCTCACCGGTCCTGTTTGCCGACGAACGAAGTGAGCGGACGAGCGACAACTAACTTCTAGCAGATCTTGTATTCCCGGGCCCGAGTCTCTCCGGGCCCTTCCTTTTTGGATTGTTTGTTTTCTTGATGAGGCTGGACCTGTTCCTAAAACTTAGCCGAATTGCCCCAAGGCGGAGCGTGGCCAAATCGCTTTGTGAAGAAGGTATCGTCGCGGTGAACGGGGCCGCCGCACGAGCCTCTAAGGAAGTGGCCGAGGGAGATGAGATCACCGTCAGCCGACGCGATCGGACGCTCGTTTATCGAATAAGAGCCGTTCCGCCGGGGAAACAGGTTTCGAAAGAGCAAAGCCGCGACCTCGTCGACCTGATCTCCGACACCCCGGCAGCTGGCTTAATTCCCTAATATCTCTTTGATCGCCTTGTCATAGATCGCGACCCGCTGCTTGGCCCGCTTCACGTCCGGATGCTCTTCCTTATAATTTGCCAGTAGCTTCCAATGCTGGGTTTCCAGCTCAGCGCGTTTGACGAGCAGCCTGCCGAGCGCGAGCGTCAAACGTCCTGCATCATCTGACTTGGTTGCAAGCATCTTCTTGATCTCGGCATCTATCAGCCCATGTTCATGTTTTAGCTCGATGACCCTCGGGAATTCTTCCGTATAGTCGATCCGAAGGGCTTCGAGTTCCGATTCAAGCTCCGCCCTCCGAAGCTGAAGCTCGGCAAACGCCGGAGACGAGCGCACGTGCTGGTCAGCGGGCCGCTGTTGGGCATTGATCGCAGGCGACAGGCCGGCAATCAGCAAAAAAGCCGCGCAAACGGCAAAGGAAATTCTGGTCATAAAGGTCTATTACGCAGCGGCCGCACTCTCTGAACCTCCCGAGAACGCTTCGCATGAATCGATCACAAGGCCGTCCGATTCCACGCGCCCGTCGCCAAAATGTCCACGCTCCGTCAGAGTGTTGAAATAGATCGTAATGTTGTCGAGTATCTCGTCTGCCGAGTGCGAATGGTAAAGCGTCTGTCGGAACTGTGCACCACCCACCACGCCTTTCGTGAACTGCCCCGCGAGCTGTTTCATTTTGCCGAGGGCGACCAGTTCGGGCATTTCCTCAAGCCACATCTCAAAGCATTCCAAAAGAACGGCCTTCTTTTCCGAGAGGTCCGGCATAAACGGTTCGCGTCCGGCAAGCACATCTTCAAATTGCCGGAATATCCACGGGTTTTGCATCGCCCCGCGGCCGATCAAGATTCCGTCCGTTCCCGACTCCTCCCAACGCTTCATTCCGTACTCGAGCGAGGTGATATCCCCATTGCCTGAGACGGGGACCGACACCGCCTCTTTTACTTCGCGGATAAGGTCCCAATTTGCCAGGCCCTTGTAACCCTGATCGCGGGTCCGCCCATGGACCTGAATGTGCTCGACGCCGCACTGCTCTGCCATTTTCGCGACCTCGACCACGTTGATCGTCGATTCTGTATAGCCCGTCCGCACCTTTAGTGTGAGCGGGATCTTTATTCGCCGCTTGATCTCCTTGAGGATCTCCTCGAGCCGCTTCGGTTCTCGCAGCAATCCCGAGCCCCCGCCGTTCTTGACCACCTTGGGTGCAGGGCACCCGCAATTAACGTCGAGGATATCGGCGCCGACCTCCTCGGCCATCTCCGCGCCCAGCGCCATCCGTTCGACCTGCCCGCCGAAGATCTGCACCGCAAAAGGCCGCTCCTCCTCATCAAACCGCATCTGCCGTTTCGATTTGGGGTTGTTCCGCGTCAGTCCCTCCACGGAGATAAATTCGGACACGACCAACCCCACACCGCCCCGCCGCTTGATCAAACGGCGAAAGGTATAGTCCGTCACCCCCGCCATCGGCGAAAGTATCAACGGCGGGTCGATCTTGATGTCACGAATATAAAACGGCTTCATTCGTATTCGGGCCTAATGCGTTTAGTTGCCGCAGGCCCCTAATTCGCTGTCCTCTTTCGGTTCTTGATCACGAAGATCAGTCCGACGAGAAAGATCAGGAACGAAACGATCAGCACCAGGATCCCGGGAATTATTCCGAGCATCGCCTCTTCCCAACTGGAGCGCCCCTCATTTACTATCGGCAGCAGAGCAGAGATGCCCGTTACCGCTATTCCCAGAAAAATACCCAAAATACCCAGAACCAAAACTATCTTCCAAAGCATATTGATCGCTCCTTATTTAGAAAGTTTAGTGGGTGACGCCGCAGTGCGGCACGACGGATATTTTAGCACGTAGCTACTAAATAGCGGGCAATTTGGGCATTTCATCTGCCGGGCGTGCTGTTTCGCTGCCTGACCGCGAATCGCGGCAGTCCGCCTCGAATCTACGTAGAACGTCGATCTGCGACGGCTGAATATCTGTGAAAGGCCGGACACGTTTGATGGTAGCAATAGCGTCCTCCATACTCCTGCCTTCGCCGATCAAGAACGCCGCCGCCATTGTTGGCCCTCTTCCAAGCCCCGTCTGGCAATGGATATATACGCTTTCACCGCGTCGAACTATACGTCGAATAAATTCGCACCCCTGGTACAGCTGTTCCAGGGTCGGTGCCTCACCGTCGGTTGTTGGCAGTTGTAAGTACTCGCCAAAGCCGATCCCGTTCTCGACGTCGCTATAGCCCGTTCGCATATTTACGCTCGCGGCTATACCTAAATTCGCGAGCCGTCGATGTGCGAACTTCCCGTGCTGGGGTCCGAGATAGATCTGTTCCGTTATTTTGTGGTACCGCATTATCGGGATACCGAACACCGTCGGGATGCCGTGTCCCACGGCCCAGGCCCACAGTTCCCCCGGCCCCGCGGAGCCCACTTTGCGGCGAAACTGCCCGACCCAACCCCAGATCCGTTGCGGCAATGGTTTTCCCATATCGATTACCGGCTCCGATTATACTGCGCATTTCTGATCTCGCTTCCAATGATTTCTGCCGGCGCCCGAAACACCCTAGAAATATTTGTTCCGATTTGGGTGCGAATATGGTAGATTGTTCTAAAAGTTCACTCTTTTTGAGATCACTGTCCGATTGCCCGAAAAAATGGGCTTCCCTTAGCGGTATCTGTCTCCGGTAATGCGAGGACGATGCACCACTACGTCAGATCTCAGCGATCCCTTTGGGCCTCCGGTTTTCCGGGGCTTTTTCATTTATGCCCGCGATTGCACTAAAGCATTTTCTTCGCCGCACTGCCGGCTATGTCGAGATCGTTGAACAGAGACTTCGTTCGTCCAACAATAAACCGCAGGCCTGCATCTTTTACTATCATCGGGTATCAGACATTCCCTTTCGGGACCGCCGGCTGGACGATCGCAACGTCACCCCCGCCTTGCTCGAAAGCCATATCGCCGCTCTTGCCAAGAGCTGTGAGATCGTTCCGCTGACAGAGATCAAGTCCCGCTTTGCTACCGGCTTATCACCCAAGAGGCCCATTGTCAGCCTCACGTTTGATGACGGCTATGCGAATTTTCGCCATTCGGTACTGCCTATTCTTGAGCGATACGGCGTGCCGGCAATGCTTTCCGTCGTGACCTCTTATGTTGGTTCGCTATCGCCCGCGCCATTCGATAGATGGGCCCGGACAAATCATGGACGGGCTCCCCTCGACGCGTGGAAGATGGCAAGTTGGGACGATCTCGAAGCTTGCATCCGCTCGGGTTTGGTGACGATCGGAGCTCATTCTCATGCACACGTTAGAGCTGCCGGATGCTCCGCTGAGAAACTACATGATGAGGCATTCACGTCCGGGAGGATCCTTCGCGAAAGGTTAGGCGGCAAACATGGCCGCCTATATGCTTATCCCTTTGGGAACTCGCTCCTCGGGCATGTTTCGGACGATTATGAACAGGCGGTTCGCTCCGCCGGATTCCAGTTGGCGGTGACCACCGATGTCGGACTTGTAACCCCTGAAACAGGACGTTTCCGAATGCCCCGGCTCGAGGCTCATTCTCAGGACACGCCGGAGATGCTTTTGGCTCGCTGCTCAGGTGCCATCTCACCTCTCTATCTCAAGAATCTTGTTCACCGTATCGCTGCCGTTTTGAACCGCAGCCACCGGGCTCCGGCGGCACCCGCAAAGCCGCGATCAAATAAGGAAGAGAACGCAGTATGTTAGATCTTCGAACCGCTTCGCCCGACGAGATCGCCTCGTGGGATGATCTGATCACGCAATTCCGCGGCAGCCGCGTAACGCATTCCACCCATTGGATACGGTCACTGGAAAATTATTTTAGCGGGGAGCCCCTCTACCTGGTTTACGAGCGTTCAAGTCGAATCGTTGGACTCTTGCCCGGCCTCATCGTCGAGAAAGGCCCGCTCCGTCTTTTCGGTTCACCTCTTCCCGGATGGCAAACGGTCAGCATGGGGCCGGTCTTCGATCCCAAGCTGGCAACGACTGCAGAGCTGATCGATCCGCTTCCCCGATTTCTGGAGCAGAACTACGGCGTCCATCACATCGAGATAATGTCTGATCGGCTCGACCCGGCTGCGATGGAGTCAAATCATTTCACGGGACGCGTTGAATATACTTTCAAGGCTCCGTTGCACCCGAGTGACCCCGCCAAAACGTTCGCGGGCCTGAAAGGCTCTGCCCGCCGCAACATACGCCGCGGAGAGCGGCTCGGCCTGTCGGTAAGATTCACCGACGATCCCGATTTTGCGGATGAAGTGTTCGAGCAGGCCGCCGAGGTCTATCTTCGGGGAGGCAATGTCATTCCGTTTACAAAAGAACGGATCCGGGAGTTCATGGAAAATATGAAACGCGGCGGGGATTTGGTCGCCGCCGGTGTCTACCTGCCCGATAGCGACATCTGTATAGCCAGCTCGCTCTTTACCATTTCTAACAACGAACTCGTTCTTTGGATGTGGGCCCATCGCCATGAATATCGTTGGCATTGCCCGACCGAAATGATGACGTGGACCGTAATGAAACATGCGATGGAGCAAGGCTGCGACCGTTTCGATCTAATGGGCCGGGGCGATTTCAAGACAAAGTTCGGAGCGTCCCTGGCGAGCGATAAGATCAGGTGGGTCCGAAGCCGTTACAGGCTACTCAGCGTCGCCCGTGACGCAGCGGAACGATTATATCGGCTCCAGCAATCGCTTCGAGGTCGGTATGCGCGGCGGCAACTTGCGGCTGCGGCCAAATAAACCATGAAAGTTAAGATTCCTATCGCCGTCGTCCTCGGCGACATCGATATGCTGCGCCCTTTGGTGCTTGCGGGCATTCCCGCCGCCGTTTGTGCCGGCCCCCGGGCATTGCCGCGATATTCCCGTTACGCCCGGACGATGATTCCCTGGCGCGACCCATGGATCGAGCCCGACGCACTCGTCGATGAACTTATGCGTTTCGGAGCGGAACAGAAGGAAAAACCCATCTTGTTCTATGAATCTGACGCTGACCTGCTCATGATCTCTCGCCATCGTGATCGTCTTGCAGAATCATATCGGTTTGTAATACCCGATCCCGAGATAGTGGAGATACTCGTGGATAAGCTTCGATTTCAGGATCTTGCACGGTCGCTAAAACTTCCGGTTCCCGCAAGCAAATTCTTCCCAGCAAATGAAACCAACGCCACGGCGAATGGCCTCGCATTCCCGGTCATCGCAAAGCCCTTAACGCGGCGAGTGGCGGAATGGGCTCCCGTCGCCGGTCTAAGCAAAGCCGTCAGCCTTTCGAACGAATCCGAACTGTTCGAATTTCACGAACGGATGCGTGACCTCGGGATCGACTTTCTTGTTCAGGAACTCATCCCGGGCGATGAAAGCCGGATCGAAAGCTATCATGTTTACATCGACGGCAACGGATCGATCGCGGGGGAATTCGCCGGGAAAAAGATCCGCACCTACCCGCAAAAGTTTGGACAGAGCTGTGCTCTCACATTAACGGACGCTGAGGATGTGATCGAACTGGGCCGCCAGATTGTCGAAAGGGTCGGCCTCCGTGGCGTGGCTAAACTCGATTTTAAGCGAAGGCCCGACCGAGAACTTGCGCTTCTCGAGATCAATCCGCGCTTCAATCTCTGGCACCATCTCGGAGCGGTCGCGGGAGTGAACCTACCGCTTATTGTTTATTGCGATCTAACGGGTCGGCCGCGTCCGTCAAAGAGCGTCGCCAGGGCCGGTACAAATTGGTGCCGACTATGGCAAGATGTTTTCGCCGCGAGGGCCGAAGGCGTGCCACTTCGGCGGTGGCTTCCGTGGGCGATCAAATGTGAGGCAAAGGCCGGGCTCGCGTTCGACGACCCGCTGCCCGTTTTCAGGGCATTTTTCTACCGGGCGACCCATCGTCGAAAACCGCCGCCCGCTCGGTCAATCGCTGCCCCAGCATAGTCAAAAGCTTTTCGTGGATGCCGCCGAAGCCACCGTTGGACATAATTGCGACGACATCACCCTCTCTTAATTCGGGTTTTAAATGTTCCAGGATAGCGTCGGCGTCAGGGTAGGAAAAAGCCGATTTTCCCTGCATCTCGATATCCGCAACCAGCTCGCCCACGTCCAAGACCTTTCCCAGTTCGCTCGCCTTTGAGGTGTTGTATACGCCCGAGATGATCACATGATCGGCGTAAGAGAACGCCTTTGAGTACGGCTCCTGAAAGACCGCCAGCCTGGACGACCAAGACCGCGGCTCGAAAACGGCGATCAAACGCCGCCCGTCATACTTCATCCTGAGCGCCCGCAGCGTTTCTTCGACCGCAGTCGGGTGATGGGCGAAATCGTCGATCACCGTAACGCCGCCGACGGTGCCGCGTACCTCCATCCGCCGCTTCACGGATTTGAACGTATCAAGAGCCTCCTGCATCTTCGCTTGGCTGATGCCCCATGCATCCGCGGCGATCATCACCGCGAGACAGTTCCGGACGTTAAATTCCCCGACAAGATGCGTCTCAAATTCGCCCCACCGCTCGCCCTCTCGATAAACCTTGAAAAGTGTCCGTTCACCTGTAAGGTCAATGTCTCTCGCCTGCCATTTGGCGTCATCCGCAAGGCCGAACGTCTCGACGTTGGTGTAGAGCTTCCCCTCCATATCTTTCAAGACGTCACGCACCACCGGCGAATCGATACCCGCTATCAATCGCCCATTTCCCGGCACAAGGTTCATTAGCCGAGAGAACTCCCACTTGATGTCATCAAGCGTGTCGTAAATATCGGCGTGGTCAAACTCGATGTTGTTGACGATGGCGATCTCGGGCAGGTAGTGCATGAACTTCGGCTTCTTATCAAAATAGGCAGTGTCATATTCGTCACCCTCGACGACGAAAAAGTCGCTGCCCGTCACGCGAAAGCTCGCTCCGAAATTCTGCACGATGCCGCCGACCAAAAAGCTCGGGTCCAGCCCGCCCACCTCGCACATCCATGTGGCAATACTGGTCGTCGTGGTTTTTCCATGTGTGCCCGCGATCACCAGCGAACGCCGGCCTCGGATGAACTCTTCCTGCACGATCTCGGCCATGGACCGGTAGGTCATACGACGGTTCAAAACCTCTTCCAGCTCGGCGTTGCCGCGCGAGATCGCATTACCTACCACGACGCAATCGGCACCGATATCCGCATTATCTGCTTTATAGCCGGTGGTAACTTCGATGCCCAGCTCCGAAAGTTGGGTCGACATTGGCGGGTAAACGTTTTGGTCAGATCCCGTCACGAGGTGCCCCCGCGCCTGCAGCATCCCCGCCAGCGACGCCATCGCCGTCCCGCAGATCCCGATCAAATGGTAGTGCATGTGTTGTCAGTTGAGATGTCGAATCCTAGTTCGCAGTAGGTCTATTGAACCAGGATCAAACGCTGTATTCGCAAGTTCTTTTTCAAGTACCGCAAGGCGATCCCGAATCACGTCATTCTCTACTTTCGAGGCGACCAATTCGACTCGCTCCAAGAAGGTCTCTGTTTGCATGAGATCGGACAGAAAAAGAGCAGTTATGAATTCAAAGTCCTTTCGCCGGCCGGCGACTAACTTGCTTACGCCAACATCGTGAATCTCCACACAATGGGCCACTAACTCTCCAGACCCATTTGCGAGAGGAACAAGTCGTTCTTCCCAGCCGATGGGCAAAATTATCGTCGCGAGTCCGACCGCATCGGCGTAAATGCCCGATTCATGTTGATAATCCGTAAGGATACCCAATTCCCGATTAATGAGGGCCCTAACGTCAGCTTGACCGCCTGCGTACAGGAGATCGCATTCGATGCTTCTCCGCGCGATCTCGGGGATTTGATCAGTAACTGCGTGAATCGCCTGCGACCCCGCGATGATCGGCAAACCGTCAACCGGGAGCTTGCGAATATCCTCTAAAAGTTTATACAGGCTCGATCTCTGCACACTTTTGCAGGATGGCATCCCGCTCTTTTCTCGTTAATATGCCGGTGAACGGGGAGGAGGATCTCAGCCGCTGCGCGTCATCAGTTTGGGAGATGAGCAATCGACCGATCTCGTCGGGTGTATTCGATTCCAAAATACTCTGCCATTCCCTTAGAGGAGCACCTGCCTCACCCCTGAAGTTCTCATTTCTCAGCCAGCGTGCAACGTTCGCCTTCGCTCTGCGGATAACGGTTCCCTCATCGCCACGCATCTTTTCGACGACGGCTTTGTGAAGTTCGAGCGATAAGAGATCAACGAAGGTCATTTAAAGGAATTATATCAGATATAAGCGCTATGCTTAGCGACCATGACGGCGTCATGTCTTGGGGATCAGCGAAGCAAAAGGCAGGTCCCAACACTCTTGAACACATCATCCCGCGCAAGGCTTTCATTATCTGCCAGATCGTCCTCGGAAATTTTCTTTGGCTCGTCGGTCTCTAGATCGAAATAGTTCTTCGTCGACTTCATCAACGCGCCCGACCTACCGTATTCTTGCTTATCGACCATGATGAAGTAACCGTAAAATGTTCGATACTCAATGGTGGCCCTTTCTAAAGAACCGTCCTTGCGAAAACAATGGGTCACGTACTTGGCCCAGTCTCCCGATTCACTGAAAAGCGTAAAGACAGCGGACGCAACCCTGCCTTCAGCTAACCACACCTTTGCGATCGAGTAAGTTTCGCGTTTCTCTCGGTACTCCTCTAACTTATCGTGGGACTCAAACCGCTACCATCGCGTTTCGTCACCTGTCGCGGCAGTATCAACAAACACAAGAAGCGAATCTCGGTCATATCGCTCTTATTCCGTGCCCACTCACTCTTCAGAGCCCATAACAGTCACAGCCAAACTCAAACTCTCTGCGTGATGATAAGCAGCAGTCGAAAATACTGGAAAAGAGGCTAAGAGCAGGGCCGTGATTCGTAGAGCGGAAGGGAACATGAGCTGCGTTGTAGTTTACCAACTTTCTTAAGTATTATGAACTCGCTCCTCAAGCCATTTTTCAGGCACGATTATGCGAGGCTCAGGAACAGTTATCATCGGCGGCGGCGTGGTCGGGGCGAGTGTCGCGTGGCACTTGGCCGAACGCGGCGAGACGGATGTGCTCATTCTCGAACGCCGGCCTCGTCAGGGGCTGGGCTCCACCGGGGCGGCAACCGGCGGCGTCAGGGCCCAGTTCGAAACGGACATCAATATACTAATGTCCCGCTACTCAATAGACTTTTTTAACAACTGGGAACACGACTGCGGCTACGAACCCCGCGGTTATCTCTTTTTCGCGACCACCCCCGAACAGATTGATTACCTCCGCATGAACGTTCAACGTCAACAAGCGTTGGGGATCGAGGGAGTTCGAACAGTCGACTGCGACGAGATCCGCCGCCTCGTGCCGGGAATGAACTGCGACGACATTCTCGGCGGGAGCTTCGGGGAACGCGACGGCTTTATCGATCCTCTTGCGGTAATGCGCGAATTCACCTCCGGCGCCGTTCGCCGCGGTGTTCGGCTCGAGGCGGCCGTAAACGCCCTCGCGATAAGAACCTCTGACGGGCGTGTAACCGGCGTTGTAACCGATTGCGGCGATTTCGCCTGCGACCGCGTCGTACTGTGTACCGGTGCGTGGGCAAAGGAACTTGCCGCCACCGCCGGCATCGATCTCCCCGTCGAACCGATGCGGCGTCAGATCGTATGGGCCCGTTCGCACGAACCGTTACCGCTGGGGCTCCCGATGGTCATCGATCTGGGAACCGGTTTCCACTTTCGACCGTGCAAGAACAGCCAGCACGAACTGATGTTTGCCTACCCGGACCCCGACGAATCACCTTCGTTCTGCACAGATCTCGAAGAAGCTTTTGTTGAAAAGATCCGCGAGCGGGCACGCCTACGGGCTCCATTCCTTTTCGAAACGGAGGTGATCCGTGAGAAATGCCGGGTCGGGCTCTATGAGAATACCCCGGACCATCACGCCATCCTGGGCAGCTGTGATGTCGAGGGGCTTTATCTTGCGAACGGATTCTCCGGCCACGGTGTTATGCACTCTCCCGCAACGGGCCGGGCACTTGCGGAGATCATCCTCGATGGCGAGGCGAGTTTTCTTGATGTTACGCCGCTTGCTTTTGATCGATTCTCAAAAGGGAGACTTCTCCATGAGACGGCATTCATCTGAAGGGCCAGCGGAAAGAACGGGAAAACTTAAAGATCTCCGAATTGCCCCGCCTAATGCCGTCGCGGCCCTGTGGTAATCTTGGAATATCAATGAAAACTGCCTTCATCCACCACGACCTTTATGAAAAGCACGACACCGGCCCGGGACATCCTGAAACGCCCGCTCGATATCGTGTCATCGTCGACGCGATCAAGGGCGACGCCGTCTTAATGTCTGCCTTGACTGAGATATCTGCGGAACCGGCAACCCAAGGTGCCGTCCAGGCCGCTCACACAAAGGAGCATTTCAAACGTGTCGAATCTGCCTTTATGAACGGCCTCGACCGTCTTGACGCCGACACCGTGATCTCGATGAGGTCGTTCGATGCGGCAATGCTTGCCGCTGGCGGTGCGTGCACCGCTGTCGATGCGGTGATGCAAGGCGAGGCGAAGAATGCATTCGTAGCCGTGCGGCCGCCCGGCCATCACGCCACTTCCGAGAACGCGATGGGCTTTTGCCTATTCAATAATGTCGCGGTCGCCGCTCGTTATGCCCAAAACAAATACAAGGAAATAGAACGCGTTGCCGTGCTCGATTGGGACGTGCATCACGGCAACGGAACTCAAGGCATCTTCTACACCGACCCGAGTGTCCACTTTTTCTCGATGCATCAGTACCCCTGGTACCCCGGCACCGGTTCCCGAGGCGAAACGGGCCACGGCAAAGGACTCGGCACGACTCTCAACATTCCGGTAAAGGCCTTCACCAAAGCAGCCGACCAGCGTGCGGCTTTTGAGGCCGCGATCGGCGAGGTCGCTTCGAAAACGCAGCCCGATATGATCTTTATCTCCGCCGGTTTTGATGCTCATCGCGCTGACCCGCTCGGCCAGCTTCAACTCGAGGATCCGGATTTTCGCTCGATGACCCGCACCGTCATGCAATGGGCCGATGACGTGTGCGGGGGCCGTGTCGTCTCATGCCTCGAGGGCGGCTATGACCTTGAGACCCTCGGCGAAACCGTCCGCTCGCATGTAGCCGAACTCGCAGCATAATTTGATTGCGTCCCTAACAAAAAAATGTGATAAGATGCGGATAATCGCCTGGAAGCCCTACTGCGACAATAAGGAGGTACTCGAATGCCGGATGTCGAAACCGTTTGCGTTCAGTGCAAAGAGACTTTCCTTTTCACCGAAAAGGAACAAGAAATTTTTTATCAGCGGAATCTGATGGCTCCTCAGCGCTGCGCAAAGTGCCGCTCCAAAAAGGCTGCCGAGGGCGATGACGCTCCCAAAAAATTCGAGATCGTTTGCGACCATTGCGGTAAGCACGATCAGGTACCATTCCAACCAAAGGTCGGCCGCACGATCCTCTGCCGCGAATGCCA
>JAEWBM010000039.1 GCA_023391155.1 Acidobacteriota bacterium
GTCATCGCCGCCGCCGGCAATATCGAGCATGATCGACTCGTGGAAATGGCCGCGGCAATCGACTTTCCAACCGGCCACACCAAAGCCGCCAACGGCTCCGAACCCCCGCGTCCCGCCGCACCGATTATTATCGAATCCAAACGTGACCTTGAACAGGCACACGTTCTTATCGCCACGCCCTTTATCGACGGCCGCGACCCACGCCGCTATGCCGCCGACCTCCTGACCAACATCATCGGCGGAGGCACCTCAAGCCGACTTTGGCAGAAGGTCCGCGAAGACCGCGGCCTTGCCTACAGCGTCGGAACCTCTGCGGCACTTTTTCGCGATTGTGGCCTATTTTCCGTTTTCGCCGGCACATCGCCGGAACAGGTTGGTGAGTTGACCGACATCGTCATCGACGAAATGCGTTGGGTCGTGAAAAACGGCGTCACGGGCGATGAACTCCGCCTCACAAAAGATCAGACGCGAGCCTCGATACTCCTCGGCCTCGAAGATTCCGCCGGCCGCGCGGCTTCACTAGCAAATTCCGAGATCGTTCACGGCCGCATCATCCCGGTCGAGGAAACTCTTGCTGGCATCGAACAGGTGACGGCCGACGACGTCGCCGAGATCGCCCGCGAATTCTTCACCTCGGAACGCGTCGCCTTCGCCGCCATCGGCGATCTCGCCTCCGTCACCATTGACCGGGACCGCCTTTCGATCTAATGTTGTCCGCATCAAGCAGGTGTTTGACGTCTGATCAACGAGGGCACAAATGACAAACTTCGATCTTCGCCGCGCGTTTCTCTATCTGCTGATCGCATCGGTCGCGGTCAGCGCCGTCTTCGCAATCGCCGTGATCATTTTCGGCGACTTCGGTGATTTTGAGGTGCGAGTGATGATGACCACCCTCACCATCACAGCGGCAAGCATTCTCGGCCTGGCATGCGGTGCCGCGATCGAGGCGGGCAAGGCACGGCTTCTGCCTGCGATCGGCATCGCCGCCGCCGTCCTCTCCGCCCTCGCACTGTTCTTTATAATCTGGAACGTCTTGGACGATTCGCAAACGTTCATCAAGTCAACGATGACCGCCGTCGTCATTGCCGCCGTCTGCGCGCACTTGTCGCTTCTTTCCCTCGCCCGGCTGGATGCGAGATTCAATTGGACGTGGACTGCGGCCTTCGTGATCGACTGGATCATTGCCGCAATACTTCTCTACTTAATGTGGTTCGAGCATGGCGATAACCAGCTCGTCTTCAGGACGCTTGCAGTGCTTGCGATCCTGACGGCCGCCCTCACCATAATCACCCCGGTCTTTCATAAGCTGAGCCGCCCCGACGACCCGCGAGCTGAGATCGACGCCGAGATCGCACGTTTGCAGGAACGCATCGACGAACTTGAGAGAAAAAAGGCGGATCTGGTCGAAAACAGTTAGATCTTGTAAGCGATAGGATCCTCCACCCCGGCCTGCTCAAATCCCCTTAGCCGCAACGCGCACGAATCGCACGTACCGCAGGCCAAGTCTTCCCTGCAATAGCAGGACCATGTGAGGCGTAAAGGAGCCTCGAGTTCGATTCCCTTCTTAACGATCTCGGCTTTCGACAAATGGATGATCGGCGTTCGGATCTCGATCCGCGTATCCGGTTTTGTTCCCGCATCGATCGTTTTCTGAAACGCCGCAAAGAACTCCGGCCGGCAATCCGGGTAACCGCTCGAATCTTCCTCCACCGCCCCGATATATATCGCCGTCGCCCCGATCACCTCGGCCCAACTCGTCGCTATCGCGAGCATATTCGCATTGCGAAACGGTACATAGCTCGTCGGTATCTCTTTCGACGCGAGGTCCGCCTCCGTCACCTCCATCGCTTCATCGGTCAACGACGACCCGCCGATCTTCGCCAAATATTCGATAGAAACATCCAGCCGTTGCTCCACGCCGTAATGGTCCGCGATCTCGCGAAACGCACGCCGCTCCCGCTCCTCTGTCCGCTGGCCGTACGAAACATGCAAAAAGGCGAGCTCATCATTCTCACCCGACGCCGTCGCTGCCGTCACGCACGAATCCATCCCGCCCGACAGAAGTACGATCGCTCGCGACACTTTCATACCCCCCTTGCCTCCGCGCCCCAAATATATTTGTGCAGCTGCAGATTCATCCTCACCCGCAGCCCCGACGCCGCCACCGCCTCTGCCAATTCCGAGATCTCACGCATCCCATGCACCGGCGAGATCAGCACCTCTTTCGCCCGCATCGTAAGATCATAGCGAGCAATGACGTCTTGAGCATAATTCCAATCCGCCATGTCGGCGACCACGAATTTCACCTCGTCCATATCCGCCCGCAGCCGTTCCAGGTTTGGCCAATGGTTTCGCTCCGCCTCACCGGATGCGGGGCACTTCACATCCAAAATGATCTTCGCCCGCGGATCCACCCGCTCGGTCGAAACATACCCGCCCGTCTCGATCAGGACCTCATACCCCCGGTCGCAGAGTCCGGTAATAAATGGAAATACATTCTTCTGCGCAAGCGGCTCGCCGCCGGTCACCTCCACAAGCGGGCAGCCGAAATCATCAAGCTTTGCAAAGATCTCGTCGAACGACATCCGCTCGCCGCCGGTAAAGGTATATTCGCTGTCACACCAGACACACCGCATCGGGCACCCCGTCAGCCGCACAAATGAGCACGGCCGCCCCGCGTGTGAAGATTCGCCCTGTATAGACAAAAAGATCTCGGTTATTCGCAGTTCCATCAGAAGTGCCGCCAAAGCTTCAGGATAATCGGATATACTTCGCTCTGTCTATCAACGGGACGCCGCCGTCTCTTTGTAGCTAAACGCCTTTAAGATAAACTCATCTCAATATGCGAGCACAGTTAAAACGCTTTATCGATCAGATGGACGACAACTCCATCGCCATCATCCCCGCCGCGCACGAGGTAACGCGCAGCTACGATTCCGAATTCAAGTTCCGCCAGGATTCCGACTTTTGGTACCTGACCGGTTTCCCCGAGCCCGACGCCGTCGCCGTCATCGATCCCATGAACAAAAAAGCCCCGTACACACTTTATGTTCGCCCGCGCGACCCCGAAATGGAAACCTGGTTCGGCCGCCGCCAGGGCACCGACGGGGCGATGAAGAATTTCGGCGCCGACAAGGCATTTTCGATCGAGCGTTTTGACAAGGACCTTGCCGCGTTGCTCGACGGCCATGATGTGCTTTATTACCGCTTTTCGGTCGACAAAGATCTCGACGCCAAGATCCTCGATTATCTCCACCCGCAGCGTGTCCGCCGTCTAAAAACAGCTTACCCGCCTCACACGATCAAAGACCCGACCATCATCACCGGCGAGATGCGTCTGCACAAATCTCCCGAAGAGGTCGAGATGATGCAGACAGCCGCCACCATTGCCGCCGAAGCGCACATCCTTGCGATGAAAAAGGTAAAGCCCGGCATGACCGAGGGCCAGGTCGAGGCCCTGATGGAAGCTTATATGAAGGACAAAGGCGCGAGCGGCGTCGCCTATAACTCCATAGTCGGCGGCGGCGACAACGCTACCATTCTTCACTATGTCGAGAACAACATGCCGCTTAAGGATGGCGACCTGATCCTGATCGACGCCGGTGCCGAATACAAGGGCTACGCCTCGGATATCACACGCACCTTCCCCGTCAATGGCAAATTCACACCCGCACAGCGAGAGGTTTACGACGTCGTTCTAGATGTTCAGCTAAAGTGCATCGAATACACCAAGACCGGCAATACGGTTAAGGGACGGCAGGATTATTCGATCGAACTTTTGACCGAAGGGATGCTCAAACTTGGCCTCCTAAAGGGCAAGGCTGAGGACTTGATCAAAAAGAAGGCATATATGAAATATTATATGCACGGCGTCGGCCACTACCTTGGCCTCGACGTGCATGACGCCGGCCACTATTTCACCGACCAGGGAGCCAAGAATTCCAAGCCTTTCGCCCCCGGCATGGTCCTAACCGTCGAGCCCGGTCTTTACATCCCGCCCGATGACAAGACCGCCCCTGCAAAATACCGCGGCATCGGCATCCGCATCGAGGACGATGTCCTCGTAACCGAAGACGGTAACCGAAACCTGACTGAAAAAGTAACGAAAGACCCGGACGAGATCGAGTCGATAATGCGGAAAGGAAAACGGTAGGCGGGCGATGCTTCAATACGATCAATTCATTCGCGAGCTCCCCACGCTATTTACGGCCGTTTTCGTGGCGATCCTCTTTATACAGTCGGGCTTTGACAAGGTCTTCGACCGCAAGGGCAACCTCGAGTGGCTCACCGGGCATTTTGCCAAATCGCCCCTCGCCGGCACGGTGCCCGTAATGCTGTCGGCGATAACGGTGATGGAGATCATCACCGGGCTCGCCTCGGCGGTCGGCATCTTTTACTTCATCTTCACCGGCTCCGGGGTCGTATTGTTCTGGGCCGCCGCGCTTGGAACGGCCACCATCACCGCATTGTTCTTTGGCCAGCGCGTCGCCAAAGATTACGCGGGTGCCGCCGTTCTCGTGCCGTACTTCATCCTGCTCCTTTTGATGATGGCACTTTCTTCACCACTTACGCTTCGCTGATATCACCGCCGAGCTTCATACGTGTTTGATCCCACCGCGGCGAGTTCCGCGATACGGTTCTTTACCGCCGCACTGAGCAATGCGATCTCTGCCGGCGAATAATTCGCCGCCCTGAACGCCTCTCTGATCTGCTGGGTCGAGAGCTGGTTCAGCAGGCCCGCGATCCACCGCGCGTCGTCAGGCGTCAATCCGTTCATCAAGTGCGCCTGCTTGCCGTTGTAAGCAAGGTCAAGCTCGCCCTGGTCGGTCACGCCTTTTACAAATGTCGCGTTCGAATAATGCTTCGGCTTATTCACGCTTCTTCCAAACCGGGTCAGGAAAAACGTGCTGGTCGGCGAGACGCGTCCGAATGAAGAACCGAGATCGCTCACCACATAGTGACGCTTTCCGCCCACTTCCAAGGTCGCCGTATTGTCATTCTTCAGGTCCCAGTTATTGATCAGGGCCATCATGATCTTCAGCCCCTGCAACTGACGAGTGGCGATGAAAGGATTAGCTTTCCAGTCCCATCGTCCGTCACGGTTCACGTTCGCGGGCCGTGCCTCGAGTCTTACGTTCTTATAGGTCTTCTTGCTCGGGATCGTCAGTTGCGGCACGAGATAATCGATCTCGGTCTTGTAACCTATCGCCCACAGCAGCCGATTTGCAACCACCTCCGGCTGGGATTCGTCAGCGATCTTAGCTACCCATATCCGGCCCGAACCGTCCTCGATTCGGTATTTCAGGTTATTACCGCCCTTCTCTCTTTTAATAAATTTTATGCGGGAGAGGTTAGGCTTCATCGCTTGTCCGCCCGCTCCCCAATAGGTATTTCTCTCAGAAACGTTGGCCTTTTCCCAAAGCACGGGCTGCTGAGCAGCGGCCCCGACGCTGAAGAGCGCAAAGGTTAATAATAAAAAAATAAGCTTAGTTAAACTTGTCGGCATATCCCCCTCCTGTGTTCGTTCTTATTTTTTGTCCGGCTGCCTAATGACTGCCCCCGAATCGACCGTCGCCCCTGTACGCGACACCGTCTGAAAGATCATCGCGTCCCCGATCACCTCGACCAGCATGAATGAAAGATCCGTGTCGAAGCCTTTCGCCGTCAGGCCGCGGTTCTTAATGTCGTTACGTCGGACCTCACCGCCGGCCCCGGTCACAAAATACTGCACTCCGTCTTTCGGAATTATCCTCTCGTAGAAATGGTCGTGCCCTGTGAAAACAACATCCACCCCATATTTCACAAATATCGGGTGCAGCACATCCCGGATGTCATCGTCCGAACCGTGCCGTCCACCCGACGAGAATGGCGGGTGATGAAAGAACGCCATCTTCCACCGCGAATCGTCTTCGGCAAGCTCCTTCTCGAGCCACTCGATCTGCTCTTTTTCCAGATACGTCGTGTTCAGTGCATAAAAGGCGACGTCCCCTTTCTCAAAGCGGTAATATTCTTTCCCGCCCATGTTGAAATGCTCGTAATTGATCTGGTTGACCTCGTCGTGGTTCCCCAACGACGCATAAAATTTCACGCCGCGGTCGAGCAGTGACCGGTAGGGGTCTTCGAATTTCGCTTTGTAATCGCTAGGCTTCTCCGGCCCGTACAGGTTATCGCCGGTCAGGATCACGGTGTCATATTTAAATGCTTCCTGGTAATCCGCCATCACCCGGCCAAGCTCGAACTGCACCGGCGTGCCGCGGCCGGTATCCCCCGTCGCCATAAACTTTACGGAAGACTCAATATTCGGCAGCGCAACCGCGACGTTCTTGGGCGCCGCATTGCCGCTGCCCGCGGTCAACGGCTGAGCGTAGCTCAACGCCGCAAGCACCAGGATCGTGATCAAAACATAAATATTCCGTGTCATAACTCCTTCCCCTCGTTCGTCCCTACGGCAGAATATTTCGTGCAATATCCAGGATCAGTTCGTTTTCCTTGTCGACGATCAACAGCGCATCGCCCACAAATCGATACCTCAGCACGTCCGGCAGCTTAGGCAGCGTCTCCAATAGCCGCGGCGGCATTTCCAGCTTTTCCTCCGACGGCGGGTAGACGGCATTCACAACGAGCTTCACGTTCTTGTTCTCCGCCTCGAATATCGTCTTTCTCAGCGCCGTCAGCTCATCTTCCTTGTATTCCTTAAGGATCAAGTAGCGTAGTGAATCGACGGCCGCGGGGGTCAGAATGTCCCCCTGCTTGGCGGAGTGCCGTTCCTTAGATACTGCCTTCAGCAATTCTGTTCGGTGACGGTCGATCTCGTCCGGCGTAGCGCTATCACCAAGCTTTGGCATTCCGGCCTTTATCTCCGCTCGGCGTTCGATATAAGAGTTCAAATTACCTTCGAACTCGGCTACCCCAAGGGCGATATCTGCTTCGCCTTGGGCATACGCCGATACCGCAAGCACCGCAATCCCGATCACCGATCTGTAACAACTTCGTACAGTTTTCATGTTCTGCCTCCCGTTGAAGACTGTCATTCGCAACGCTTGTGCCAAAACAAAAAGGCCCGCCGGATTTACCCGACGAGCCGACCGCTAAACACTAGCAAATATTACTTTTTCTCTATCTTGAACACCGCCTTATAGGCGTCTTCCGCTATCGGCGTCCCTTCTTTCGGATACGGATCGACCCTTTCCAGGTCGACCCGATAACCGGCAAACTCGAAGCTGCTGTCCTCGCCGTTAGTTGAGAGCGTCTTGATATCCGAAGATTCTCCGGCCTTTGCAGCCTTGACCTCTATCACAGCTCGTCCCGCCCAGATGCAATCCACGCCTTCAGGACAGCGTGAATCCTCAACGACCCGGACGAATTCGATCTCGATCTTCGATTCCTCATCACATACCTTCTGCCCGACACGGACCTCGGTCACATCATTGGTCATCGCGAAAATGTTAACTCCGGCAAGCGATACAAACATCGCGGTGATGATAAAAAATGCAGTTCGTCGCATAGGCCATCCTCCGCCCCTTTGATTAAGTTCGCCGCCCGCGAGTTCGCCGTCTCATCTATCCGGCCGCAGCCTCTCCCGTCTTGATCTTGTCCACGATAGCCGTGGCGAATTCTGCCGTATTCGCCTTGCCGCCAAGGTCACGCGTGAGGCTCGTCCCGTCGGCATAAACCGCCAGCATTGCCCGCTCTGCCCGGTTAGCCGCATCGGTTTCACCCAAATGCCGAAGCATCATAATGCCCGACATCAGTATCGCGGTCGGGTTGGCGATCCCCTGCCCTGCAATGTCCGGAGCAGATCCGTGCACGGCTTCGAACACAGCCCCCTGCTCCCCAATATTGGCACCGGGGGCAAGACCCAACCCGCCGATAAGGCCCGCACACAGGTCGGAAACGATATCGCCGTACAGATTTTCCATCACGAGTACTTCGAACTGCTCCGGCCGCATCACCAACTGCATACAACAGTTGTCGATGATCTTGTCGTCCTTTTCCAGATCGGGATAATTCTCGCCGACCCTGTTGAAACACTCCAGAAATAGCCCGTCCGAGAGCTTCATAATGTTCGCTTTGTGAACCGCGGTCACCTTATTCCGGCCGTTGTCGCGTGCGAAGTCAAATGCATATTTCACGATGCGGCTTGAGGCCTTTTCGGTGATGATCTTAAGGCTTTCGACCACGCCGGGGATCACGATATGCTCGAGCCCGGAATAAAGCCCCTCCGTATTCTCGCGGACGATCACCAGATCGAGCTCCGGGTAGCGGCACTGAACATTCGGCAGTGCCTTAACCGGCCGTACATTGGCATAAAGGTCCAACGCCTTTCGCAGCCCGACATTTACCGAGGTAAACCCTTTGCCTATCGGCGTCATTATCGGCCCCTTCAGCGCGACCTTGTTCCGCCGTATCGATTCGATCGCCTCTTCCGGCAGGGTCGTGCCGTACTTCTCCTGCGCCTGAGCACCGAGAATGTGCGTTTCCCACTGGATATCAACGCCCGTCGCCTCCAATATCCTCACCGTCGCCGACGTGATCTCCGGCCCGATGCCGTCCCCCGGAATTAATGTAATTGTATGCTTTGCCATAAAACTCGCCCTTAAAGGAAGAATTATTGTAACCCCATCGATACCGTATGAAAAACCCTTATTAACTCTCCCATTTCAGGAGCATCTTCTGATTAACTATAATCGAGACAAGGCAATACAATGAATATCTCGATTATCGGAGCGGGTGTGATCGGCTTGAGCATTGCCCGGGCACTCCATCGGCAAGGCTTCCGCGATCTCGCGGTCATCGATGCGGGCGATGCGTTGCCCGGCGCCGCGTCGATGGCGGCCGCAGGAATGCTCGCTCCGAATATCGAAAATGTTACGCCCGGCGATTTTTACACTGATTGCTGCCGCTCGGGCGATCTTTATTCCCGCTTTGCCGAGGAACTCTCGGATGAAACCGGTGTCGATATAGAGCTCCGTCGCTGCGGCGCGATTCAGCTTGCTTTTGACAAAGCGGCGGTCGATCACCTCAGATCACTGGGACGAGGCAGCATTCTCACTCGCGAGGAGGTCCTGAGACTAGAGCCGAACGTATCCCCAAACGTTCGAGCCGGCCTTCACCTGCCCCACGAGGGCTACGTCAATAACCGCCTCCTGATGTCGGCATTAACGAAGTATGCCGATTTCAACGGAATTGAACGTATCAACGGAACCGTCGCCACAGTCCATGCGGGCCGCGATCACGCCCGGATCACAACAGCCGGCCGCGACGTTCATCAGGCCGACATCGCGATTGTTGCAACAGGCGCATGGTCATCTGTCATCAAACTTCAAGGCACGGCGATCGACATACCGGTGCGTCCGGTTCGCGGGCAGATGATCTCGTGGGACGCCGCTCCTGAGATCCGTCACCTGCTCTACACAGGTAGCAGCTACCTGGTACCGCGGTCGGACGGAAGGCTTTTGGCGGGGGCGACGGTCGAGGATGTGGGGTTCGATGCCGCAACGACCGACGCCGCGGCCAAGGGGCTCAGCGCCGCCGCGGCCGAGATGGTGCCGGCTATTACGGGCCGCTCCATTTCAGATCGGTGGATGGGCTTCCGGCCGTGTTCGCCGGACGGTTTGCCGATCATTGGGCGCCTCAAAGATGCTCCTTCGGTGATCGTTGCCACCGCCCATTATCGCAACGGCATACTTTTGGCCCCTCGGACGGCTGAGATCGTCGCCGGGATGATTATTGCCGACGAGGAGGTAGGCCCGAGCCGGTATTCGCCCGAAAGATTTGTAAAAGCCGCGGCTAATCGCGGCTCCGATAAATGAAATTTTTACTAATAATATCTATCGCGTTACTTGCCCTTTCCGTGCCGGCGCAATCCGGCCGCGTTTCTGCGGATGCTCAGTCTCCTTCGGCGGCCGACGTGCGCCCGGTTAAAGAACTTTATGACGAGGCGAACGCCTACGCTCGGAACAAATTTCAGGAATTCGAAGAAAACAAGGTGAAGTTCAGCGAAGAGCTTCGCGTAAAGACACTCCGCGAACAAAAACAGCTCGCCGCGAAATATGCCGCGATTGCCGAGGCACGCAGCGAGCTGTCCACCGACGACATCTACTATCGCGGGCTGCTGCACTGGATCGCTGAGAACTACGAGGGTACCGCCGCCGATCTCGCCGCATACGGCAGCCTGCCGGGAGCCGACCCCGAACGTTCGCAAACGGCACGTTCGATCGCCGTTATCTCGTATGCCAAGTTGAAACGCTTAGAGCCGGCGACACAGTTGATCGCCAAATACGACGCCGCCGAGCCGGTCAAACTCGGCGAGGTCGCCCGAATGAACAGCGAGGTGGCAAAGGCGTTCATCGCACAGGGTGAGTTGGAAAAGGCTGTCCCGCACGCCGAACGCTCATACCGCGCGTCCAAAGCGCTTCTTTCCGAACCAAGCTCCCGCGTCCGGGCTCTCGATGAGCTGCTCGATTCCGGAATGCTCATCTTCGAGGCGAACCGCGACCTCGGTCGGGTGAAAGAGGCCGACGACGCCCTGATCGACATGCGGGCGGCGGCCGCAAGCTTTGCCTCCCCCATCTTTTACTATTACTCCGCGGATAAGCTGATCACCCATATGCTTGAGACCGGCCGTCGCGAAGTCGCATTCCAGGCCTTTGACGAGTCGGTCGAACTCGCCGCCAAACTGTTCAAGCTAAAGGCTCATGCGGACGACGCAGTACGCCGGCTAAAAACACGTGAAAAGCACTACCGGATCATCGGCAGCCCCGCGTTTGATTTTGTCGGCATCGAGAATTGGTTCTCCGGAACCCCTAAGACGATCGAGTCGCTCAAAGGGAAGGTCGTCCTGCTGGATTTCTGGGCGACGTGGTGTGCGCCGTGTTTCGAGGCATTCCCGCACCTTGCGGAATGGCACCGCGATTTCGAAGGCAAAGGCTTGGTCATTCTAGGCATGACCCGCTTCTACGGCCGGGCTGAGGGCTTCGATGTCGACCCTCCGGGCGAGATCGCGTTTCTCAAGCGGTTCCGCGAGAAATATGACCTGCCCTATGAGATCGTTGTGGCCGGCGATCAACAGGTCCAATTGCGTTACGGGGCGACCGCTCTTCCCACTGCCGTACTCATCGATCGCAAGGGCGTGATCCGGTATATCGAGGCCGGCAGCAGCCCGTCGCGTCTTGAAGAGATGCGGGCGATGATGCTAAAACTACTTGCCGAGGAATAGGATCCGATGGCAAAGAACGCCTCGCGCCGCAAACCCGATAAGACGCAGAGCTTTTACGATCGTATCGCCGACGTTCACAACGTCGCACTGAAGGTCAACGGCTATCGCCAGTCGGTCGCTAAATATCTGCGGTCGCTCGACCTTCCACTCAACGAAAACTCCAACGTTCTGGATGCCGGCAGCGGTACGGGCATCGTGACGCTCGGCTTTGCCGACACCGGCCTGCCCCATCGCCATGTAGTCTCGTTTGATCTTTCACATAAATCGCTGAGCGTCGCCCGCAGCGAATTCAAAAGCAAACGCGGAGCCGGCGATGCAAACGTCAGTCTCGTTCAGGGCAATGTCTTGCATCTACCTTTTGATGACGCGACCTTCGATCTGGTCCTCACCTGCGGCGTCCTCGAATACGTCGACCTCGATCTCGGCCTCCGCGAAATGGCACGCGTCCTCGCACCCAAAGGCAAGCTGGTCTTCATACCCGTTAAGCCGTCGCTGGTCGGGTCGGTCCTCGAGTTTCTCTACAAATTCCGCATCCATCCCCTCGAAAGCGTGCGAGAGATCTCAAGCCAGTATTTCAAGATCGTCGGCAACCATAAATTCCCTCTCAACGAACCGATCGCCTGGTCAAAGACCATCTTTCTTCTCGAAAAAAAATAGTTCCCGGCTGTCACATTCTTGCCTCAGGCGGGCTTTCCGCTTAAACTGCACAATTATTGATCACTCACCTATATAAACGATGAATTTCTATAAGAACGCATTGGAACTCGTCGGCAAGACGCCGCTTGTCCGTATCAACACGCTTACAAAAGAGCACAACATCAAAGCACAGGTCTTCGCCAAGATGGAGAGCCTCAATCCCGGCTACTCCGTAAAGGACCGCATCGGTGTTTCGACGATCGACTGGGCCGAGGAGCAAGGCGTCCTCCAGCCCGGCGGCACAGTTATCGAGGCCACCTCCGGTAACACCGGGATCGGCATGGCAATGGTTGCTGCGGTTCGCGGTTACAAGGCGATATTTGTCCTGACCGACAAGGTGTCGGTCGAGAAGATGCGCTATCTAAAAGCGCTCGGGGCCGACATCATCGTGTGTCCGGCCGCCGCCAAGCCGGGCACCCCCGATCACTACGTCGAGACCGCCAAGCGGGTCGCCTCTGAAACTCCGAACTCGTTTTACCCCGACCAGTACAATCATCCGGCGAACCCGGCGGCCCATTACCGCTCCACCGGCCCCGAGATCTGGGAGGCCACCGACGGAAAGATCACGCATTTCGTTTCATCGATCGGGACCGGCGGCACGATCACCGGCACAGGCCGCTACCTTAAAGAAAAGAATCCCAAGATCAAGGTTATCGGTGCGGACCCCTACGGTTCGATATTTAAGACTTACAAAGAATCGGGCCACGTCCCCGAGGCAACCCCCTATCTTGTTGAGGGCATCGGCCAAAACCTGCCGGTCGGCAATGCCGATATGAAGATCATTGACGAGATCGTGAATATTACTGACCGGGAGTCATTTGATCTCGCCCGCCAGCTCTCACGTCGTGAGGGCATATTCTGCGGCGGCTCGACCGGCACAAATTTCGGCGCAACGCTGCGGATCGCCTCAAGCCTCAGCGAAGACGATGTCGTCGTCTTTATCGTCTGCGATACCGGCGAGCACTATCTCACCAAATTCCATTCCGACGAGTGGATGAAAGAGAAATTGCTGCTTGAGCCGCAACGCATAACTGCCGGCCTCATAGCTGAAACAAAAAATTCGGGAGCGCCGCGTGAGTTGGTGTCGGCTGTGCCAGGCGAAACTGTCGCTGACGCGCTGGCAAAGATGAACGAGGCCGGTGTGACCCAAATTCCGGTCATCGACGACCACCGTTCGGTCGGGAGCCTGCGCGAGAGCCACGTGCTGGCAAAGCTGCTCGCGGATCGAGATCTCCTGAAAGCGAAGGTTTCTGATCTGATGGACGAGTCGTTCCCGACGGTTCAGATAGATACGAGTTTGGATATTATCAAGGGTGAATTGCAGAAAGCTCCCGCCGTGCTGATCGAAGATTTCAAGCGTATAACGGGCATCATTACTCGCTCGGACGTACTTGAACTGCAGCGGTAATGCTCCGCCCGCGGAGGGTGCTATGAACGAAGAAAACGAAAGCGCTTTTGTGCCGGCCAACGACGGCGATATGGATACGACCCCGCCGAATCCTGCCACGGCCGCTCCTCCCGCCCCGAACCAGGGCAAGCAATGGGAGATGCCAAAGCCTGTCTTCCGGCGCTCCAGCGGCCGCTTGCCGCAGAGCTTTGCCGCGGAGGCGGCACCCGCATCCGTCGGCGAGGCCGATCCGGCAGGCCCGCCTTCGCCCGATACATCCGCATATGTAGAGCCGCAGCCGGACATCTCGGAAGAGATCGTCGTCGACTCACCTGTCGATACCCTCGACGAGCCTCGCGAGCGAAGCACTGCCGTTCGAATTTTTCTCCTGATCGGCGTCTTACTGGTGATCGCCGGCTTTGTGGCCATTTTCCTTAGCGTCATCTACTTCCTGTTCCTGGCGCCGGCCGCTGAAAACACACTTTGAGGCAAAATGGCACGCGCGATCTCGTCAATAAATGCCCGGCGCCCGCGTGTAATAAGCGGCGTTCGGAACGGTCAATAAGATGCCACAGGCGAGGTTAAAATTCGATGGCGGCGAGCTGGAACTCGGCAATAGGGTCGTGACCCTCGGCCGGGCTTCGGACAATACCGTCGCCTTTCCCGACGACGACAAAGTGTCCCGCTATCACGCTGAGATCGAGACGCGCGGCGATTATTTCTGTCTGGTCGACCTCGGCAGCAGCAACGGCGTTACGGTCAATGGCCAGGAAGTTGCCGGCGAGCTATACCTGTGGGACGGTGCTGAGATATCGCTCGGCGGCAGCGACAACGCTGTCGTCCGCATACAGTTCGCCCAAAATGGCGAGTACGTCGATGAGCCTATTCCAGAGGAGCCGATCCAACAAAGCGAAGACGCCGGGGTTGCCGCCGAGCCCGAGGCGTCGCCTGAATCGGCCCCCGGCTCGAAAAAGATGCTTGTGGCGTCCGCCGGTATATTCGGCCTCGCGGTCCTTTTTGCCGCCGGTGCGGGGGTCATCTATTACGCCTCCGGGACCGGTACCTGCGACGCCACCGTCGAGATCCTTTCACCCGAACAAGGCGAGGCCATCAACGATAAGACCGACATCCGAATTGACGTGACCAACGATGGCTGCGTCGAAAAGGCCGTCTTTGCTATCGACGGCATCGAGTTCGCTGTATCGGATGAACCTCCTTTCGAGGTTTCCGTCGATCCCGACGAATTTCCGGAATTCGCCGACGGCTATGACCATCCGCTCACGGTGATACTTGAAGATGAGGAGCGAAACCGCTTCACCTCGTCCGAACCCGTTCTTCTGGCATTTGAAACCCGTGCTATCGCGAAGCCGACGCCCGGCGACATTGCCGGAACCAGTGACGACCCGGGCCCGCGAACCGCGGACCCCCGCCCGAGCTCGGTCTCGCTCATCGACATCCACAATATGTCGAAACAGCTCTTGTCTCAGTTCCCCGCCAGCGCGAACCACAATGTGTCGAACCGCCAGTTCCTGGTCGAGGTTCAGAAGCGCACCGCCGATTATGCTCGCGAGGGATATTTTGATCGAGCGGCGAACTATCGCGACGCAATAAACGTCGCATATGTAAGAGAGCAGAATCTCGACGCCGGCCTCGGCTTTATTTTGGCAATGAGCCGCAGCCGCTTTGAGCCCGCGGGCAGCGGAGACGCCCTGGGGCTCTGGAATATGTCGAACCAGTTCGTCACCGATAACGGTTATCTCGGCCAGTGCGGCACTGAGACGTTGGCAGATCAGTCGCAAAATTGCGCCGCCGCGGCTTCTGCGCTTTACTTGAAGGCTCTGATATTCGGCGTATTCGACGGCGACCCGGTTTACGGCGTTGCGGCCTTCGGCAAGTCGCCTCAAGAGGCTGCCGCTTGGGAAGAGACGCTTCCCGAGAATCGCAACGATCTCTGGAACACGATCACCGGTTCCCCTGAACGCGAACAGCTTGTACGGTTCTTCGCGGCCGGGATCGTCGCCCAGAATCCGCAAAAGTTTGGCCTCGGGAAAGATCGTCCGCTATCGGAGCTATATAGACTTACGTTGTAAAATTGTCTTATGCGGGACGTCTACATCACCTATCCGACGCCTGAAGGGTCTCGCGAGACCCTCATCGATCGGGACCGCGTGTCTTTCGGCCGCGGCGGTGATGTCGATCACCGTTTCGACGATCAAAGCCTTTCCCGCATCCACGCAACGATCTACCGCGACGGCGACCGCGTCTGGATCGTCGACGAAAATTCATCGAACGGCACGACTGTAAACGGCTCGCCTGTCGAAGGTGCGGGAACGCCGCTTTCGAATGGTGATGCGATCAAGCTCGGCAACGACACCGTGCTCCATGTGCGGATCGTGGACGCTGTCGCGGCAACATCCGCTGCGCCTGCCGCTTCGGCTGCCCCCGCACCTGTTCGCCCGGTGACGCCCGCCGGCATCAGTGCAAATCCGATGACGCTTCTGCCCGTAGCTCTCATCGCCATCGCTTTACTGATCGTCAGTGTTTCGGCGGTTGTGATCGGGTTTAAGGTTTTTGTGCCGTCAACCACCGCATCGGCCGTCCCTGAGGATGACTTCGACGACCCCGACGCCGACCCCGAGCCGCGGCCTTCCGGGACGAAGACGCCCGATGCTGGCCCCACTGTTACAGGTTCAAATTCATCCTTGGACGATGCGAACCTACCTATCCCCGAGGGCACGCCGCAGAACGACAACACGCCCCCGTCGAAGCCGTACCTCAGCATGTCCGACGCTGAAAAGCGCGAATATATCCGCCATCGCGCCATGCGCATCGCGCAGGTCATCGGGAACCGCGCAAGCGACGAGATACCAAACGAGGCGATCGACAAGATCAAGAGTTTTACCGATGCATATGCCAGCCGCATAAAAGTTCGGCCGAAGGGCGGCTGCGGCTTCGGCGACAATCTCGAGGCGACCTACGCCCGGGCCAGCAAAAATGCTCCGTTCATCATACGGGCGTTCAACGAAAAGGGCATCGATCCGCGCATCGGCCTCTACCTCGCGATGATCGAATCGGAGCATTGCGTTTGTCTTCAGAGCCCGACCGGCCCGCTGGGAATGTTCCAGTTCACAAAGGCCACGGGCGAGGCTCACGGCCTCCGCACGATCAGCGGCGCGAGCCCCACAAATCCTGATGAACGCTGCGAGCCCGAGCCTTCCGCGCGTGCAGCGGCGTCGTATATGAAAGCCCTGACCGGCCGTTACGGAACCGGCCCGTCGAGCGTCCCGCTCGCAATCGGCAGCTATAACAGCGGCGAGGGCGGCCTTAGCACCAACCTCGTAAAGGCCCTGGAATCAAATTCCGGCCTCCCGCGCGATTTCTGGACGCTGATCTCGAAGGGCGACATTCTCTCCAAACAATTTCAGTCTGAGAACTTCAAATACGTGCCGAAGTTTTTTGCCGCCGCGATCGTGGGCGAAAATCCGGCCGATTTTGGCATGAACCTGCGGCCCGTCTCCACGTATAGCAAGTAGATCCCAACTCTCAGAATGCCGAAATTGTGGCTTACCTACATCGATGAAAACGGTTCTGACCGCCGTATCGCTGTAACCGGCGAGGCCTTCACCATCGGCCGCCATTCCGAGAACGATCTCTGCATACCCGATCCCGCCCTTTCCCGCGACCATGTCCGCATCGAACTCGAGGGCGATTCATTCAAGATACGCGATCTCGGCTCTAGCAACGGAACCGAGGTCAATGGGCTCCGACTCTCTGACACCGCGTATCTTAACGACCGCGACGTCATTACTCTTGGCGGGGCGGTAACAGCTCGAGTTGAAATAGAGAAAGATGCTCCGGTTCGGCCCGCGGCTCCTGCCGCGCCTTCCCATAAGGTAGTCTCAGCCGGCGCAGCACCGGCCGCTGCGGCACCCGCCCTGGCGGGTTCATCGATACCGTTCGCCTTACTTATCGCCGCACCGATCCTCGGCCTGATCGTTGTGGTCTTTGCGATCGGTTTGATCTACATCTTCAGCGGCGGCAATACGTCCAATACGCGTGCAGGCGACGATATTGAGTACGATGAAGATCCGCCGACGACTCCCCACACCGACCGCGATAATGACGGCCCACCCGTCACCGATCGCAGTCCGGACACTTCCCCGACCGTGTCTTCGTTTCCAACGCCCGGAAACTCGTCCGTCCCGACCCCGTCGCCGCCGCCTCAGGGATTGGGGGCCATCGAAGAGAACGCCGCGTCGTTTCTGCGCCGCATAGCACATAACGATCCACGCGCCTTTATCACCTCTGCGCACGCAAAGCGTCTCGAGTCAAAGATAAAGCAGGTCGCCGCCGCGCCCTCGCTCGCAGCAAATATTAATGCGGCCGCCTCCGGTTCGTCCCGCATCACGGCCTTGGCCCGCGAAAATAGCCTCAAGCCGCAATTTGTTGCCGTCGCCGGCATCTGGCACCTGGCGGGCCGTTCCGGCGATCCCGCAAAGTCGGCCGAGGCAATGATGCCTGTCCTTGGCAAACTGAGCACCCATCTCGGCACCGAGTTCGGCGAGGACGCATTGCTGGTCATCGCTGCCTATCGTCAGGGCGAGGCCGGTGAGTTTCTCAGGATGCGCAATATGCTGCAATCGCTCTCGAATCAGTTTCCCGACAGCTCCCGTGCCATCAGAACTATCTGGTTCCTTGAGGAGAATAAAAAGATCACTGCCGCCGAGTTTGACGCAGCCCTTACGTTCCTGGCCATCGGGGCCATTACGCAAAACCCGCAGGCGTTCGGCGTCAATGCTAAAGCCCTTGCACTCTGATTGCTGTAAGACAGGAGAGATATGGAAACTGACGAATGGGTCACTGGAAACGTCGAAATGCGCCTAGGCGGCGTGCCGCTGAAAATGGAGATGACGGTCCCGGCCGCGCCCGTCAAGCCCCACCGAATGTTGCCGATCTTTCAGCAAATGACCGAGCAATTCGTCGGGATCAGTGTCGAGGCTGTCGAAAGTTCAGGAAAGAAAGTTTCATGCGCCGCCGGTTGCGGCGCTTGCTGCCGCCAGCCGGTGCCGATCTCAAAGATAGAGGCCTATCGCCTCGCAGAGTTGGTCGACGATATGCCCGAACCGCAACAGGAAACTGTGAGAAAGCGGTTTGCCGATGCCGTCCGGCATTTTGAGCAGATTGGCTGGTTCGACCGCGTCGACCAACTTGCAGTTCCGCCCGCGGACGAACCCGTCGAGGTCACGCAGCAGAGGGTCAATGACGCGGTGCTCGATTATTTTCGCGAGGGAGTGCCCTGCCCGTTTCTCGAAAACGAGTCGTGTTCGATACATGAGTCGCGCCCGATAGCGTGCCGCGAATTTCTCGTAACCTCCCCGCCGGAATATTGCTCGGAACCCGTCGGCAAACCGATCGAACCGGTTCCCCTGTTGTTAAAGCTGTCTGACAATGTAAAGCGCGTCGGCCGCGAGGAGTTGACCCACACTCCCGGGCTCATCACTCTTATCACCGCGCTTCGTACAGCAGAAGCTCCCGACGGATTTGCAGAAAAGACGGGCGAGCAATGGCTTGCTGATTTCTTCCGATACCTAACCGGGGCACCATAACTGTTAGAAACACAACGTCTCGTGTTGTCTATTTCGGGAAGTCGTTTTACTATTTACGTCGAATCGCCATATGAGCAAGTACCGCAAGATCGTCTGGAACGAGGGAATGCTCCTGACGCCTCACCATTTCCAGCAATGGGACAATTATCACGAAGAGCTTGTCCACTCCAGGGCATCGTCGATGATGCCTTTCAACTATGGCGTTCTCGACCTGCAGGTCAATCAGGAAGCCATCGCAAACGGCAATTTTCAGATAACAAATTGCCGCGCCGTCATGCCCGACGGCCTCATGGTCAATGTTCCCGATGCAGAGGCGGTCCCCGACCTTCGGCCCGTCGGCGACCACTTCAAGGTTGAACAGGAGCGACTCGGCGTTCACCTTGTGGTCCCCGCAAAAAAGGCGGGCGAGGCTAACTATCAGGCGAGCGGTGGGAATGCCGGCAGCAATCTTCGGTTCCATCAGGAAGGAGCGATGGTCAAGGACGAGACCACCGGCTCCAATGAACAGCCGGTCGCCTACGCCAAAAGCAATCTCCGCATCATCTTTGACGATGAGCTCCGCGACGGGTTCACGTCGATCAAGATCGCTGAACTCCAGCGGACCCCGACCGGGCAGATAAAGATCTCAGACGAATATATTCCGCCGGTCCTTTCCTCGGGTGCGTCCCCATGGCTGGTCAGCATGATGCGTCAGCTTGTCGAGATCCTGATCACCAAGAGCGGCAGCCTCGGCGAACAGCGCCGTCAGGCGAATGCCTCGCTGGCTGACTTTACTACGTCCGAGGTGGCGGTCTTTTGGCTGCTCCACACGATCAACTCGTCCATACCGGCGATGTCGCACTATTTCCGCTCGCCGCTCCTGCATCCCGAAAGGCTCTACCTCGAAATGTCGAAGCTGATCGGCCAGCTCATGACCTTTTCGATCGAGATGCACCCGAAGGACATCGTCAAGTACGACCACGACGACCTTTATTTCACGTTCTACAACCTTAATGCCCAACTCCGGGAATTGCTCGAAACAGTAATTCCGAGCCGTTGTGTACAAATTCCGCTCGAAAAAACGCGTGAGACATTGTATGTGGGTCGTGTCGACGACGAACGCCTGTTGAAAGAGGCCGGATTTTATCTCGCGGTCCGGGCCCAGATGCCCGAATCAAAGCTTATCGAGGGGGTTCCGCGTGTCGTTAAGATCGCGTCGCGCGACGTTATCGATTCCGTCATCGGCTCGGCATTGCCCGGCGTCGTATTGACACATGCTAATCCGCCGCCGGCACCGATACCGGCCCGCGTCGGGTTCAAATATTTTCAGCTCGATTCGATCGGGCCCTATTGGAACGGTATCTCCGGCTCGAAAGTGATCGCGGTCTATGTGCCGAACGAGATACCTGACGAAAAGCTCGAGCTTTACGCAGTGAAACCGTAATATGGCAGACGCCGGTGTAAAAAACGATCTAATTACCTTTGCCGGTCCGGTCTTTGATCTGATCCTTCGGCTCAAGGCCGGCATCGTTGCGCCCTCGAACGACCTTCGGCCGAAGATCGCCGGAATGCTGCAGGATTTTGAGAAACGGGCCGAACGCTACCGTTTTAATCACAAGATCGTCCAGGTGTCGAAATTCGCCCTTGCGGCCTTTGTCGACGAAACGGTTCTGACCAATAACTTCCCGCTCAAGAACGAGTGGGAAAAAAATCCGCTGCAGCTCGAATACTTCGGCGAACAGCTCGCCGGCAACAAGTTTTTCGATAAGCTCGACGCGATGCTCAAACAGATCGAGGTCACGCAGGACGCCGTCGAGGTCTATTATTTTTGTATGCTTCTCGGCTTCAAGGGCCGCTACGCCGTCTATGAGCAGGACAAGCTGCTCGCGACGATGCAGCGCACGGCAAATGCCCTCGTAAAGGTCGGGAAGATAAAGCCTGTCGAACTCTCACCACATTGGCTCGCTAATGATCAGCCTAAGCCGCCCGAGAAACGCGGAATGCCCGTTTGGGCAAAAATGTCCGCAATTGCCGGTCTAGGTTTAGGTGTAATTATCTATATGGTGCTGTTCATGCTTTCGATCAAATTCTTCTGGGATGCCGCTGCAAAGCTGCAGGCCTAGCGGATCAAGAGCGTGACGCCCCTTGCGTTTTTCACCCTGGCTCCACCATTTTAGGAGCGACGGCGGCCGCCCCACGGCCGCGGATAATTTAGAATCGTTATGTCATCCTGGGCAACAGGACAAATGAAGTACGCCCTTGGGCTCGGCAGCATTATGTCGTTCTACGGCATTGTCGGTGCAATTGTGCTGATGATGCCCGAGGGCAGCATCGGCCGTAACCAAAAGGTGGTCGTGATCGTCCTCCTGCTGCTCACGATGCCCTTCACGCTCCTCACCGGGTATCTCGCCGCCCGCCGCTCCAAGAAAAAAGCAGAGAAACGCGAGGCCGAGGCGGCCGAAAAAGCAGATGCTCCCGCGGGCGATGCTCCCCCCGCAAAGGCAGCGGCGCCGGCCGGCACCTATCCCGACATCGCATCTTCTTCGGAAGAGGTCGTGCAGTTCCTGAAAAGCTCTAACCTCGGTGAGGGAGGAAAGGACGCCGTATATTCGCTTCCGTGGTACCTCGTTGCCGGAGCTCCGCGTTCAGGCAAAAGCTCGCTCGTTATCAGCTCCGGCCTCAATTTTCAAACGCTCCCCAGCCAACGGCAGTCCGAGCTAAAGACGGTTCGGCCGACCCCGAACATCGATTGGCGGGTTACCAGCGACGGGCTTTTCATCGATACCGCGGGGCGCTATCAGACCGAGGGCGTCGATGGCGATGAGTGGTCTGCCCTTCTCGAGAATATCCGCAAATATCGTTCGAATCGACCGCTCGACGGATTCCTTTTGGTCGTAAACGCAGCGACCGTTCTCGCCAATGACGACCGCGAGAATGAGGAGCTCGCCAAGGTTCTTCGCGCCCGGCTCGACGACGCGATGCAGCGGCTAAAGGTACGCTTTCCGGTTTACCTGATATTCACTCACGCCGACTCTATCGAGGGCTTCCGTGATTCTTTTTCACGTTCAAAGAACGAAGAAAAGGCTCTCGTGTGGGGAGCCACCATCCCGATAGAAAAGAGCGATAACGCTCAGGCGATGTTCGATGGCGAGTTTGAGCTGCTTCATACGTCGGTGATGAAACGGCGGCTTGCCCGGCTCTCTGCCCCGTTTCCGCCTGTTCGTCAGCTCCGAATATTTAACTTTCCGCTTCACTTCGGTTCGTCGCGGCG
Source organism: Acidobacteriota bacterium (assembly GCA_023391155.1). Taxonomy (GTDB): domain Bacteria; phylum Acidobacteriota; class Blastocatellia; order Pyrinomonadales; family Pyrinomonadaceae; genus OLB17. The sequence continues at coordinate 22,158 of JAEWBM010000039.1, forward strand.
TAAGTTCGGGGCGTTCGTCAACGCACTTTTCAGGCCTAATCCGTTCAGCGAAAATCCGTTTCTCCGCGGCTTCTATTTCACTGCGGTTCCCGAGACAAAAGCCACCCAGGGGATTCCGGCCGCCGCCGGCCAGGGGTATTTCACCGAGAGGCTTTTCCGTGACGTCTTGCTTCGAGACAAGGACCTCGTAAAGACCTTTCTCGCGCAGCGTCAACGTCCGCCGATCATGGGCTGGTTCCTGACCTTGCTCGGAGCCTTTATCGTCATTGCACTCCTCGCTGCGTCAGGGGTCTCGCTTTATCTGAATCAGCAGCTGCTCAACCGCAGTGTCGCTGTCGGCCAAAAAGCACTCGACCTTCGGCAGGCCGACTCCGGCAAAGACATCCTTGCAAAGAACGAGGAAGAGGTTCGTCAGGAGATTCGTGTTCTAGAGGATATGCGTCCTCTCTTGACCGAGCTTGATAACAACGACCGGGATGGGGCTCCGCTCCATATGCGCTTCGGAATGTATTCCGGCACCGATATTTACGAGCAGAATCTGTTGCCTCTCTACTTCAATTTGGTTGAGGGGCGGTTCAAGAACCCGACAATTAGAAAGATCGAGGCCGATCTGCGTAAATTCGCTGACGGTAAGGGGGTCACTAATCCCGCCAAGCTCAGTGACGAAGAAAAGACATATCTTGAACAGCATTACAACCTGCTCAAGGCCTATCTGATGCTCTCGGGCGAGTACCGCGACAAGGCCGAGGCATCTCACATTGCAAACTCGATCCGCGACATCTGGGCCGTGGAATCAAAGGTACCCGCCGATATGCGGCCGACCGCCCTTGCCCATCTCGATTTTTGGGCGAAGCAGGTAGATCGTGATGCTGCGGCCGGTGACTTCCCGCGTATCGAACTCGACGAAAAGCTCGTCGCCGATGCACGTCAAAAGCTGAAAGCGTTTCCGCCCGTCTACCGTTACTACAGCAATCGCGTCACAGAGATCTCCCGGGAGATCGACGACACCGCCGGGCCGACGACGGTTGAATCCATTCTTTCGCGGAACGGTGCCGATGCAAGCTATGTGACCGGCAACTACCGCGTTCCCGGTGCATTTACCCGCGCCGGTTACGAGCGGATGAAGACCGCCATCGCCGAGGCGGATGCCAAGCTCAGCGAGGACGATTGGGTAATGGGCGAGGTCGGCCGCGGTGATGTCACACAGTCCACAGACGCCGGCACGATGAACGATATCTACCATCGCGACTATGCCGACCAGTGGCGCAATTTCGTAAAGGGCATCCAGGTTAAGCCTTACGCTAATAAGAACGAGGCCACCGACGCACTTCAGTCCTTTTCATCGGCTGGTTCGCCGATGGGAGCACTGATGCGCGAGATCGCCGTCAACACCAATCTCTCTGCCCAGCCGCCGGCGACCGGGCTCTGGAATTGGATCATGAGCTTTTTCTCAAAGGGCTCCACCGTCGAGGGCGGCGGCACCCAACCCGAGCGCGAGTTCCGGCCGCTATTCACTTTTGTCGGAACGCCCGAACAGACGGACAAGATCCCGATCGACACTTATAGCTCGACCCTCGGCCGGCTATACAACGACCTCGCCGCCGTTTCTGAGAATCGGCTAAAGAGCATCGCCGAGGAGCTTGCGAAGGAAGAAGACCCCCGCGAACTCCGCCTCGTCGAACGCGAAAAGACGATCAACGGCCTTCTTGGCGGATTCAATGAGACAGCTGCGGGACAGGACCTCGCCGCCTTGCTCATGAAACCGACCGGCAACCTCCGCACGTTGCTCGGGGCCGACGCCACCCGTGCCCTTGCAAAAGTTTGGACTGACGAGATCATGCCGGCAGCGGCCGAGATCGAGCGTGGCTACCCGTTCGAGGACAGTGCAAGCGATTCCGATCTGACAAAGCTAACGGCGTTCCTGAACCCGTCCGACGGGCGTCTCTCTAAATTCTATGACGAACGTCTCGCTCAATATTTTGAGGAAGCCGGCGGCCAATTAAAGGTTCGTGAGACAAGCGACGTCCAGTTCTCTGACGAGTTCGTGGCCTACTTGAACAACGCATTCCGGCTGCGGACAGCACTCTTCGGAACCAGTGCGACACCGAAATTCGAATATGAGTTCTCGCTTCAGCCGGTTCCCGACGCCATTGTCGAGGTCACGATCGACGGCCTGAAGATCACCTCTCAAGGCACGGGTTCCGTCAAGGGAACCTTCCCTGCCTCGCAGTCGGCCGAGACGGGCGTGCTGGTCAATCTGCTTCCGACCGGAGCGGCGGCACCCGTCGAAACCCCGGCGTTCGGCAGTAATACGAACTCGGCATCGGCGACATCGTCATCCACATCGCTCACCTTCCAGGGCAACTGGGGCCTTTTCAAATTTGTCGATGCCTCCCAGCCTCAGAAGCAGCCGGGCGGCGAATACCTTTTGACGTTTGCAGTCGCCGGCAAAAAAGTGAACGCGACTATTAAGCCCAGCGGAGGCGATCTGTTCGACAAATCGACCTTCCGCACGGTCAAGGCGCCGCAGGCCCTCTTAAAGTGAGCCGAAAGCCTAAGGAGATATTATGAACGACGCAAAATTGGCATTGGATAAGGGCGATCTTAAAGGGGCGGTCGAGGCCGCACTTCGGCTCGTCAAAACGAACCCGACCGACACCGTCGCGAGAATATTTCTTTTCGAACTGTCGTGCTTTGCCGGCGATTGGGAACGTGCTGAAAAGCAGCTCGACGTCGTCGGCCATCAGGATATGAACGCGATGATCGGCTCAAAGATATACCAGCAAAATCTCAAAGCCGAGCGCGACCGTATGGAGTACTTTGCAAACGGGAAAAAACCCGAGACCCTTACCGCAACGCCGGCGTATATGACCGACCTGCTTCAGGCCAACAATCGCGTCCGCGAGGGCGACATAATGGGGGCTCGCGGGCTGCTTGATTCCGTCGAAGAGGCTAGGCCCGCCTTTAAGTGCAAGGTGAACGGTGAAGGCTTCAGCGATATTCGCGATTACAACGACCTCACCATGTCGGTCTTCGAGGTGATCTTCAAAGACGCGTATATCTGGATCCCTTTCGAGTTCATCGAGAGCGTTAAATTCTTTAAGCCAAAATCGCTTCGCGACCTCTTCTGGATACAGGCCGAGGTTGAGCTTACCAATGGGACAAACGGCGAGATGTTCTTCCCCGCGCTTTATTCCGGTTCATGGAAGAGCGAAAACGATCAGGTTCGCCTCGGCCGCATGACCGACTGGCGTGACCTCGGCGAGGACCTCTTCGTCGGTGAGGGAATGAAGCTGTTTTGGATGGATGGTAAGGACCGCTCGATCGTCGATATCGAAACGATCGAATTCGAGCGTGCCGAGGCCGAGGAAGAGGCTGCGGCCGCCCCGGCAGAAAGTTGATCTTTATTAGTGATTTATTTCCGGAGTTCGTATATTATGAGTGCAAATTTCTCACTCTAACGTTCGCCGGCCCTGGTTTCTCAGAAAACTAAGGAGTTTTTTCTTGATGAGCGAAGAACTGCGACAACCACCTGTTGTTGATCTTGAGTCGTTGCTTCAGCCGATCTCGGGCGAAAGCCCGTCCGGCGAAAGCCTCCGCTACGCCGGCCTCTATGATGAGATCGCCGAGGCCCGCCGAGCCGACGATGGCCTCAACCAGGGTGAATGGCAGACCGAGCAAAAGGTCGCCGATTACCGCCGCGTCATCGATCTCGCCACCCCGGCACTCGGTTCCGAGACCAAAGACCTTCAGATCGCGGTTTGGCTTACTGAAGCGCTTATGAAGCAGCACGGGTTCGTCGGCCTGCGCGACGGGCTGCAGTTTCTTGGCGGTTTGCACGACACTTTTTGGGAGACGATGCATCCCGAAATGGAGGACGGCGACCAGGAAGGCAGGGCAAACGCGATCTCTTGGCTCGACACGACCGGCGCACTTGTCGTCAAAGAGGCAAAGATCACCGGGGCAACCGGCTATAGCTTTATCGATTTTGAAGATTCGAAGACGTTCGACATCCCTGAAAATCTCGACACGCTTTCGACCGAAGACCAGGTCAAATACAACCAGCTTCGCGATCAGGCCGAACGCGAGCAGCGGGTCACCGCCGACCTCTGGCGTAAGGAAAAGGCCGCGACGCGACGAGCCTTTTGCGAACAAACCAATTTCACTATCGAAGAATGCTGGGCGGCCTTTAACGATCTCAACCGCCTCATCGAGGAAAAGTACGACCGCAATCAGGCTCCCGGCCTTTCAAATCTTCGAAAATCGCTCGACGCGGTTCATGAGCAGGTAAAAAAGCTCCTCGAAGAAAAGCGGCTGGAAGAGCCCGATGAGACGGATGTCGCTGAGGAAGGCGGCGAGGCCGGTGCCGACGGGACCGCAGCGGTCGCCGCTGGCGGTGGCGTCGCAACACCGGCCGGTGCTATTCAGAATCGAAAGGACGCCCTGCGGCGGCTTGCCGATATAGCAGATTTTTTCCAAAAGACCGAACCTCACAGTCCGGTCGCCTATTTGGTCCAGCGGGCGGTCAAATGGGGGCATATGCCGCTCGAGAGCTGGCTTCAGGATGTGATAAAGGATGAAACGATCCTTTATCAGCTCCGCCAGACGCTCGGGTTTAATACATCGTCCGCAGAACAGAATCAGGGTGGGCAGTCAGAGACCTAAGGGTGTACGCAGCGGCGTTTTCCGTGTGTGGTTC
>JAEWBM010000051.1 GCA_023391155.1 Acidobacteriota bacterium
GACGATAACTGTCCAAAGTGCACTAAACATATTTCTTACCTCCTTTGTTTGGCTAAGTCTTAAACGCTGTGCCGTGAATTATGGCACATAATCAGATGGAAGTCTTGCGATGGGCCAGCATCCGCAACAGGCCGTTGATCGCCAGGTGCAGGATCATGTAAACGACGATCGCGACGATGATAGGCAGTGCGAGCGTAAAGCCCTCCGCAGTCGAGGGGCTCGGCACGAGCCCGCGAAACGGGGCGTAAAACGGGTCGGTCACGGTTTCGATGAATTGATAAAAACCGGCACTTTCGCGGGCGGCGAAGAGCTCCAGCAGCAGCCGTATGGTCAGCAGGCTGTATATCAGAAAAAAGATGTAATCAACAACCTGCGAGACGCGTGCAGCGACGCGGCCGCGTTCGACCTCATTACGGGTTTCGACGACCTCATCGACCGCACGCTCGCGTATGTCGTCGGCGACGGCATCGACGCGCTGGTGCTCTGCCGGGGTTGGGCGAGATGCTTCAGCGGCGATCTCGTTGCCGACATCGGCCTTGACGCCGCTTTTGATCGCTTCGTAGTTTGCGGCACGTTCAGCCTCTTCTCGTTCGAGCTTATCATCAACCATTTTGTTTTCCTCCGGCAATTGTTGTGCAAACTATATACCACGAAATATGTATTGTTGCCATACAGTTATTGATAGTGCCGGGATTTCATGACGGACGTAAGCTAGGTAAATACAGGGTTTTAAGGGAATGCGGTTTGGCATTGCGTTTGCTATTAGCTATGGCGTTACTAACTTTTATAGAAACAGGAGAATCAAAAACAATGGCAGACGAAAATAGCACCGGTAATAACATGATATGGGCGATCGCTATGATCATCATCGTTGCGATCATAGCAGGGGCATTCTACTACGGGGGCTTCCTCAACAATACGGAGAGGAAAGAGGTTGACGTTGAGATCAGTGCCCCGGGCGTTTCGAACAATTAACTTCCACGCCTTATCCTACACCGAACGAAAAAACCCCTTCTGATCAAAGGGGTTTTTTTAATGCTCGTTAATGATTGCGGCGGAATCAGATCTTGTCGTCGAGACTGTGGCGCTTGATCATTCCATAGAGCCTCGGGCGATAAACACCGAGCAGATTTGCGGCGGCCTGTTTATTGCCCTTTGTGCGGCCAAGAGCCGCGAGCACTATCCCGCTTTCGATGGAGTCGAAAACGTCCTTATTATCTTTGCCGTTCTCGGGTTCGGGAAGGCGATCAACGATCATCTTTCCGACGGCCTCAAACATCTCTTCCCCTTCAAGCGGATAGGGCAGCGAGGGTGCAGCGGCTGCGGCCGCGGCGGCTGACGCACGCGCCGCCGGCTGAGAATCTGCTCCGCCGTTCGCTCCGGCAGCGGCCCCGGTCGATTCCGGGATCTCGCCGACGGGAACGCTCACTCCGCCCTCGCCGGGGATGTCGAGTGCATTGATCTTGCCCGTCTTTGACAGAAGAACGGCACGCTCGATCACGTTCTGCAATTCGCGAACGTTGCCCCGCCAAGTGTTGTGAAGCATCTGGTCATAGGCCGACTGTGCAAAGGCCGCATCCTTTCGCCCGTACTTTTCGGCGTAGATATGCAGAAAGTGTTCAGCGAGCATCGGAATATCTTCCATTCGCTCGCGAAGCGGCGGGATCTTTATCTCGATGGTGTTGATGCGATAGTAAAGGTCCTCGCGCAGGTTGCCATCCTGGATGGCCTCAAACGGGTCGCGGTTGGTCGCGGAGATAAGCCGGAAGTCTGCCTCTTGAGGCTTCTCGCTGCCGACGCGGTAAAAAACTTTTTCCTGAAGCACTCGCAGCAATTTAGGCTGAAGGTCGAGCGGCATCTCGCCGATCTCGTCCAGCAGAAGGCTGCCGCCATTCGCCTGGCCGATGAAGCCCTCCTTATCGGAATTTGCTCCGGTGAACGAACCCTTAACGTGGCCGAAGAGCTGCGATTCGATCAGTTCTTTCGGCAGTGCGGAACAGTTCACCTTCACGAACGGCTTCTTTGAACGATGGCTCTTGTAATGTATGGCGTTCGCGATCACCTCTTTACCGGTGCCGGATTCGCCAAGAATTAGGATATTCGCATCGGATTCCGCAACATTTTCGATGATCTCATAAATGTTCTGCATCGAGCGGGCCCCGCCGATTATGCCCTCGTACGACTGTCGGCTCGTCAGCCGGCTGCGGAGTTCCTTGATCTCCTCGGCCTGCCGTTTGTTGATCTCAGACTGTCGCTTTGAATCAACCGCGTTGCGGATATCCAGCATCAGGTCTTCGAAGTTAAGCGGTTTGACGCGGTAGCCGAATGCCCCGACGCGGGTAGCCTCGATCGCTTTTTCAGCCTTGTCATACCCAGTGACGATGATGATCTCGGTTTCCGGAGAGATCATTTTCGACTGCCGGACCATCTCGATCCCGTTGATATCGGGCAGATTGAGATCCGTAAGGATCACATCAAACTCAGACGACTTTGCATGTTCGAGGCCCTTGGCGCCGGTTTCGGCGGTCACAACGTCAAAACCCTCTGACTTGAGTTGGAAGGTCAGGAGTTCGAGTGTGATCTTATCGTCGTCAATTACGAGAGCTTTGTTCGCCATAAATTGTTTTCAGGCCCGAGCTAAGGCCGGTTCAGCTTTGAGGTTCCAGATTGCAAAAAAATGTCCGGCCGCCAGATGTGACGGCCGGAGAGAAGTTAACTAACGATCGTCCGACGAGCGGCGGCCGAGCAGTAGGCCGAGAGCGAGTCCGAAAAGGCCCGCGATCGCAAGGCTAAGTTCGGGTTTACGCGTCACGGTCTGACGAAGGTCCTGGCCGGCCTTTTTGAGATCGGTCTCACGGATATATTCCGAAGCACCCGAGATCGCATCGGCGGCATAGTGGCCCGCACGATTTGCTTTCTCGATCGATGAGAGAGCCGCGTCGTGAACCTTTTCCGCACCGGTCTCAAGATAGCTTTTGGTTGAATCCGCCCTTGTGTGAAGCTTTTCGCCCGCAGTTGACAGGCTGTCGGCGACGCTGCGTTTCATTGTCGCGGCGGTGCCGGATGCATCTCCGACAATGTTCTGTGCGGTGTCAGCGGCGTTGTCGGCAGTGTCCCCGATCCCGGACGAGACGTCCTTGACGTTCGACGGAGTATTGTTGATGTTCTGATTGTTCGGCATAAGTTTAAATCTCCTTGATTTTAAATTCGAGTTTCCAGATAAGTGAGCAAATGCTGTGCCAACCTACCGAAACTGCCCGACCCGTTGAAAACACGGCAAATAGAGCGATCAGGCCTACGAGCGTTACTCGATGATATGTATTATTTTAGAACATTTTTAATAGGAATGGAAGCATTAAGATTTCCACAAACTCCGTCGCATCCGTGATGCACGGAACTCGTACACACGACGTGTCCTGCCTTGACTCCTCCAAAAACCGTAACCTATTGCGCTAGTGTAAGTTACCCGCCAGCTTCGGCTTCGGCACACTTTTTGAATATATCTTCGGCAACAATAATCGGCCTGTTCGGCCACGAGGAGAAGAGATGTTAGAGACACTTATCGTAATTGTTTTGGTTTTATGGTTGCTGGGCCTGATCGCTGGCCAGACTTTCGGCGGCATTTTACATGCTTTATTACTCGTTGCGGCGGTTATTTTTATCGTAAGACTATTGACCGGCCGGCGAGCTGTTTAACAAAATATACTTTGCTTTACATTAAATCCGTGAAGCTGAAGTTATTTGTTAGAATAGACCCCGAATTTATTTAGATTCGGGGTCAAATTTTTATTCGGTGAACCATTCGGTAAATATGGCAGATGCTTCCCAGAGCAAAACGTCAGAGCTGGACCAGGCCGTCTTCTGTGCGGAGCTCTTCGATATATTCGGCAAGCTCGACAGCGAGGGCCGCGTTATCACCGTGTCCGGCCGCCTTTTCGGCCAAACCTCAACAGACCCTGAGAAGCTAAGCGGGCAGATCTTTGCTGAAACCGTCTTTTGGCAATCTTCAAAAGCCGGCCCGAAACTATTAATGCAGGCGATAGAAAGCGCGGCCGCGGGGAGCCGGGCCGATGTGATCATAGATTTTCGATTAGGCGTCGGGAAAAAGGTTCCTCTTGATATATCCGTCCTTCCCTACCCCGGTTCGGACGACGGAACCCTGTTCTTTTGCGGGCGCGAACTTTCACGTCAAGGCGCGAATGTTTCGACGACCTCCGGAGAGAATGAACAACTGTTAAAAGCGGCGGAAAACGCCGAGATCGGGCTGTGGTACTGGGATTTTAAGACCGACAAGATCCATTCCACCCGGCAGTGCAACGAGTTGCTCGGACTTCCCTCTTACGACGCTTTAACACTTGAGAATGTCTTAAGCGTTATCCACTCGGACGACCGGTTTTTAGTGAATAATTTTTTAACCGAATCACGCAACCGCGGGACCAAGTACGAGGAAGAGTTTCGCGTTGTCACCCCGGACGGCGACGTAGAATGGATAGCCGCCGAGGGTAAATCTTTGCTCGACGCCGAACGAAGGCCCGAGCGGATGATGGGCATTTTGCGTCGCGTGACCGAGCAGAAGATCGCCGCCGAAGAGCTTTCTCGTGTCTACGATCGCGAAAAAAAGGCGAGGGACGAGGCAGAAGAAGCGAATCGGACAAAAGACCTTTTCCTTGCTTTCGTCTCTCATGAGCTGAGGGCCCAGCTCAATCCGATAGTCGGGTGGTCGAACATACTGTTGAAGCAAAGCGTTGACGAAAAAACTCGCGTCAGCGCGCTCGAGACGATCAGGTCGAGCGCGGATATACAGGCGAAACTGATAAATGATCTGGTCGATTCGCACCGCGTAGCGTCGGGGAAGATCCGGCTGGAATATCGGCCGACAAACCTGGTGGACCTGGTGCGTTCCTCCTTTCAGGCTCATAAGCCGATCGCGGACGCAAAAGAGATCCGGCTGGATTTTTCCGCCGAAAAGGGGGCGATCTCCGTCTTCGGCGACGCGAACCGGCTGCAGCAGGTCTTCGGCAATCTGATGTCGAATGCGATCAAGTTCACGCCGGAGGGCGGGCGCGTCTCGGTGGACGTATCACGGTCGGGAAATTCGGGAAAGGTGACGATCACCGACACAGGCCGCGGCATCAGCCCGCGCCTGCTGCCGAACATCTTCAGGCAATTTTTGCAGGGCGATACGGATGAGAAGCGGAGTGGATCGGGTCTGGGATTGGGGCTATCTATAGCAAAGATACTTGCCGAAAGGCATGGGGGAACGATCGAAGCAGCGAGCGACGGCGTCGGCCAAGGATCGAAATTTACGGTAACCCTGCCGCTGAGCGACGCGGCGGACCGAGCCCCGATAACCCGCACCCCGGTGAAGGACCCTCAGCTTAAGCCTTTAGAAGGTTTCAAGATAATGGTCGTCGAGGACGATCCGGATTCGCGAGAGGTGCTGCAGTTATTTTTGGAGCAGTCGGGGGCGGGGGTGAACAGCGCAAGCAACGCGAAGGCCGCATGGGAAATGCTGGTGACCGAGGGTTCATTCAAGCCCGACCTGATCATCTCGGACCTCGCAATGCCGGAGGAGGACGGCTATTCGCTGATGTCGCGAATACGGTCGCTTTCGCCGGAAGACGGGGGTAAGCTGCCGTCTATTGCGCTGAGTGCATTTACGACCGAAGAAAGCAAGAAGAAGGCGTTCGACTCCGGATTCCAGCTTTATTCCTCGAAACCGTTTGACCCGGACGGGCTTATCTCGCAGATCCGGCAGCTGCTTGTGGACACGGGGCAAGGTCAGCGAGAGGAGTGATCGAACCGCGCCTCGGCGCGGCCCTCGACCCTTTTGCCGTGGGCTGCGGTGAGGCGCGGATAGGTGTCGGCAACAGCCTCCAGATCGTCGGCCTCCAGCAGCATCTCGGCCTCTTTTATCGCAGTTATAGAGCCCTCGATCTCCATAAATTCGCCGAACGGAAGAACGTCAAGCACGACCTCCGCGGATCGCAGCCGCCACTTTCGTCGGCGTTTTTCATAAATGATCTTTGGCTCGAGCCCGAGGCTTTCGAGGATCGCCGTCATCGCATCGGCGTCGGCGATGTCGGTCTCGTGCTCTATCTGGTGCTTGAGGTCGGAGATACCCGGCAGGCGGCGTTTGTATGTCAGGATCGCGCGGCCGTCGATGCGGCGAATGCGAACGACGGAGGCATTTTCCGCCAGCGAGGAAGAGCTGAAGATGATGTTTTCCTCGTTGTCTTCGCCGCGGTATTCGGCGTTGAACTCCGCTAACGCCGACGCCAACCGCTCTGCATCACCGTCCTGAAGGCGATATTTCTTTTCGATCTCGGTTGCCATAGAAACTCTTAGCGCTGACGGATCCACTTCCAGATCTCGGGCAATGTAGCCCGCTTTCCGTACATCAGCATCCCGACGCGATAGACCCTTGATGCCAGCCAAACGAGTGCCGCAATCGCGGCGGCATTAACGAATATCGCCAGCGCTATCTGCCAGAACGGAGGCGTCTCGGCGAGAATGCGAACCGGCATTGTGACCGGCGCAAAGAACGGCGCGATCGACGCCCAGAACGAAAGTGTCGAACTCGGGTCGCGAATAACGGCAAAGCTGAGATAGAAGCCGATAAGCAGCAGCATGATCGGCGGGAATGCGAACTGGCCGCCCTCCTGAACGCTGGTGACTACGGAGCCGATAAGAGCAAAGATCGAAGCGTAGATAAAAAATCCGAGCAGAAAAAATATCAGGAAGTAGAGCACCATCAACGGGGAGATGGCAGGGATCGAGCCGGAGAGTGCGGCGAACTCCGGCTGAAGCGCGATAAAGCCGACGAGAACGGCGGCGGTCGCGACCCATATAGCCAGTTGCGTTAGGCCGGCGAGGCCCACGCCGACGAGTTTGCCGAGCATCAGCTCGAATGGACGGGCAGAGGAGAAAAGGATCTCGGCGATGCGCGTCTCTTTTTCCTCGACCACGGCGCCCATGATCGCCTGGCCATAAATTGCGAGGGTGATATAGATCATCAGGCCGATGACGAATGAGGCTATCCAGACGCCGGTGCTGTCTTTCTCTTCGCCGCGTTCGTCGATGCCGCGGGCGTTGAGCGTGACGCTGCGGCTCAGTTCATCGAGCCGGGCCTCGCTGATCTCGGCATCGGCAAGGCGCTGCGAGCGGACGGCCGCATTGAGAGCATCTCGGAAGGAATCGTTGGTAATGATATCGCCGGCCTTCCGGGAACGGAACTCGTAAACGGCGGCAGGGTCGCCGTAATTTTCCGGAACGATCAGGAATGCATCGATATCACCGGCCGCGACCATTGCCGTGAGCTGAGACCGGACCTCGGCGGGCGGGAGCGAGCCGGGATCGAAATGCCGAAATGCGAAGTTTTCGCCGAACTGCTGCGAGGTTCGTTGGAGCTGCTCCTGCTGAGATGTCGAGATGTTGGAGACGGAGTCGAGTGCGGCCCGGCGGGCCCGTTCGGCGACCTTTTCGGCTGAGAGATTTTGCCGCAGACGGGGCTCTATCTTGCCGCTGCGGTCAACGATGGCGATGCGGGTCGGCTCGCCCTTTATTGAAAAGATGATCGCGGGTACGACGGTGAAGCCCGCTGCCAACAGAGGCAGCATCAGCGTCCCGACCAGGAACGACCAACGGAGGACGACCTTTCGGTATTCATGCCTGACAACCGCAAGAAATCTGTGCATACTAAGCCGCCGCCGCTCCCCTTACCTTTTCGATGAATATGTCGTTCAAGCTAGGCTCGACCTGCTCAAATTTAGAGACGGATGCACCTGAAGCGACGAGGCGTTCGAGCACTTCGCGAGCGGTGACGCCGTCCGCCAGGTGCAGTTCCTGTTGGTCGGAATGTGTCACGACCTTTTTGATAAACGCCGGGTCGGCAAGTATCGCGTCTGCCCCGGTGCCGCGAAAGGCTATCAGGTCCTCGCCATAGCTGGACTTGATCTCGCGGAGACTGCCCGACACGACGCCCCGGCCGCGGTTGATGAGCAGGATATCGTGGCAAAGGCGCTCGGCGGTCTCCATCAGGTGGGTGGAAAAGATGATCGTCTTTTCCTTGGTGCGGAATTCGGACAGGACATCGATCATAAATTCCACATTCACCGGGTCGAGGCCGGAGAACGGCTCGTCGAGTATGAGCAGGTCGGGGTCATGAAGCACGGTCGAGATGAACTGGATCTTCTGCTGCATGCCCTTCGAGAGGTCGGTAGTCTTTTTGGTTTTCCACTCGGCAAGGCCCATTCTCTCGAGCCAACTGTCGATGCGGCGGTCCGCTTCGGCCCGGCCGACCCCCTTTAACGCGGCGAAGTACCGGAGCTGGTCCGAAACCTTCATCTTTTTATAGAGGCCGCGTTCTTCCGGGAGGTAGCCGATGCGGCTCTGCAGATCGGTGGACATCCGGCGGCCCATCAGCTCGATGGAGCCGCTGTCGGGCACCGTGATGCCGACGACCATTCGGATCGTGGTCGTTTTGCCGGCACCGTTCGGGCCCAGAAAGCCAAAGACACGGCCGGAGCGAACCTCAAAGCTGAGGTCATCGACCGCGGCAAAATCGCCGAAGCGCTTTGATACGTAGCTGACTTTAAGAGTGATCTGCGGGTCTGCCATAAACGGGGGACGCTTTCCGTATTTTGGGGATGTGAAGAAAGAATTGCAAACGGGTCGCCTGCGGTACGGCTTTTGCATGAGATATGAAGCAGAGGAGCCGATGTACAGAAAGTGTACGGGGAGGTGAACAGTATGAAGACAAACTCCGATAAAACAAAGGGATTTGACCGTCCTATACAGAAACCGTTTGACGAACTGCCGGAATCCTTTATGAGGAACCTGCGTTCGCGGTGGGTCACCAAAAAGATGAAGCGCCAAGAGCCGGCCGGCAAAACGAACGGTTTCGACAGCGTTTCTTCGCGCGGGAGCTCGCCGAGGGACACTATTTACTAAGCGATAGTCCAAGCCAGGTTGCGGCGAGGCCGACGGCAACATTGAGAAAAATGTTGCCGGCAGCGGGGCCGAACGCCCCTTCCTGCAGCAGGCGGATAGACTCGTATGAAAAAGCAGAAAAGGTGGTAAAACCGCCTAGGATGCCGACGACAACGAATGACCGTACCTCACCCGCGGTGAAACTTCCCCGCTCTGTTAGACCCAACACGAGCCCGATCACAAAACAACCGAGAATATTGACGCTCAAGGTGGCGAACGGGAAATTTGCGATGTCGAGCCGAGCGAACAGCAGTGAGACTAGATAGCGGAATATGCTGCCGATGAATCCGCCGATGCCAACGAAAAGAATGGTCCTGTCCATAATATTGCAATTTGTGAACAGGCGTCATCAGCTTTTGAAAAGCGGTTGGATCGGGAAGACACCATTTCCCGTGTGAAGAACGAATAGATTTGCATACGCACACCTCGAGCGTCAACCGCCCCGGGGATAGCTCACACGCCGGTATTGTTCTATATTATTGGCGATGAACGAGAAGAACGGCCTCGGAGAACGGGCCATCGAAATGGAACAGCGGCTGCTGGAGATCTATCTATATCGCGAAGGAGCGGGCCGGGTCGAGACGTCGACCGACGCTCGTGACCTGCCGAAGCTGCTCGAGGACCCTTCCGTCGTAGTGTGGATAGATTCCCACGCGGAAACCACCGTGGAAAAGAAGCAGGTCGAGAGCCTGCTGCTTGAGGTATTTAAGTTCCATCATCTGACCGTCGAGGATTGCATCGAAACCCGAAATCAGCCAAAGATCGAGGCGTTTCCAGATTATCTGTATTTTATCGTGCACGGCATTCGGCCGGATGAAACGAGCCCGGCCAATTTCGTTACGAAGGAACTCGACGGGTATCTCGGCAGCAATTTCGTGGTGACATTCCACACCGAAGCATTTCGAAGTATCAACTCGGTCAAACAGCAGATAATGTCGAGCCCGTTCGCCTGCCAGCGGGGGCCGGCGTACCTGCTGCACCAGATACTTGACCAACTCGTCGACCACTATATGCCGCTGATCGACGATTTTGACAATGTGATAGAGGAACTCGAGGACAGGGTGCTTGATCCACGGTCGAGTGACAGCTCGATACTCGAAGAGATCATGGATATGCGGCGGAGCATTGCTCGGCTGCGACGCATCGCGACCCGGCAGCGCGAGGTGCTGTACAGGATGTCGCACGGTGAATTCCCGCAGATCGATGAACACGTTCTTCCCTTTTTCAGGGATGTGCACGACCATCTGCTGCGGGTGACGGACCTTTCCGAGGCATACCGGGACCTGGTGGCGGGGCTCGTAGAGATACACTTTTCCGTGGTGGCCAATCGGACGAACGACGTGATGAAGACGCTCGCGGTTGTTTCAGCGATCATATTGCCGCTTTCACTGATCGCCGGAATTTACGGAATGAACTTTGAGAACATGCCCGAGCTAGGACACCGGTACGGGTATTTCATTACGCTGGGTGCGATGGGCCTGCTGGCCGCGGGTCTCCTGGTATATTTTTGGCTGCGAGGGTGGGTCTTTCAAGGAGCCGCGCCCGCGCGGGGTGCTGAACGCGGCGGAGACGATTTATAGATCAGTGAGCTTTTGCAGCAGCCGCTCGACCTGAAGGTCGCCGAACCCGAACACGCCCGCACGTTTTTGAAACTCGGGGAAAAGCGTTTCGAGATCCGCGTGGCCCGACTCGCGAAGTTCGCGAACTACAGCAAGGGGCTCGGTGTCGACGACAGCGGCGGCGCCACAGGCTTCTTTTAGGAATGGGAATGCAGGTGAAGCGTATTGGCCCAGGGCTTTTAAGCGTTCGGTATCGCGATCGACGAACGCTTTCCACAGATCCGCCCCGGTGAGAATATCTTCCTCTGTCAAAAGCACACGTTGACGAAAACATTCCTCGAGTTCCTGCCGTGTGTGTATGGCGAAGCCTTTCCAGATGTCATCGGGCGCGAGGCCAACCGGGGCGACCCGCGAAACTTTTTCATGTTCGCTAAGGCGTGCATGGCAGAACCACATATTGACCTGGCAAAACAGGTCGTATTCGAACCAGAGAACCACTTCGTCGCCGGCCGGGACGTCGGCCATCGGCTCGATCTCATAGGCAACCTTTTCGCGGTAATCGAGCGGGTCTTCGCCATATTCGATGGCGACAAAGTTTGAACGCACGTCCCAAAATTCATCGGGGTAGTCCCCGTCGAGCGGGCCCGTCACCAGAGCCTCGCGAAAAACGATCACATCACCCGGAATGCCGGCAGCGGAAAATTGTTCGGCGAGAGCGTCGCCGGGCAGAACGTGAAGGGTCATAGCGAAATACTAATCGCATAGATCACCGCGAGGCAAACCCCGGCATAAGTTCCCGCAACGATGTCATCGGCCACTACACCGACTCCGCCGGGAAGGACCTGCAGAAGATCGATGGGGTAGGGCTTCCAGATATCGAACAGCCTGAAAAGAAGAAATCCCGCCAGAATGAACGGCCATCCGACGCCGAACGGGACGAAGAAAAAGGTGACCAGCATTCCGAGGATCTCGTCGATGACCGCCTCGGAAGGGTCAGTATTGCCGAGCAGCGGTATCGCACGGCTCGCGGCCCATATACCGATCATTGTTAAGGCTGTAAGCGCGAGCGCAACGGCGGCGGCAGATATTGAGACGGTCTGAATCGCGTTTAGGGAATGTTCGACCGACCAATGATGAAGCCAGACATCGTGGAACTGAGCAGCGGCCAAGTACAGTGCAACTGCAACCATTGAGCCCCAGGTGCCCGGAGCCAGCGGCAGAAAGCCGACGCCGAAGGTGGTGATCCCGAGCGAGACATAGTCGAGCGGGCCCTCAGGTTTGCGGCGTTCGATGTCGGTCTTCATGAATCTCGGGCGGAATTGATGCTAGAACTCGATACCCTGTTGGGCGTAGATGCCGGCGTGGAAGGGATGCTTGATCTCTTTCATTTCGGTGACCAGGTCGGCGGCCTCGACCAGCTCGGGCGGCGCGTTGCGGCCGGTCATTATTACGTGCAGGCTCGGCTGCGCGGCGCGAGCCGCGGCGATGTCCTCCAGCACCTTATTAACATCCAGAAATTTGTAGTCGAGCACATACACCAGCTCATCGAAAACGAGAAGCTCGTAATCGCCCGATCGTAGTTTCTCCTGACACAGCGCCCATGTTTCTTCGGATGTGCGGATGTCCTGCGCCGGATCGTTCGTATCCCAGGTAAACCCGTCGCCCATCGTATGTATCTCAACACCGAGCTTTTCAAGCGAAACATGTTCGCCGTAGCGGTCGGTCTTCGACTTCATGAACTGGATCATGCAGCAGCGAAGCCCCTGGCCGGCGGCACGGACAAGCACGCCGATAGCGGCCGTCGTCTTGCCTTTGCCGTCGCCGGTGTTGACCATCAGCAGGCCGTGGGTCTTTTCGCGATAATCCTCGCGGCGCCACTTGTAACGTTTCTCTTTTGAATCGGTCATTTAGAGGCTCACGCCAAATTCGGTGCGTCGCTGTCCCAATCGTCCGAGTGTCTTTCGACGGCGTCCTTCACGGCGTTGACTATGGCCTTTTCAAGCTCGTCCCAGTCGCCCTCGACTCGGAGCCCGGCTGCATTTTTATGGCCGCCG
Organism: Acidobacteriota bacterium; assembly: GCA_023391155.1. Taxonomy (GTDB): domain Bacteria; phylum Acidobacteriota; class Blastocatellia; order Pyrinomonadales; family Pyrinomonadaceae; genus OLB17. The sequence continues at coordinate 12,605 of JAEWBM010000051.1, forward strand.
CCGCCGAGCTGCTCAGCGACTCGGGCGACATTAATGTTCCCTTTGGAGCGGAGGCTTACGCGGTACTTACCCGGTTCGACCTCACGCATATAGACGACCGCCTGAACGTCGCGGGCGGCAAGCGGGATGTTAACGAAACCGTTGTTGT
>JAEWBM010000069.1 GCA_023391155.1 Acidobacteriota bacterium
CTCGTTGACGGTCGCGTTTGTGCCCGGAAAGTATTCTCGTATGTGCAATAAACCACCCGCTATCGCAGGTGGTACTGACGCGGCGCATCGTGATTGGTGCGTTCTCGCAGGCAGGTCGTACTGACGCGATGAGGTTTCCCGCAGAGACGCAGAGGCACGCTCGTTGACGGTCGCGTTTCTGCCCGGGAGGTCGATCAAACTATTAAAAATTATGCCGCGTTCCTTATAGGAATTGTCACCGAGGGCTGGGGTACGTGATAGGGGGGAAGGCGCGGACACATGAGGTGCACGGGTCGAAATCGTCTGCGCCCGGTGGAACGCGCCAGAGTTGAGTCCGCAAATCACCTTCATCAATCTCGAAGGAAAACTCAAGGCGGGCAGGATCGAAGTTGCGGAATTCGGCATGTCTCGCGATCAACTTGATGCGTGGATGGGACTCGCCGAGCGGTTCGTCTTTTGCTCGGGTGATAACGATAATTCCTCGGTCCGCAGGATCGCTGTTCATTAGCTCTAGGAAGAAGGCATCCAACCTAGCACGGACGTCGTTCGGCTTTAGATCTCCAAAATCGTCTGACGGCATGGTACAGCCGACCAAAGGCTCGATCGGGCCGGTTTCGAAAAACGAGCTCTCACATCCAGCGGGCAATCCTGTCACCGAGACCTTTGCCGTAACAGTCTGGCCTTCGAGATCACGCGAAGTGCGGACGCTGATAGAAGGGGTACCTTGCCCCGCCTCGATCAAACCGATATCGACGGACCAATCGAAATGAAGGCCTTTTATATCGGTATCGGATTCGAGGCGGAAATCGATCGTGTCGCCGGGTATAGTGATGCCCGCGGGGCCGATCACCTTGATAGACGGACAAGCCGGTGGATCTTGCGCGGCGGCGGACAAAGCAAAGAGCCCGACCAACGCGAATAAAAGCACTTGAAAAACTCGCCTCATTGCATTTTGATTATACTCCGCTAGTCAAGACGCGGTGAAATTTCCCGCGAAGTCGCAGAGACGCACAGGCACGCTCGTTGACACTCGCGTTTCTGCCCGGTGGAAACAACCGTGGGTCCCGAAGTGGGCGGGTCGCTCATTGGCTGAGGCATAAACCACCCGCTACCGCAGGTGGTACTGACTCGCAGCTAGAGGCGGACGATCTTGGCGTTGCTGCCGTTGCGGTTGTCGGGGGAGAGGGCGTTGCGGGTGTCGACGACCAGCGGTGCGAGTTCGCAGACGCGGGCGTAATCGACGCCGGTATGCTCGGTGCAGATGATCACGCAATCGGAAGCTTTGATCAGATCGTCGGTGAGTTCGCGGCTGTGGAGCGGTTCGCCGTCACCGATGGTGTAGGCATGGTCGAAGGTGACCTCGGGGACGAACGGGTCGTGATAGCTGATGTCGGCCCCGCGGGCGCGGAGGAGATCGATGATCGAGAGCGCGGGCGATTCGCGCATGTCGTCGATGTCCTTTTTATAGGCGACGCCGAGGATGAGGATCTTGGAACCGTTCACTGCCTTGCGGTCGTCATTCAGGGCGGTCGCGACGAGCTTTACGACATACGCGGGCATACCGGAGTTGACCTGTTCGGCGAGCGAGATGAACTGTGAATCAAAGCCGTGCTGTCGAGCCTTCCACGAGAGGTAATGCGGGTCGAGCGGGATGCAGTGGCCGCCGATGCCCGGTCCGGGAAAGAATGGCATAAAGCCGAAGGGCTTTGTCGCGGCGGCGCGGACGACCTCCCATGTGTCGATGCCGAGCGTATTGCAGAGCTTTGCCATTTCGTTCGCCATACCGATGTTTATGGCGCGGAAAGTGTTTTCCCAGAGCTTGCAGGCCTCGGCGACGCGGGCCGAGGATACGGGGTGAACCTCGTCGACGATCCGGCTGTAGAGAAGCGTTGCGGCCTCCGTGGAATCATCTGAAACGCCGCCGACGACCTTTGGGATGTTATGAGTTTGGAACTGAGGATTGCCGGGATCGACGCGTTCGGGCGAGAAGGCGAGGAGGAAATCCTCGTCGAGCTTGGCTCCCTTTTCCTCGAGCATCGGCATCAGGACCTCGTCGGTCGTGCCGGGATAGGTGGTCGATTCCAGGATGATGAGCTGCCCTTTTCGCATGTGCTCGGCGATCTCTTTGCCGGCGGCGAGAATGAAGGACATATCCGGATCTTTCGTTTTCCGAAGCGGCGTCGGGACGCAAATGAGAATGACGTCGCATTCATTGAGCCGGCTGAAGTCGGTGGTCGCGGTGAGCTTGCCGGAATCGATGCACGCTTTCAGGTCTTCGCTTTTAACATCGACGATGTAGGAGCGGCCGCGATTTACATCTTCGGTGCGCTTTTCATCAACCTCGAAGCCGATGCCTTCGAAGCCTTTCAGGCAAAATTCCACGATGAGCGGAAGGCCTACGTAGCCCAGTCCGATGACGCCGATGCGGGCTTTATTCTCAGAGATCAGCGCCTCAAGATCGTTTTTTATCATTTTAAAACAGAATACGGCCGGGAGTTGGGGACGGCCGTTAATACCTCATGGTCTTTAAGTTAAGTTACGCCGCGGGTGATAGTCAAATGAAAGTTTGAATGTGCTAAACTTCGTTTTGCGGTGCCGCTATCCGGGGGCACCGACTCCGCTTTTATGCCGCCCAAGATCGAATCCGAAAACCCGGTCGTTGCTGCCCTGATCGGCGGAACCGCGCCGCGCCCGGCTCAGCTCGCGGCGGCCCGCGGCATACTTCCCTTGCCGGAGGCGGACCTGCTCGAGGTGCTGGTAAACTTTGCAACCGGAGAGGATAAGGAGCTTGCCGAGCATGCCCGGGGATCGCTAAAGGAGCAGGACGGTGCGGAGGTCGGGAACGCGTTGGCGACGGATGCAGCTCCGATAACGGCGCTGGCGTATTATGCCGCTCAAGCCGATGCGGCGAAGGAAATTCATGAGGCGGTCATCCGCAACAGGAAAACGCCGACCGGCGCGATCGTGCAGCTCGCGAAAACGGCGGCGGACGGTGAAGTGCTGGAACTGATCGCACTGAATCAGCAGCTTTTGATCCAGACGCCGGCACTGATCGACGCGATCCTCTCGAACCCTAACCGGACCTCTGAGGCTGAACGGCGCGCGGCCGAGACCAAACGGGAGTTCTTTGAAAAGGAACGCGGCCAACAGCAGATCGCCGATGAGCTAAGGGCCCAGGGCAAGACCGCAGCGGCCGAGTTCATGGAGCAGGCCGAGTTTTCGAGCGACGACCTTGATGCCGAAGAGGCGATGCTGATCGCCTCGATGATCGAGGTCGAGGACAGCGAGACGGATGATTCGTGGATGGGGCTCGAGTATCTCGAGGAGATCTATGAAGAGACGGAAGAGCAGCGGCAGGCAATTGTAAACAAGATAATCGGCGATCTGAAGGCGGACGATTCCGAGATCTCAGAACAACGAATTTCTGTGATCAACCGCATAATGAAGATGGGTATGAAGGACCGGATGCGGCTGGCGATGAAGGGCGACCGCGAGGCCCGGAACATCCTGATCCGCGACCCGAACCGCATCGTCACGCAGGCGGTGGTGAACAATCCGCGTATCACCGAGCAGGAGATCGAAAAGATCGCCTCGATGCGGTCGATCACGGAAGACGTGCTGCGGCAGATAGCGAATAACCGGCAGTGGTCGCGGGCCTATCCGGTCGTGCATAATCTGGCACGCAACCCGCGGACGCCGATCGCAAACGTGCTGACGATTTTAAGCCGGCTGCATCTGCGCGACCTGGCGGCTCTTTCGAAAAACCGGAATGTGTCGGACGCGGTGCGGCGGCAGGCGCTAAGGCTGTCGCAGGCGAGGACGGGCAAGTGATCAAAGAAATTCGGTAACGCGGCCTGTCTTGATATAGGTGCCCGCCATGTCAGTAAAAGTGTGGCTGGCGGCGCCGAGCCACATACCGGCAAAGATCGTTTCGAGAATGTATTCGCCGCCGTAGGAGCGGAGCCAGATGCCCGCCGGGCGCCATGCCGCCATCACCTCTGCCAGCCTGGGGAGGTCGCCGCCCGAGACCGCGGCCCACAGGTAAGCACCCGCGAATGACGCAAGCGTCAATATCCCCAAGAAGTAAATGACACGAATGAGCGTGCCGAAAACGAGGCCGTGGGACCACCGCGAGCGGTGGCGAAAAGCCGAGCGGTAGGGATACCACAAAAAGCGGAATATGCCCCAGCGGGAATATTGACGCGAGCCGGTGTCGAGATCGGGGCCGAACATCAACCCGCCGAAGAGAAATGCCGCGCCCGCGGCTGCCGATGACGCTGCATCCTGAGTGAACGCATACACCGCGGCGGCGGCCGGGACGGCGAGCAGAAAGGTAACGGCGTCGTGTGTTCGGGCATTGGGCATGGCGGCGGACGCAGGAGCTTTTCCAGTTTACAGTTATCAGTTCCCAGCTTCCAGTTAAGCTTTGCGTCGGTGATTTGGTAGAATTCGGGTTTCGGCTTCACTGCAACAGATGAGCTCCTTTTTCGAAAAACTGCGCACGACGCTGGCGATGATCAAATTTGAGCACACGCTATTTGCGTTGCCATTTGCGTTTTTGGGAGCGGTGCTGGCGGCGAACGGGCTGCCGACGTGGCAGCAGATCGTGTGGATAACGGTGGCGATGTTCGGCGCGCGTTCGGCGGCGATGACCTTTAACCGGATCGTTGACCGCGAGATTGATGCGGCGAATCCGCGGACGGCCGGGCGGGAGCTGCCGAGCGGAAAACTGTCGGTCGAGTTTGCGTGGGCATTTCTGTTTGCGTCGGTGATCATCTTTCTGGTCGCGGCGTATTCGCTGAATTGGCTGACGTTTGCATTGTCGCCGGTCGCACTTTTGAGCGTGTTGGGATATTCCTATGCGAAGAGGTTCACGGCCTTTGCACATTTGCTGCTGGGGTGGGCCCTGGCAATTTCGCCGACGGCGGCGTGGATCGCGGTGCGGGGGGCGATCGATTCAGAGGTGCCGCTTTTGTTGTCGCTGTTCGTGCTGATGTGGACGTCGGGCTTTGACGTGCTCTACGCATGCCAGGACCGAGAGTATGACAAGCGGGCGGGGCTGAGGTCGATACCTGCGCGGTTCGGCATCGCCCGGAGCCTGTGGATCGCGAGGTTGTTTCATTTTCAGGCGTTTATCGTGCTTGTGATCTTGCTGCTGGCGACAGGGCTCGGGTGGCCGGCATTCGCCGGGGTCGGTGCGGTGGCGGCATTGCTAATCTATCAACACACGCTGGTGAAGCCGAACGATCTTTCACGGATGAACGCGGCGTTCTTTACGGCGAACGCGTTCGTGAGCGTGATACTTTTTGTGACCTTTGGAGCTGCAGTAATGATCGCTCCGGCCGCGGTATGAAGAACCTGTTGGCATCGATCAGCGATGAATTGCGCGACGCGCTTTTGGCGAAGGGCGCGCGGCATGCCTACGAGCCGGACGAGCGGATCTTTACGGAGGGTGAGGTAGCGGCCCACCTGCCGATAGTGATCGAGGGGCGGGTGAAGATGATCCATTTTCTGGAGCCGGGGAAAGAGGTGATCATCGGTTTTTTTGAAGCGGGGGAGATGTTCGCCGTGCCGCCTGTATTTGACGGCAAGAGCTATCCGTCGACGGCGGTTGCGATGGAGCGGTCTGAGGTGGTGCTGATCGCGCGGGAGGATTTCCTTGCGTTGATCCGGGAATCGCACGAGTTCGCTTTTGCGGTGATCGAATGGATGTGCGAGATGCTGCGAGAAAAGACCTCGACGATTCAGAACCTGGCGACTTCGGCTCCCGACCACCGGGTGGCGCATATTCTGGTAAGGCTAGCTGAACGAGACGCGGGCAGCGGGCCCGTGAAGATCGCGCTGCGGCGGCAAGACATCGGCGAGATGGCGGGGCTGACCACCGAGACGACGATCCGCGTGATCCGCCGATTGGCGGCGAAAGGGGTGCTGAGGATAGAACGCGGCAAGATCGTGATCGATTCGACCGAGGGGCTGGAGCGGCTGCTTACGTCGTAGCGGCGCCGGCGGGCAGCTCGCTCACATACTGCAGCATTCTGTTCGCGATGGCATTTGCCCGCCATTTGATGAACACGGCGTTGTCGCCGACGAAATTTGCATCGACAACTTCCCTGAATATCTCAAGCCAACGAACGAAATGCTCCTGGCGCAGGGGCGACTTCATATGGAGCTCGCCGTGGACGATGAGCGGCGTTCGGCCGTGGCGGGCATAATCGCCCGTGCGGAAGAGGACCGTTTCCCAAAAGTCGCCGATGATCGGGAGGTGGTGGTCAAGGTCGAGCTTGGCAACGTCGGTGAAGATATAGCCGATGACGGGGTCGGCAAGTGCACGCGAGTAAAATTCGCGCATGAGGAGGTCGATATCCTCACGGTTAATGATATCGGATTCAGGCTTGGACATAACGTTTAGCAACGGTGCCGCCGATGACGGGCAGGAGAATAATTTTAACCACCTCGAGCACGATGTAAACGATGTGCGCCGAGGAACCGGGAGCGGAAGTTCCGGAGATGACGGCGACGGCACGTTCGTCGAGAGCGGGCAGAAGCCATAGGGTTTGAAGCAATAGGATGACGAGGAGCGCCGCGGCCGATGCCTTTACGAGCCCGCTCTTCGGCATTGCGAGGAAGAGGCTGACGAAGAAAACGGCCGCGAGAGCTAGCTCGATCTTGTTCAGCCAAAAGAAAACGAGGCGGCCGATGCCGAGGCCCAGTTCGAGGGTAATGCCGGGAGCGGTGAACTTGAGCGGCGCCTCAAGGAACGAGAGGCCGGCGACAAGGCCGAGCCAGACGAACGGGACAACGATCTGTAAAATTCTAACGATCATTAATGTGAGGAGGGGCGCCGCGGCGGGCGCCCCTTTCGTGTTCGTTCTATGGGAGCGGCTTTTTGCGTGTCACCATCAGGTTGATGGCGAAATACACCCACACGATGGCGCCGATGGCGAATATCGTATCGCCGACCATACGCATCCAGCGGAGGAACTGCATCAGATCGGTCTGCATGAACTCAGGGCTTCGAGCTGCCCAGTAGCCTTGCGAAACGGACTGGTAGGTCTGAAGCAGGCCGATGGGCAGCAGGCTGAGAAGGATCTCGAGCAGCATACCGATATTCAGCGTCCAGAATGCGATAGCAAGGATCTTGGTATTCCAGACGCGTTCGGGGTCCGTGGCACGCAGGCAGAAAAGCGTGAGTGCCAAGCCGAGCGTTCCATACACGCCGTAAAGTGCCCCGTGGGCGTGAACGGCGGTGGTATTGAGGCCCTGCATATAGTAGAGGGCGATCGGCGGGTTGATCATGAAACCGAACACGCCGGCACCGACCAGGTTCCAGAAGGCCACGGCAACGAAGAAATAGACGATCCACTTATATTGCTGAAGCCAGGGCTTAGCCTTTGAGTGGCGGATATTTTCGAGGGCCTCGTAGCCGACAAAGACCAGCGGCACGATCTCGAGTGCACTGAATACGGCACCGAAAGCAATGGCCACGGTCGGCGTACCGGCAAAGTAGAGATGGTGGAGCGTTCCGATGATGCCGCCGCTAAGATAAATGGCACCGGAGAGCAAGGCCGCATAGGCGGCGTGCTCGGGCCGAATCACCCGGAGGCGGGCGAAAAGGAAAGCGATGACCACGGTGGCGAAGACCTCAAAGAAGCCCTCGACCCAGAGGTGAACGACCCACCAGCGCCAATATTCGACAACGGTGATGTGGGACTTCATTCCCCAGAAAAGGCCGGGGGCGTAGAAGAGAGCGATGCCCGCGGTCGTGACGAGATAGAGCATGATCAGCGATTTGCTGCCGCCCTCGCGTTTTAGTGCGGGGATCGCACTGCGAGCGATGAGGAAGAGCCAGAGGAGAAGGCCGACGAAGAGTGCCGCCTGCCACACGCGGCCGAGATCGACGTATTCCCAACCCTGATGTCCGAACCAGAACCAAAGGTCGCCGGGGAGCAGGTGCATCACGCTCATCCATTGGCCGATCATTGACCCAAGAACGACAACCAGGAGTGCCCCGAAGAGCACGTTGACGCCGAGCCGTTGAAATTTGGGCTCGTACCCGCAAATGTATGGGGCGATGAAAAGGCCGGCAGCGAGCCATGCGGTGGCGATCCAGAAGATGCCGAGCTGGGTGTGCCACGTACGCGAAACGACATAGGGGAGCCAATCCTGAAGCGGAATGCCGTAAAATCCGCCGCCCTCGACGCCGTAGTGGGCGGTTATTATGCCCATCACGATCTGGAGCAGAAAGAGGAGCGAAACGATGAAGAAATATTTTATCGTCGCGGTTTGAGACGGTGTGAGTGTCTCGCCGATCAGTGGGTCGGTGTCGGGCGTGTCGCGTTCGTCGACATCTTTATGCCAGCCGGCATAGAACCAGACCATGGCACCGATGCTGAAGATCAGCACGATGACGCTGACGCCGGTCCAGATAATGGAGCTGCTGGTCGGGAAATTGCCGACAAGGGGCTCGGACGGAAAGTTGCTGGTATAGGAGATGGTGTTGTCGGGACGGTTTGCGGCGGATGCCCACGCCGTCCAGAAGAAAAAGTTGTTAAGCAGGCGAAGCCGCGCCGGGTCTGACTGAGCCCCGGCCTGGATGGCGTATTCATCGCTTCCGTGCGTGAAGACCTCTGTGTAGTGTTTGAGATTTTCCTCGAATGCGGCGGCACGGAGGGGGTCGATGGTGAGAGTTTCGGTCGCGGGATCGTAGGTGTTCGTCCGGACCATATCCTGGAGCCGCTGGAGCAAGGCAGCCTTTTCCTCGCTCGGGAGCTGCATGCCGTCGGCACCGTAGCGGCCGCCGGACCAGTTGTTCAAGAGGAAAAGAGATTCGCGGTGGAGATAATCGGCAGTCCAATCGGGCGCGACATACGAGCCATGGCCCCAGATGGAGCCGACCTGCATGCCGCCCATTGCCTGCCAGACGTTCTGGCCATTTTCAATGCCGCCGGCATCGATCAGAACAGTGCCGTCGGTGGTCACCACTTGTTTGGGAATGGGCGGAATTTCGCGAAAGATCTCGATCCCCACCCAGCCAAGGATGGCAAAGGAAAAGATCATGATCGCGATGAGCATTATCCAGAGTTTTTTCATTGTGCGTTTAACCTGCCTCCTGTCTTATAGAAAGGCCGAGCGGCCGAATTTGCTGTGAGTGTGCGGGCAGTCGAGATCGAAAGACAGACATCGACGCCCTCAAAGTAACATTAATAAAGTAATCGTTCAAAATATGGTGAAAATCGGTCGACAGGAATATTTTTGGCCGTCAGCCGACGGCAAAATATGACCGACGTCATAAACGGGGGTTGGGAGGAGGCGTTTTTTGAATTTAATTCCAGCTAGGCTGATTCGGCAAACCGTTTGAAATCTTCGAGATATTTCATTGACTGTTTGCGAAAGGCCCCGGGCATGACGAGAGCGACGAGCTTCATAAAGCCGCGGAATTGGAATTCGTTTTCGGAGGTGTAGAGCGTGCGATCTTCGCCGAGCGGTTCAAATTTATTCCGAACGACATTTACAACGCCGTCCGCGTCGTAAGTTCCCTCGAACGAGCGCGGGAGGTCGCGCTCGGTGATGGTCTCGATCATTTCGAACTCGCGTTTTCCCATCTTAAAGCGAAGCCGGGAGCGGGCACCGACCTGGCCGGGAACGCCATCCAGGTGCTCAAAACTCTCGAGCCCCTCCATCCATTTATAGAGGTTGTCGGGATCGTCGAACAGGCGAATGACATCATCGAGGGGTTTATCGATCTCGATGGAAACAGAGAATTTCATGGTTTATCTCTCCTTTAATATGGCGCGAAGCTCGCGGTCGGTAAGCCCGACGCGAGTTTTGAGTATAGCGGCATACTCGGCCGGCGTGTAAAGCGGATAGTCGGTGCCGAAAGCGATGCGTTCGGGGCCGAGGCGGCGGATGTAGCGGGCGAGCACCGCGAATTCATCGTCGCTCAGTTGCGGCACGCCCTCGCTGTCTTTGTCGAGTGCGACAGCGGAAATATCGAACGTGATCCGATGGCGTTTGAGGTGTGATTCACTCGCAAAGGCGTTGATGAACGCATTTAGGAAAGCACGGGTCCGCTGGCTGAAGCCGCCCGACGTTCCGAAATGAGCGATGCGGAGCGTGACCGGTGAGAGCCCTTTGAGGATCGAGCCGGTGAGCAGCTTTACGTCCGGCTCGCCAAAACGTCGATGGCTGTTGTCGAAGTGGAGGAGGATCGGGATGCGGTGGCGGGCGGCGAATTCGAAGACGGCTTTGACCTTTTCGAGATGCTCGGGGACGGTCAGGTAAACCTGGTTCGCGTTGTTGTGGAGCTTGATGCCATCCATTTTGAGGGTAGTGCGGCAGCGC
>JAEWBM010000076.1 GCA_023391155.1 Acidobacteriota bacterium
AACTGGAAAACGGTCCGCAAGGGCGACGACGCCTTTCCGGATGTGACCGATTATCCGAAGCATGCATCGTGCATCAACTGCCACCGTCAGCAGTTCTTCCGCGGGTCTCCGCCGGCGATCTGTTCGATATGTCACACGAATCCGGGCCCGCGAAATAGTGCGAGGCACCCGTTCCCGAATCCGCGAGAGATATTTGACGAGAGCCCGAAGGGGGCCGGTGCGACATCGGCATTCAATATTCATTTCTCGCATGACCTGCATGTGGATATGATCGCCGAGGGTTGGCGGCGGCCGCAGGGGTTCATCAATGCTGCCTGGAGCGCGACGGGGGCGCGAAACGAAGAGAGCTGTGCCGTCTGTCATCAGACGATCGATCCGCAGGGCGACGGCGACGAAGAATATTTTACGGCACCCCCGGCCGATATCGGCGATGCCTTATGGCTGAAGAAGGGGACTTTCAAATCGTCACCGACCAGCCATGCTACGTGCTTTACGTGCCACTCGGTCGAAAGCGGAATGGAACCGGCGCCGACAAATTGCGCTGCCTGTCACAAACCGAAAGAGAAATTCGAACCCGATTACGATCCGGAACTCGCCGCGAGGATCGGTGTGCGGCGGCGGGCCATGCTCGATGCCTGGCGGTCGCGAACTTCCTCGGGAACGTTTCGCCATGAATTTTTCAGCCATGCGGAGATGAGCTGTGCAGATTGCCACAACACGTCGGCGATAACCGAGGGTCAGGCAACGCGGAAAGTGGCGGTGGCCTCGTGCAGCAATTGCCACATCACGGCAACTTCCGATGACGGCGGGATCTTGAACTTTGAGATCGACAGCCGAAAGGCAGATGCGGGTTTTCAATGTACAAAGTGCCACGTCACATACGGCAAGCGGCCGATCCCGGAATCGCATTTGAAAGCGGTTGCGGCGATGGCCGGGAACTGATCGACACATAATGGCTTCTGAACGCCAAATGAATAACCGCGGGCCGACGCTGAACCACCTCAAACTGGGCGTGATATGCGTCGCGGTCGTGGTTGTCTCCGCCTATTTTGCCGCATGCGGTTCAGACCCGCCCGCGCCCGAGGTGACGGAGACCGTTCCGGAGGCGACGCCGGCCGAGGTAAGTTTCAACTTTCCCGACAAGGACTATTCGAAATTCGACCACTCGAGCGAGCAGCATGTCCGGCTGCCGTGTTTGCTCTGCCACACGCGAGAGGACAACGCTGCCTCGATGAAGTTTTCGGGGCACGTCCCGTGCGCTAGCTGTCACAAGGAGCATTTTGAACAGAAGGACCACGCCATCTGTTCCGTTTGCCACACCGACGCTGAGCAGGGGGCGGAGCTAAAAGCGTTTCCGACGCTCGCTTCGTTCAGCACGAAATTCGATCACGCCGTGCACTTGGGGGCGGCGAACTGTGCCGATTGCCACCGTCCGGCCGCACGCGGTGCCAGCTTTTCAGCACCGACGCGTTCAAATGCTCATTCAACGTGTTTCCAATGCCACCAGCCGGATGCGAAGACCGAGTCAGGAGCCGACCTTGCCTCCTGCAGCACGTGCCATGAACCCGGGCAGCCCGGGCCCCGACGCGGCGGCGTAGCGACGATGCCCGCTAGTTTTTCACATTCGGCACACTCCCGTGTCGGCTGTGCGTCGTGCCACACCGTTCTCAAAGAAATGCCCCGCGGCCGGCAGGTAACCGAACCTCGGGCAGTGATGCACTTTGCCTCAGGCCGGGGAAACAATTGTGCCACGTGCCACAACGGCCGCCGGGCTTTCGGCGGAGAGGATTTTGCAAATTGTAAACGCTGTCACACAGGCGGCAGTTTTGATTTTTGACAAAGCGCGTAAATTTTCGCGAATCGCGGAAACTCTCGCATAATCGGAGGATCGCAGCGAGCTGTTTAGCTCCTGTTTTTATGGGTTTCGCAACGGGCACGCCTATTGCATTTGAAGCACTTTGACGGCCGTGCACTGATCGGCCGCATCTTAGACGGGAAGTGGCTATTATGAACACCCATAGGATCAAGCTCTTTGCGATAACACTCTTTGCTGCCGCGGCGATCTTCGCCGGCGGAGCGCGTACCGAGATGGCGGCCAATGCGGAACCCGCAATGCCGGACGACATCGATGCGTTCTATAAGGCCAAGTGCGCTATGTGCCACGGCCCGAAGGCAGCAAAGGCATTCGATACGGAACTGTCGGACGCAGAACATGTGGCTGCGATCCTCGACGGTAAGAAAGGCGAGAAACCGCCTCATATGCCCGCCTTTAAGGATAAGGGCGTTGATGAGGCAAAGGCCCAGGCTCTGGTAACGCACATGCGTCAGCTCAGAGCAGCAGAATAAAGATCTCTCGGACGGGCTCGATCCCCTCCTGAGCCGCGATCCGAAAGTAGAACGGCAGTGACCTAAGAGGTCCGGCCCTTCAACCGGTTGACCGGTGTCCGCACTCGCTCTCCTCGAGAGTGTTTTGGACACCGGTTTTCCGGCATTCGCGCTTTTGCTATCCCTTTTTTCTCCGTCAGAGGAGCGGCCTACTATGGAAAACGAAAAAGAAACTCAGGAACCGTCGCCGGAACCGTCTGAGCCGGCGACCGAACCGGTTGTTGAAAAGGCCCCAAGCCTTTTCAGAAACTTCGTCAGCTTCGCCGGCATCGCCATCATGGTGGCCAGCCTGACGAGCATCGGTCTTCTGGTGCTGATCGAACTTTCAGGCTCGTCCGATAATCCCTACACGGTCCTGGTCACATATATCCTGCTCCCGGGCGTGATGCTCTTCGGCCTCGCGATCGCCGTGATCGGTGCTCTGCTCGAGCGCCGCCGCAGGAGGAAAGACCCCGGATCGCCGATCAAGCCGTACCCTATCGTAGATCTGAACGACCCGGCCCGCCGGCGTGCCCTTTTGCTATTGATCGCGGGCGGATTTTTCTTTCTTTTCATTAGTGCCTTCGGCAGCTATCGGGCATTCGAATATACAGAATCGGTCTCTTTCTGCGGCCAGCAATGCCACACGGTGATGGAACCGGAATTCGTGACGTTCAATGCCGCTCCCCACGCGAGCATTCACTGCGTCGATTGCCACGTGGGCGGCGGTCCTGAGTGGTACGTCAGATCGAAGTTTAACGGCATGCGTCAGCTTTATGCCGTCGCATTCAACACTTTTGAACGGCCGATCCATACGCCGATCCACAACATGCGCAAGGCGAACGAGACCTGTGCGAAGTGCCACAAACCAGATCTTTATCACGGTGAAAAGCTTAGGGTTTTTGAACATTTCGGTTTCGACGAACAGAATTCGCTTCGTCAGATACGAATGCTGATGAAAGTGGGCGGCGGGGACCCGGCAAGCGGCCCGGTCGGCGGCATCCATTGGCACATGAACCTGAACAACCAGATCGAGTACATTGCCACGGACGAAAGGCGGCAAAACATTCCGTGGGTGCGAATGCGGAACGCGAACGGCGAAGTGACCGAATACGTCGCACAGAATGCATCGATCTCACAGGAACAGATCGAGGGCACCGAAAAAAGGGTGATGGATTGCATCGATTGTCACAACCGGCCGACGCACAGATTCCTCTCGCCAAACCGGGCCGTTGACCAATCGCTTGCCGCGAACCGGATCGACCGCGGGCTGCCGTTCATTAAGGCTAAAGCGGTGGAGGCCCTTTCAGGGGATTATTCGACATCGGAAGAGGCAGTGAGCCGTATCGGTGAATTCCTGGCGAATTACTATCAGACTCAGCATGCGGATATTTACAGCAACCACCGCGGTGCCGTTGATGCGGCGGTGGCAGAGGTCCAAAACATCTACCGTACCTACTTCTTCCCGGAGATGAAGACGAATTGGACAAGCCACATCGACAATATCGGCCACTTCAACGCACAGGGCTGCTTCCGCTGCCATGACGGGCAGCATCGCAGCAAAGAGGGCAAGGTGATCAGGAACGACTGTGCCATCTGCCATACTACGCTCGACCAGACCTTTGCGGGGCAAACATTTACACCGCCCGAGGGGCGGTTCCGCCACCCGGTGGACCTCGGCGACCGCAATACCTGGCAGTGTGCCGCGTGCCACAAGGGCGATGCGTCATTCAAGCACCCGCTCGATCTCGGCGACATCTCGCGGTTCCAATGTGCGGAATGCCATAAAGGCCAGGGCCTTTAAGATAATAAGCCGAACATGAAAAGGGCCCGGGCATTTACGCCGGGGCCCTTTGCTTTTGCGATCGGGTTTACCTATCGGTCCTTGCTGCTTCCGAAATAGATGCGGAGTGATGTATACGGCAGATGGGCGTTGTAGTTTTGCGGAGGAATTCCGTACTGCACTTGCTGAGGCATCAACTCTTTGTAGTCAAAATATTGATAACCGACGCTCCAGTCGAGATACCGATTGATGCGGAAAGTGCCCCGCACCTCCGGCATTTTGAAGTCGATCGGATAGCCGCTCAAGATCAGGGGTGAATTAAGCGGGGGTATTACCTCGTCTTCGGTAGCGGTGTCCTTGTTCCATCGATAGCTGCCGAAGATGCTCACACGGTTGTGGGGGCGGAAGAAGCCGTCGATAAAGAAATAATTGTCACGAACCAGATAGCGGCTCAGCCCGGGCGTTGCCGGCCCGCCGAGCGGGATCAGCACCGACACCTCGCTGGTCAGCCAGTGGTAATCATAGCCGCCGGTGAGGCTTACCTCGCTGACGGGGTTCCAATCAATCGAGCTCGAAAAGATACGGCTCCTAACTTCGGTGACGAACGAAGCGGTCGGGGCCGTAACGCTCTGACCGGGGTTGTCATTGTCCTTCGTGATGAACGACATGTTGACGGCGAACTTATCGAAGTTGGCTCGGGTGCGGACGCGGAAATTCACGAACTCATAATTTGCCAGACGCGTGAAGACGTTGTCGGCCTTACCGGCCTCGATGTCGGCGAACACCGTCCAATTGCTTGTCGGCTTAAACCTGGTCCCGGCAATGAAGCTGTTGGTCGAGTTCTCAGCCTCTTCGGGAACGATCACCGGAAATGGAGCGCCGAAATCGACAGTCGCGTGGCCGAGAGAGACCGTACGGTGTGAATAACGCCATCCGAGATTGATACCGAAACGGTTGTTGACCTGGTAGTCGCCCTCAAGGGTGTTCGTATAGCGTCGGTACCGCGTTGATGTGTAGTTGACCTCGTTGGTCGTCGAACCCGGCGTTCCCACGAACTGATATAAACTGCCGCTATTAATATTGAATCCGTCAAAGTTGAAAGTATTTGAGATGCGGAATTTGTCGGCGATACGCCAGGTAAAGCCCAGATCGGCACGCGTCTGCAAACGCTTCGCATCGCCTACAGAGCTATAAACATCAGTTACTTGGACATTTGTTGCGTTCCGATAGACCATCGTCTCGGCAAAATTAAAATCGTTGGACACGACCGAGTGCACGACCTTGCCGGTCACGTCGAATACATCCGCGAACGTACGTTGAACACTGAAAACCCCGAAGTGGGTGTCGCCGTCTATCGGGTTCGCACGGTTCAGCGATTCGATGGCAAAGTTATTTGTCGTCACATCGCCGGGCTCGTTCAGTGCGGAATACAATGTCCGGTCGCGGAACGTCCGGAAACCATAAGTTCCGGAAAGGTTGAAGCCGAACACCTTGACATCCGAGCCAAGCCGAAAATCGTGGGCCTTAAAATCGATGTCTTGAAAGACCGGGTAAACGTCGCCTCGCGAAATACGGGTGGAGGTGGTTCCGGTCCCGTCCGCTACGTTAAATGAGTATCCGACGCGGAAGCGGTAGTTGGGATTCTGCGGCAGGAGGGTCAGATCAAAGTCGCCGAAGTTTCTCGCGCGGTCGGCATTGTGAAGGTTGCGAAGATCGTTGCCTACGGCGTGCGTCGCGACATCGTTGAAATATGCCACCCTGCGGACGTTCGCATCGAAGCGGTACGCTCCGAGCCGTTCCATGCCCAGGCGAAGAAATCCACTCGGATCGGCGCCCCAGCCCGAGCCAAGTAAGGTTATGGAGTCAAAAACCTTACCGCCTTCCTCGCTGTTGTCCTCGATCGTTAGGCCGGAATCGAAGATGCGAAATCCGTTTCGATAGTTCAGGTCGCTTCTGAACTTATTTTCATCGCCATTTACATCAACCCACCTGGCGCCGATCTCGGTGCTGCCCTTTACGGTAAACCTTTCTTCCGGCGTCGGGGTCGGGGTTTGGCCGGCGGCAGATGCGGCGAATGCCAAAGCCGTTACCCCGGCAGCGAAAAAGCTCGCCCGGCGGCCGCGGAGATTCTTTAATAGAGCGTCTTTTATTTTTTCGGAGTTCATTTTCTATGCCCCCTTATCTGAAGAACGCCGGATGGCTGTTCGATCCGTGGATCTGCGAGTGGCACACGGTGCAGTTCTGTGTGCGTATGCTGGTCTGCGTATGCGGCCCGGTCGGGATGTTGGGGTCGAGCTCTACGTTAAGAATGTTCGTGTGGCATTCGAGACACATCTGCCTCACGGAGCTTCGCTTTAGCATCTTCGGATTGTTCGAGCCGTGCGGCGTGTGGCAGGCGGCGCACCCTTCGGTCTTGAGCGGTGCATGCTCGAACGCGAACGGCCCCTGCATCTCGGTGTGGCACCTTACGCAGGATTGATCACTGCCGAGAGCAAGCCGAGTCTGTTTTTGTTCAAAGCCGCCGTGCGGATTGTGACAGTCGCTACATGTCATCGTTCCTTCGAGCACCTTGTGGCGGAACGGTTTTGAGAACTGCGATTTAACTTCCGTGTGGCAGCCGATGCATAGCTGCGGTTCGCCGATTTTGAGCATCGCTTTATCCGCAAGGCTCGGCCGCTGCATTGCCGCCTCACCGACGAAGGTTATTGAACCGGGTTTGAAGGCAGCCGAGTCGGGTCCGTGAGCCGTGTGGCAATCCGTACATCCGACGTTGTTACGCCAGTGGTCGCCCCGGCGGAAATTGTTATGGGCCTCTTTGCCCGCGTGGCAGGTGAGGCATGTCTCGGACACCGCTTTCGGGTCCATGTCCTTAAACACACGGATCTTTGTTATGTCGCCGCCGCCCTCAACGTGCTCGCGGCCGGGGCCGTGGCAAGATTCGCAGCCGACCGCCTTGCCCTCCCAATCCGCCATGCCTTCAAGTTTGCCGTGCGTCGTTTTAGCGACGCTATCAAATTGAGGTTCGTGGCAGGCCCGGCAAGTCTCGCTTCCGACGAAGTCGTCATTGGCCGCCTTTTGGGCAGAGACCGTTGTCGTGATGGGCGAGATGACACCCGCCTGGAACGAGTTCGAAGCAACGACCCATCCGACAAAAATAAGTGAAAATATTAAAAAGGAAAGCAGTTTGAAGTTTCGCGTGGTTAGCATCAGATCACCTCCGGCTGAGAAGCGGGTTGCCAAGCGATACCCTGTTCGGTGAACCCGCGTAAAGCTTATTCCGCTCTACGATTTGCGAATGTGATAAGTGTCACAGGGGGCCGAATATATCGGGAAATTCGCAGATCGACCTGAGACATTTCTGAACGCGCTGGTTTCTCTCGCTAAGTGCACGGATGACGGTTTCGCGGGCCTGCCGGTCATCAGCAAGAAACTGCTTTAGCCGAGCCTTGCCGATCTCATAGAATGTCGAATCTTTGCGAGCCGTCAGCCGGCAGTTGCCCGCCCCCTCACAGAAGCATTCGGGGATCCCGAAAAGCTGTCCAACGCCGGCCCATTCAAAGTCGACTTTCGCTGCTCCCGCGATGGCGAAGGCCCCGGTCTCAAGCAAATACGCTTTCGGGGCAAGGCTGCCGAAGCACTGGACGACCTTACCCACGGCGACGGTCCTTCTCTTGGCAAGGGCACGAAACCTATCGGCGGATCGCGGTGTCAGGCGGACGATGAAAGGCTGCTCGACGATCGGGAGCTCTTCGGCGAGTATGGGGAAGGGAAGGCGTGTAATGAAAGCCGACATCTTCTCTTGGGAAGCCGCTCAAAGATTGCCTTAAAGTTATGAAGAGGATATGACAGTTATCACCGGCATAGGTGACCGTTGTCACTTTTTGAATTGAGTCCCGCGGGGCTGGCCGATCATTCCATCAAAGCGCTTCGGGTCGTGAATTCTCAAATGAGGCCCCTCGATTGAGATGAGATCGAGTTCGCGAAATTGCTTGAGCAGCCGCGTAACTGTCTCGCGGGAAGAGCCGATCATCTCCGCCATTTCCTCATGGGTATAACGCATGGGCACCTTGACCGGTTCGCGTCCACGCCTTGCGGAGCCGCACCAGGCAAGTAGAAGATCCGCAAGTTTGTCCCCGACGGATGTTGAAAGCCCAAGCGAACGAATCTGGCGGTAGGCATCCTGATATTGATGCGAAAGGTGTTGAACGGTTCGCATCGCTATGTCAGTGTGATTTTCAATAAGCCGCAGAAAATCAGAGCGACGGACATAATTGGTCTGGGTCGGCTCGAGAACCTCAGCCGACACTTCGTAGGCCTCCCCGGATATCACGGCGCTGACGCCCAGCAGCTCGCCGGGCTCTGCAATGTGGAGAATCACGACCTTGCCCTCGCGCGAGCACGTGTAAAGCTTTACACGGCCCTGGCAAAGAACGTAAACGCCGTCGCCGGGCTGGCCCTCAACGAACAACAAACTGCCCGGTGGATAACTATTCGTGATCTTAAGCGCTTCGAATGCCTTGATGCCGGATTCAGAAACACCGCAGAAAAAATGGTCCGCGCGCAATCCGCAGTCATTGCACCGATTTACGACCTTTAAATTGACGCTACGCATCATGTTTCAGTTAGATCATTTGTGGGCCGGCAGCGATGGGCGATCGTGGATCCGCTGCATTATATTGTTGAAGGCAACAGCCTCCTGAGTCAAACGCTCACGTTCGCTCTCTTCGGGGCCCAGTGTTAGAACCGCTTCCACCCCGCTGCGGCCGATCACCGCCGGAAGGTTCAGAAACGCTCCGTTATATCCGACCTCGGGGCCGGGTTTCGTGAATACCGGTATCACGGTTCGGCTATCGTGGACCACTGCATTATAAACTTGAGTGACGCAGGCTGCGAACTCGAGGGGCGTGTGCGGATGAATTTCAGCGTCGGCACTCGCTGCGGTCTTATGCGTCTCGTCGACCATCAACCCGAAATACGGGCATTGCGGACTGCATGCGTCCATCGAGCGGATGTGTGCAAATCCGCCGGTGCACCAACGCGTCTCGCCCTTGAGCGGGCCGTCGGTGCCGTCGTCCCGATCTATTATTGCCGATCCCGGCCCCAAGCCGATCACCTTATTCGCCGGCCCGCGCCACTCCTCAAGGAAGACCTCGCAGAGGATGTCGACCGGGTCGGAAACGATCAATGCCACACCGTCAAAGGAGTTCTCTCGTAGTTTACGTCCAACACAGGCGAACTCGTCTGCCAGATTCCAGAGCTCCTCGTCGGCAGGGTTCGGCGACATGCAACCGCGGCCCGAGGCTATCACCACCAGCGGGGCCAGGATCGCGTCCTCAAAATTGCCGAGTCGCACCCGAGATCTGTGCGGAAGCGGCACAAAACGGCAGAGATCCTCGATCGCATTGGATAAGGAAAGAGCCTGTTCACCGATCAGGATCAGCTCATCAACTGCACCACCCGTGAGCAATGAATACGCATCGAGTGCGGCCACCGCATCCGGACCGATAATGGCTGCCCGGTTTATCTTTCTGGGATTCGTTCGTTTCATTTTGAGGCCCTCCTTGCAGCAATAGACCTATCTACGCCGTTAAGAAGAGCAAAGCCCGTGCCTTTCGATGTACCCATAAATTAACGGAAATTAATGGTTTGCAACGTTCGATTGCGCGAAATTACATAGAACTTCTGCGAAATATTTCGCACTAAAAAGCGGGCCCCAATGAGGCCCGCCATTGTCAGTGAATACCGTAAATATATTACGGCTGGTTATAGCCTAGATTGGCCGGCGAAGAAGCGGTCAGATCGAACTGCGAACCTGCCTGCAGGTCCAGGTCGTCACGGCCGCCGAGAAGTACAGAGCCCACTCCGGCTCCGGCACCTACGCCGGCACCTATAGCAGCGCCCTCACCGCCGCCAAGAACGGCACCGAGGATCGCACCCAATGCGGCACCGATGCCGCCGCGGGTGATGGTTTCGGTCGTTCGGCTGCCCTCGCGAAGCGTGCCCTCATTGGTCACACCGATGGTATCGCCATCATGGTCGCGTACCGTGTTGATCAGCCCGGCAAACCGATAGGTCTGTCCGTTCGTCAGCCGGATCGTGTCGAAATCGAGCGTTACGTTGGCCCTGCCGGTCAAACGGCCGGAGTCGTCAAGTGCGACAACATAGCCTTCGATCACAGCACCGCGATACTGGTTCGGCGAGGTAACTTCCATTGCGAAACGGTCGTTGACCTGTGAAGCATCCGTCGTGATCGGAGTGCGAAGCACTGCCGTCAGACGCGTGCCGTTAGGAACATAGAACGTACCTGCATTAACACCGGTGTTCTGTCCCGGGTACTGATTCACGTTCACGTCGTTCCAACGGGCAACCGGAGCCACTTTAGTGTAAACGCTGTTCACCGTGATCATCTCATTTCGATTTTCAAGGTAAATGCGTCGCGAGACCTGCAGGTTGCCGTTTGCCAGAGGCGAGAATGTAACCCAGAAGTCACGTGCTCGGTCACCCGTATAACTTACTTCGAGGTTGTTGCCGCGAAGTGTAGCTGAGGTCGAGATCGAGCGGCCGCCGGGGCCGGTCTCGGTCCTAGAAACGCCGTCCGCCGCGAAGGTGATCTGCGGTGCGAGCGTCGACGCCATCGTAACGTTCCTTCCGCTCTGTTCGATCGCGATCATCTCGGGCGAATTCAGCCGACGCTCCAGGTTCTGCTGGATGCGCGTTCGCTGATTTACGTTATAGTTTCCGATCGCTCGGCTAACCACTTGCGAGACGTTATCACTTGCCGCAGTGTTCAACCGATAGGTGCCCGTCAGGCTAGCATTGGTCCAGCCGCCTGTGCCTGGTGTACCCCACTGATAGGGCTGATAGGGCGGAAGCTGCTGATTCCAGTTCCAGCTAACGCGATAATAGTTCGCCAGCGTGTTCATGTCGCTGCGGATCGAGTTCCACTGGCTGCGGGCCGGACGCGTGAATGCGTTGTTCCGCATAAAGCGGTCGACATAGGCCGCCTGAAGCAGGACATCGTTCGCATCCTGAGCTACGGTTTCACGAGCATCAAAACGCTGTTTAAGACGATCGGTGGCATTCTCGAATCCGTCGATGAAATCCTCGATTCGCTCTTCGCGGTTCGTGTTGTTCCACCGTGAACTGGAAATGAGCGAATCCATTTGACGTGCATACACGTCGGTCTTGCTCTCGATCTGAGTAAGCAGATTTCTCATCTGAGCGTCGGTTGCCGAATAAACCGGCATTCCGCCAGGTGTCGTTCCCCAGCGATACGGCTGGTAACGCGGAAGCTGCTGATTCCAACTCCAGGTTACGCGGTAATAGTTAGCCAGAGTGTCCAGATCGGTCCTGATTGAGTTCCACTGATTACGAGCCGGCCGCGTAAATGCGTTGTTCCGCATAAAGCGGTCAATATATGCCGCCTGCATAAGAACGTCGTTGGCGTCCTGCGCTACGGTCTCGCGAGCGTCGAAGCGTTGCTTGAGACGATCGGTGGCATTTTCAAATCCTTCGATAAAATCCTCAACACGCTCTTCGCGGGGTGACTCGTTCCAACGCGACCGCGAGATCGCATTGTCCATCTGCCGCTTGTAAACGTCAGTCTTACTTTCGATACGCGTCAACAGATTTCGAAGCTGAGCATCCGTCGCGGAATATGCCGGGATGCCGCGACCAGTCTGCCAGCCCGGCGTTGTGGTTGCGATCTGCCAATTCCAGCGAACATTGTAGTAGGTCGCCAAGGTGTCGAGATCGCGCCGAAGCACGCTCCACTGGTTACGAGCCGCCGGAGCGAGCGTGGTGTTCGTGATAATAAACTGGTCGATGTAATACGCCCGGTTCAACACCTCTTGGACGTCGTTTGCGACCGAGGTGTTTGAATCAAAGCGTGACCGAAGCTGGTCTGTCGCTTTTTCAAACTCGTCAATGTACTGCTCAACGGTAGAGTCGGGCAACGTTCCGCGGTAGCGGTTTCGGTCCAGAGCCGAGTCCATCTGGCGCCGAAAAGTGTCGGTCCGATTTTCAATACGATTCAATAGTGTCATTACCTGACGGTCAGTCACCCTGTAAGCGCGCGGTTGAGCTGATACGGTAATGATACCGCTCAGCACAAACGTCACCGCCAGGGACAGCGTGAGGTATAAATTTTGTTTCTTCATAGTCATTCTCCTCATTCCTGCGTTTTCGGCTTGGGGAAAGAGAAGCGCAGAAAACTTCAGAAATATACACCGCAAAAGGCGTGCCAAGGGTGGGTGAATTCTCGTAAACCTTGGTAATAGGGGGTTTGTGAAGTCAATTGATGGGTCGTACACGTGCAGACATGCCCGCAAATTTCGTACATGTTCGATACGCCTGTTGACCGTCGACAACGCAAATGGTCAGGCATCTCAAGTCGAAAATTAAGCAACTCCGATAAGAGCCGTTAATGAGATTTCTGGAAAAGATAATTGGTATTGCCCCACAAGGTGTTTTCGCGTTATCTTTTGTCTGTACCTGCGTTGGGATGGATTTGCCCGATAATACTCACTTAGGAAGGTGGTCAATTGAAACCTACCGACATCACTGATCCCGAATATTTTCATAAGGTCGTCGATTGCCAGTACGCGTGCCCGGCCCATACGCCGGTGCCGGAGTACATCCGCTTGATCGCACAAGGCCGGTACACCGAGGCCTATATGATCAACTGGGACTCGAACGTTTTTCCCGGTGTTCTGGGCAGGACATGCGACCGTCCGTGTGAACCGGCATGCCGACGCGGCCGGGTTGAAGAGGAGCCCGTCGCGATCTGCCGGCTGAAGCGGGTTGCGGCTGACAACAAAGGCGAGGTAAAGCATCTGATGCCGCAGGGGCCATTTGCGCCCAACGGCAAAAAGGTCGCTCTCATCGGCGGCGGCCCGGCATCGTTGACGGTGGCCCGTGACCTGGCCCCGCTCGGTTACGAACTCCACCTTTACGACGAACAGAAAAAGGGCGGCGGTTTTATGCGGAGCCAGATACCCGCGTTCCGGCTCCCCGAGCAGGTGCTTGATGATGAGGTGGATTACATCCTCGACCTGGGAATACACACCCATTTCAACCATTACGTTTCAAGCATGCGGGAGGTGCTTGAGAAAGATTACGACGCGATCTTTGTCGGCACAGGCGCACCGCGAGGCAGGGAACTGAATATCCCCGGCCGTCAGGAAGGTGCCGCGAATATTCACATCGGCATTAACTGGCTGGCGAGCGTCGCGTTTGAGCATGTGAGCACGATCGGAAAAACCGTGATCGTTGTCGGCGGCGGTAACACGGCGATGGACTGCTGCCGCACAGCTCGGCGGCTTGGCGGTGAGGATGTGAAGGTCATTGTCCGTTCGCCCTTTGAAACGATGAAGGCGAGCCCGTGGGAAAAGGAAGATGCGATGCACGAAGACATCCCGATCATCGACAACCACGTACCGAAATCTTTCGTCGTCGAGGAGGGCCGGCTTCGCGGCGTGATGTTCGAAAAGGTCGCGGCCGTCTTTGACGAAAACGGCAAACGGTCACTCGTCCCGACCGGCGAGCCGGAAGTGTTCTATCCGGC
>JAEWBM010000098.1 GCA_023391155.1 Acidobacteriota bacterium
GGTGCGATTCCTCGACCGCCTTGACGATACGCACCGCAACCGATTCCCCGTGCCAAAAACGCTGCAGCCCAGCCGCCAACGCCTGCGCAGCAGAACGGTGCCCGCCGCCGGTGTCGGAGGAAATGATCAGTATTTTGGGGGCGGTAGGATTCATGGTTTGGGTATGCCCAACTGTTTACAGATCTGGTTCACCGTATATTCGACTATCTCGTTATGCCTAGGCACCGATGTTTTTTTACCCGTCGTCGGATTTCGAAAGATCGAGTGGCTACCACCCTCCCTAAAAAGCCGGCACTCATGCTTCTCCAAATGCCGGATCAGATCTCGACGCTTCATACCGTGGCTTTTGGCCGCACACTCACACGAGTTGATGCCCGAAGCATTAGGTGTATCGGCTCATCAAGATCGGCTTCCGGTGCGGAAGATGATGGATCCGGCACCGGCAGCGGTTCGCCGAGCATGATGCTAGTTTCGGCCATATCTTCGAGTGCCCCGGCTAGCAACCGACGGGTCTCCCCGATCGTTTTGCCACAGGTGATCACCCCGGGAAAATCGATAACTTCACCGTGGACGCCGTCAGGCAGAAACTTGTAAATGGCCTTGTATACCAACATCGTCAGGCTTTCAGTGCGACCTCTCTTCCAACGGCGAAGCCGCTATCCTTGGCGGCCTTTTTCATTTGCCGTTCAAGCTTTTTGATCTTAAGCAAATGGCCCGGGTTGAACGGCAGCGACGGATAGTAGCAATTCGATTCGTGCGTGCAATGGCACCCGGCACCCGCTTCTTTGCGGCGGGCCTTCATCAGGTCGGTGTTCCATGCCGACTGGAAGTTCCAGTCGTAATCGCGAAGGCTTAGCACATCTGCCTTGTTTTCGCATGAGGAAAGCACACCGTTGTCGTAAATGACCGCGCCGGCGCTGCCGGCATAGCATTTAAGTTGTGCCTTGTTCTCTTCCTTGGTCTTGGCGATCAGGTCGTGCATATAGATGTCGACTGCCGCCTTGAAAAAGCCGGACTTGCCGCCGTAGTTGTTCTTAAGAGCCGCACTCTTCGTATCCTCGAGGATCATGTGCGAAAGCTCCGCATAGCGGCGATGGTCAAACTCGAGTTCCTTCGGATCGGCCGAAGGCGGGCGGATATAGTTGATATTCACCTTATCCGGCTTGAGATCGTACTTAAGGAAATCGTACCAATCAAAGATCGTGTCCTCGTTCGAATGCATCACGCAGGTACAGGTTTGAATGTCGAGCTGCGGATACTGCTCGTGCTTCATCTGCTGAAGCGTGCGGGCGGTATGGATCGCCTTGTCCCAACTTCCCTCTTTGCGGCGGATCTTTTCGTGAGCCTCTTTGACGCCGTCGATGCCGAGAGCGACAGTGACGTTCAGGTTCGGACACTCGTCGAGAATGCGTGTTACATCCGGGAAGATACGCTGATGGATCTGGCCGTTCGACATCAGATAGACGGAGTCGAGCTTGTTGTTCTCATAAAAAGAACGGACGATCTCCGGCAGGTCCTTTCGGGTAAACGGCTCGCCGCCGGCAAGCACAAGTACGCCGAGGTTGCCGCCGAGCGTTTCGCTGATGCGAGCGATCTCGTCGGTCTTCATCTGCAGCTTCTTGCGCGGCCGGTCGTCCAGTTCTTCCGTAAAGAAGCAATGGGTGCACCGCATATCGCAGACACTGGTCACCAGGATATTCAAGAAGACGGGCGAGATCGGCCGTCCGGTAACAAGTCCCGCGTAACGTTTGAAAATTTCTCTAGTCGTAAAATCCATGCTGTACCTTCAACTTTCAGGGTGTCCAAGCTTTGATGCAGACACACTTATACAGGTTTCAATTTATCTTAAATCGCGGGATATTGGAAACTTGCAGTCGCAACCGGAGTAGCCCGAAGGTGTAAAAAAATGTTGCGATGAGCGGGAAATGTGCTAATATTTCGGCAATTTAGTTGAAAAAAGCGATAATTCCTTTAGAATTATCGGTTTATTGGTATTTTAATGTCGAAGCACCGGCCGACGCGGCCGGTGAAATTTGGCGAACCCCCAAGAAAACAGAGGCTCCGAAATGCGTAGTTCCCCCTTTAGATCAGCGATCTTCGCCGCAATTGCGGCCATATTCATCTCAACGTTGCCGGTGAGCGCGTCCGGCCCGCACGACCCGGACAAGGAGAAAAAAAAGGCGGCGCCCACGGTGCGCGGCCGGGTTACGAGAACAACACTAGGCGAGAACGGAATGGCGACCCTGTCAGGCAGGGCCGTTACTCCTGGGGGTAAGTTCATCCGCAACGCCGCGATTATCCTGATGGAGATGGAAACCGGCAGCACGCAAGCGACCGTTACGGGTAGCTTGGGCTTTTACCAGCTCCGCAACATCATTCCGGGCAACACCTATATTCTGATGGTCTTTCATTCGAGATATCTTTTCGCGTCTCCGACGCAGGTCATCGAGATCAACAAGGACATCCCCAATATGATCCTTATCGGCGAGACGGAGCCGATCCTCTAATTCCCTAAACACAATTGGCATCGCAGCGAACCGCTCCACTTTTCCGGTGGGGCGGTTTACAATTGGGCTATGTTTCGACGGATCTACTTTGACCATTCCGCGACCACGCCCGTCGATCAGCGCGTGGTCGAGGCGATGGTGCCGTATCTCACCGAGACATTCGGCAACGCGTCGAGCATCCATCATTACGGGCAGCAGGCACGCGGCGCGGTCGATAAGGCCCGACACCAGGTCGCGGCCTTGATCAATGCCCGCCCCAACGAGATAGTTTTTACCTCCGGCGGAACCGAGTCGAACAATCTCGCGATACGCGGGCTTATTGAAGCTCGTGCCGCGGCCGACGGGGGAAAGCCGCATATCGTCACGACAAATATCGAACATCCGGCGGTCAAGAATGTTTGCCAGGACCTTGAAAAGCTAGGTTACGGGGTCACCTACGTCGCGGTTCCCGAAAGCGGTGTTGTCGACCCTGAGGCGGTGCTCGAAGCCGTTACGGACGAGACGGCCCTGATCTCCGTAATGGCGGCAAACAATGAGATCGGGACGCTGCAGCCGATCGCGGAGCTGGGGAGATTCGTCCGCGGTGCACGCGGGGAGGGCCGGAAGTTATATCTGCACACGGACGCGGTGCAGGCTGCGGGAAAGATCGCAGTGGATGTCGAGGAAATGGGCTGCGACCTGCTTTCCCTTTCGGGACACAAATTCTATGCGCCAAAGGGCATCGGGGCACTTTATGTTCGCCGTGGCACGAGGCTTCATCCGCAGAACCTGGGCGGCCGGCAGGAACGCGGGATTCGCGGCGGGACGGAACCGGTGGCTCAGATCGTTGCGATCGGCGAGGCCGCACGCATTGCCGTGGACGAGATCGGCGACGGGGAGAGGATCCGGGATCTGAGGAACAAGCTTGAATCGAATATCTTCGAGATGCTCGACGGGGCGGTATTGAACGGTGACCCGGAACTGCGGCTGCCGAACATTTCCAACATATCCTTCAAAGGGATCGAGGGCGAGGGGCTGCTGATCAACCTTGATATGCAGGGTATCGCCGTATCGACCGGGTCGGCGTGCTCCTCCGGCTCGCTTGAACCTTCACCTGTGATACGTGCTCTCGGCCGCGAAGATCAGCTCGCTCGCGGCGCCATCCGCTTTAGCCTTGGCCGCGGGAATACGGAAGAAGACATCGATCGGCTTCTCGAGGTGCTGCCGGAAGCGGTTGCCACACTACGACGGCTGTCCGGCCGACAGGCATCAGTTTAAAAATTGAAGACCCCGCCGATCTCTCGACGGGGCCACATTGGTGCGGGGTTAAACTCGTACCAATTTCTTTTTCCTTAGCCGGCTACGATGATGCCGCAGTCGACGGTCGGGGTGGTCTCAGCCGCTCCGGCCACGATGATTCCCGTGAAGCCGGCAACGATGATTCCGCGAAGCCCGGCAACGATGATGCCCCAGTCCATTTTTTCGGTCTTGGTCGTCTCGGTGCACGGCGTCGTCTCCGCCTTTTCGTTAAAGCCCGCCACGATAATGCCGGCGTGGGCAAAAGTTGAACCGAACGCTATAACAGCCGTAAGGGTGATCGCTGCAACTGTGTTCTTGAGGTTTGTCATTTTCTTTTATCTCCTGAGTTTAGTTCCGAAGCTTTCTGCCTCGTGTTGCCATCTACATTACAAGGCGTGTGCCAAAGGCGATCCGGTGAATGATTATTCGCGTAAGTGGTTGTAACGACAACACGTTACGTTGTCTCCGAAATTTTTTGGAGGGCTAAAGTCGGTGGCGAGTAAAGTGGATACCGAGGTAACACACAAATGCTCGAAGCGGGCTAACCCTAATATTTGCAGTAGTTATGCGATTGTTACCTAGATATACAGCTATAAAGTGGTTATCTTGTATACATTTTTTCGGGTAGATTCAGCCGTTTTTGCTAGCGTTTAAAGTGTTTTAATGGTAGACTTTCTTTGTTCGGCGCCCCACAAGCGCCTGTCACCCCTAGAAATTCGCCTAATTTACGCTTTTATAATCGACCGGCCGGCCGACGCTGACCTGCCCCAATAAATGGACCGCGAGAGCATTTCGAAATTTACAAAGATCGTCGTTATCGTGCTCGGCGCGATCTGTACACTGGCGGCTGTCGCGACGCTGCCATCGTCGGCGTTTACGTGGGGGTATCTCTTCATCACCGCATTCGGCATTCTCGTTGCTCCGCGGATGAGTTTGACGCTGCCGAGGTCAAAGTTCGCGATCAGCTTTTCGGACGCCCTCGTCTTTTTGACTTTGTTGCTTTACGGCGGGCAGGCGGCTATCGTGTTTGCGGTTATCGAGACAGCGGCGAATTGCCTCTTCCTAAGATCGCGGGGCTTCCCTTTCGGCAAGTTGATGATCCCGACGAATGTGTCGCTGAATGCGATCTCGACGGGCATCACCATCTTTATCTGGATGCAGTTCCAGCTATCGTCGTTTGGGCCGCTGGACATTTCAAAGACACAGCACCTGATCTCGGCCCTCGGGCTGTTGGCGGTAATACAATTTCTAGGCTCATCGGTCCTGGCCGCGGCGTTTCAGTCCCTAAAGGATGGTTCGAGCCTGTGGGAGACGTGGCGGCGCGATTGTTTTACCAGCTCGATGACGCAGATCGTCGGTGCGGGCCTCGCGGGCATCCTGTATAAGCTGATCCATTTCGGCGACCTGATGACCACGGCAATCGCGTTCCTGGCACTTGCGGTCGCTTATCTGAATTACCGACAATCGATCGCCGAGATAAATCAGGCTATCGCGAACGTCGAGGAGGCCGAGCGTCAGAAAGCGGAAGCCGAACGTGAACGTCGCCGCGAAGCCGAAAGCTACGCCAACGAACTGGCGATCTCGCTTGAAAAGGAGGCAAGAGCGAACGACGCACTTCGGAAGAGCGAAAAAGATTTTCAGTTCGCCGCCTTGCACGATTCGCTAACCGGGCTTGCCAACCGCAAATTGCTGAACGACATTCTTCGCTCGATGATCGATACGTATAAGGAAGACCCAACGGCGAACTTCCAAGTGCTGTTTCTCGATATCCGCAGCTTTAAAAATATTAATGACACGCTCGGGCATACGATCGGCGACAAGGTTCTTGCGATCGCGGCAAAACGCTTTGAACGGGTGGTGAACGACACCGACACTGTTGCCCGCATCGGCGGGGACGAGTTCGCAATAATCCTCCGCGACCTGGCGACGACCGGAAAGGCTCAGAAAGTCGCCCGCAAGATACACAGAAGTATTACCCAGCCTTTCTCGCTCAACGGCAACAAGATCTCGATAGACGTAAATATCGGTATCGCCCCGTGCGATGCGGAATACAGCACGCCTGAAGAGATACTTCGCGACGCAGATATCGCGATGCATTATGCGAAGGAAAGGAAGGAGGGGCCGGCGGTCTTTACCAAGGAACTGCGGCACCGCTTCCTGGAACGCGTGCGTTTCGAAATGGACCTTCGTCACGCGGTCGAGCGGGATGAGCTGTCGATGTATTATCAGCCGATAGTTTCCCTGTCGGACGGGCGGCTTGTGGGATTTGAGGCCCTGCTCAGGTGGAACCATCCGGAATTTGGCTGGATCCCGCCGTCGAAGTTCATACCCATCGCCGAAAGTTCGGACCTGATCCAGCCGATCACGGTCTGGATCTTGAAAGAGACCACGCGGCAGATCGCCGAATGGCAGCGTATATCGCCGGATTACCGGTCGCTGATGGTCAGCGTTAATATTTCTGGCCGGCATCTGAAGAACGATAACCTGATCGACGACATCGAGGTGGCACTTGAAGATTCGGGGATCGACCCGCGAACGCTCAAGCTTGAGTTTACCGAGAGCACGGCGATGGAAAACGCCGAGCACACGATCAATCTTCTAAAGCGGCTGAAGCAGATCGGCGTTCAGCTGAGCATTGACGACTTTGGAACCGGCTATTCATCGTTGAGCTACCTCCATCGCCTGCCTGTAGACACGCTGAAAATCGACCGTTCATTCGTAACGGACGTCGGCGAGCAGGGTGAGAATTCGGGCATACTGCAGACGATCATCTCGCTGGCGAAAAATTTAAAGATGCGGGTCGTCGCGGAAGGGATCGAGACCCGGCCCCAGCTTGCAGTCCTTCAGAATCTCGGCTGCGACTATGGCCAGGGCTACCTACTTTCAAAACCGAAGCCGTCACTGGACATCGAGCGTGCGCTCTATGAACGCCCCTCGTGGCTGCCGTACGGCACCACCGTGGAATCCGCTACCCGCCAGGACACTCAGGTCGAAGACCGGCTCCCGGTATTCTGAACCGCCGATTTTGTTCACCCGGACAACCGAACTATAATTATCGAAAATTCATTTTCGAGAGGTTCACCAGTCCGATGATCAAAAAGGCCCTTGCTGCAGCAGCGCTTTCTTCCTTCCTTACCCTCACATTTCCGGCACAGACCGCGTTTAAATATCCTGAGGCCCGCAAGGCCGACGTCGTTGAGGATTATCACGGCGTCAAGGTTGCGGATCCGTATCGCTGGATGGAGGACACCGGTTCGACCGAGACCCAGGCGTGGATCGAGGCTCAAAACAAGCTCACAAACGAATACCTGGGCACGATCAGCCAGCGAGACGCTTTGCGGAAGCGGCTGACGGAACTGTGGGACTACGAACGCATCTCGGCGCCGTCGAAGATCGGCGACAAGTATATATATTCGCGGAACGACGGCCTACAAAATCAGAGCGTTCTCTATATCACGGATTCGATCGACGATCCGGGCAAGGTGTTCTTTGATCCGAACAAGCTTTCCGAAGACGGTACCGCGGCACTTAGCGGTTCGTCATTCACACACGATGGTAAGCTTTGGGCTTACGGGGTCGCTCGCTCGGGCAGTGACCGTACGGAATGGCGGATAATGAACGTCGAGACCGGCGAGCACCTAAGCGACACGCTGCGGCCGAATCGGCAAGGCGGCGTTGCATGGCTAAAGGACAACTCGGGATTTTTCTATAGCCGCTTCCCCGACGCCGAAGAGGGTGCAGAACTCAAGAGCCAAAACTTCTATCAGAAAATGTACTTCCACAAGCTGGGGACTCCGCAGTCGGAAGACAAGGTCGTTTATGAACGGCCGGATAACAAGGAATATTTTGTCGGCGGGCAGGTTAGCGAAGACGGCAATTGGCACATCATCACGGTGGGCCAGGGCACTCGGCGGATGAACATGGTCTATTTCCGCGACCTGACAAAAGCGGACCAGCCGATCAGGCCGCTGATCACGGATCTCTCGGCATCTTACGGCTTCATCGGCAACGACGGTTCGGTCTTTTATTTCCAGACCGATAAGGACGCAGCGCTCGGCAAGATCGTCTCCGTTGACGTGAGCAAAGAAAAACCCGAATGGAAGGTGATCGTGCCTGAGGGCAAAGAAACGCTCCGCGGCGTCAGCTTTATCAATAATTCCTTCGTATTGAACTACCTCAAGGATGCGTATACCCAGATCCGCATCGTCGATACCGCCGGCAAGCACATCCGCAACGTCGATCTGCCGGGCATCGGCTCAGCCGGAGGGTTCGGAGGCAAGCGTGACGATACCGAAACGTTCTACTCCTATTCAAGCTATAACGCACCGCCGACGATCTATCGTTACGATATGAAGACCGGTAAGAGCACGCTGTTCCGCGAATCGCCGGTGAAGTTCGACCCGAGCCAATTTGAGGTCAAGCAGGTCTTTTACACGAGCAAGGACGGCACCCGCGTGCCGATGTTCATAACGCACAAGAAAGGGCTGAAGCTCGATGGCACGAACCCTACGCTGCTTTACGGCTATGGCGGTTTTAATATACCGATGACGCCGGGCTTTTCGGTCGCGCGTATCCCGTGGCTCGAAATGGGCGGGGTTTATGCGGTGGCAAACCTCCGCGGCGGGAGCGAATACGGCAAAGAGTGGTGGGAGAACGGCGCAAAGCTTAAGAAGCAGAACGTCTTTGACGATTTCATCGCGGCAGGCGAATGGCTGATCGCTAATAAATATACATCGACGTCGAAGTTGGCGATCCAGGGCGGTTCGAACGGCGGCCTACTGGTTGGAGCGGTGCTGAATCAGCGCCCCGATCTTTTTGGTGCGGCGCTGCCGGCGGTGGGGGTGATGGATATGGTGCGGTTCCCGAAATTCACGATCGGATGGGCATGGACATCCGATTACGGTTCGCCGGACAATGAAGAAGAGTTCCGGGCGCTATATGCATACTCGCCGCTTCATAATGTAAAAGAGGGAGCGAAATACCCGCCGACGCTTGTTACAACGGCCGACACGGACGACCGCGTCTTCCCTGCTCATAGCTTCAAATATGCCGCGGCGTTGCAGGCGGCCCAGGGCGGCAACGCCCCGGTGCTGATCCGTATCGAAACGAAGGCCGGCCACGGTGCGGGCAAACCCACCACAAAACAGATCGAGGAACAGGTCGACATCTACGGATTTCTGATGAAGAGCCTCGATATGAAGTAGGCGCGATCAGTTGAACCGGATCTGAACGGCGCTCTTAACCGGGCGCCGTTTTTTTTTATACCGGCGGTGAAATCGTGCGCGTCGATCCCGCTTCCCAAAGCGCTGCCTCGTGGGCGATCGCAAAATAATCGTGGTCTTTTTCACCATAGGCCAGGTTCTTGCCATTCCAGAGCGTGAAATGGCCTGTGGCGTCTTTCCAGCCGGAGACGCGAAAGCCGATTATCCCCTTGATCCCCGCAAATGCGCTTTTGTCGATCGGCTTTTTTGAGTTCACGGTGGGCTGGCCGTAGGTCTTGACCATATAGTCCCAGAATTCTTTGACCCGAAGGCCGTACCACATTTTGTCCTTGCCTTGCCGCGTACGAAACGGTTTGGTCCAGACCGGTATCGGGTGGCCGAGATAATTGAGCGGGCGGCTGATGCGAATGATGCAGGTGTTCTCGAGGTTTGGATCATTCACGCTGCCGCCGGCAAGTTCGCGCACCTGCGCGGCGGTGAAACCCTCACCAAAATAGAAGCTATCTAGAAGTGCGTGGTCGGGAAGTTTCTTTGGCATTTTCGGCCCTCCTTAGGTTGTATAAGGGTGACCGGCCTCAACAGGGATTTTGCGAAGAATTATCGATGCAGTGGGCAAAACTCTTTTGGTTCCGAGCCTTCCTTGAAGGTGCGCTGGTCTCGCTCGGGACAATTTATCGTTGCCCTGAGCCCGGTGATGATACAAACGCTGACCGAAACGCCGGTATTGAGCGTCACGGGCGCTCGCGTGTTGGCCCGTTCGCGGGAACGCTCGGTTCTCATCTCGGGCGATGGCACCTCGGGCTGCTCTGAGCTTTCCTGCCAAGTCTCGGTTACCGGTGTCGGCGAGGCTTCTACTTCAGCGTCGGGGTCGAAAGCGGGGTCCTCGACCAAACGTTTGATGGGTATAGTTCCGCCGATAAAATATTCCACGCGGCGAAATTCGGCCGGCACATCGGTAACGAATATTTGTTTTGGTGGCGACGTGTCAATGGTCGCCCAGGCCGGGTCTTCCTCTATCGAGCGGTCAACCGCGGCATCCTGAGGTTCCGCGGGCTCTTCTTCTTCTACCGGCTCAACGCCGTCGAGTTCACGGACGAGTGTACCGAACCGGGTGTCGATCTCGGCCTTTCGAATGCCGGCCGGCATCGGCCAGTCGCCGTTCCATTCGGGGTACATATCGAGAGCCGCTTTCATGAACTCGGCCCAGATCGGCATCGCGGATTCGGACCCGGTCATTCGGAGATCGTCGTTGTCGTCAAAGCCTACGTACACGACGGTAACGAGTTCGGGGGTAAATCCGACGAACCAGCCGTCGCGGGACGTTCCGGTCTTACCGGCAAAAGCGCGTCCCTCTGAATTCGAAAAGCCCCAAGCCTTAACCTCAGCCGCCGTCCCGCGGTTGACGACGTCCTTCATTATGTCGTTCAGGATATAAGCCACGTCGGGCCGTACCACCTGCTTTTTATCAGGCTCCGGGGCGACACGGGTCTCGCCGTCGCCGGCGGTGATCCGCGTGATCGGTGTTGGCAGAACGCGGTCGCCGAGATTAGCGAACATCGTGTAGCCGGTCGCGACCTGCAGCGGCGTTGCCTCTGCGGTGCCGAGGGCCATCGAGGGGTATGCCTTTTCGACCTTGGGAAGGCCGGCCTTCGCGGCAAGGTTCATCACGCGTCCGATGTTCACCTGCATCGCGACGTCGACCGTGATCGTGTTCTTGCTCCTGACCAGTGCGTCGCGGAGCGTTATCTCGGCATTCGAAAAGGTATCGCCGTAATTGTTGGGAGCATAAGTGTTATGGTCGAAGGCGAAGACCTTTTTCTCGTCTTTGAGAACGGTCGCGGCGGTGAATACCCGAGATGCGGGTTCATATGCCGAATTTATTGCCTGAGCGTAAACGAAAGGTTTGAAAACGGAACCCGGCTGCCGCATGGCGTTTGTTGCACGGTTAAATTGATTCTGTTCATAATTGCGGCCGCCGACCATGGCTACGATCTCGCCCGTTTTCGGACGGATCGATACAAGCGCCGCATTCAAATTACCCGGCTCCTTTTTCTTGAAGTAACGTTTTTCAAGTTGCTCGACGCGGCGGGCCACGGTCTCGTAGGCGATACGCTGAAGGTCGGGATCGATCGAGGTGTAAACGCGGAGATGTTGCAGCGCCTCGGGGTCGCTAACCATCTTCGGCAGCTCGTCGATCACGTGCTGCGCAAAGTAGGCCATACCCTGTTTGTCCTGGGCCCGCGTCGGCGTTTTGAGCTGGAGAGGGCGGCTCCTTGCACTTAGGTACTGCGCCTCGCTGATCTCGCCGGCTTCGAGCATCGACATCAGGACCTGATTTCGGCGCTCCTCGACGCGGTCGGTGTTTTTATACGGGTTATACCGGTTGGGGCTGCGTAAGATGCCCGCAAGGAAAGCGGCCTCGTGCAGTTCGAGCTGCGAGACATCCTTGTCGAAATAGGCGGCGGCCGCCTCTCCGACTCCATAAATCGCGACGCCTGTCTGCTGGCCGAGGTAGACCTGATTTGCGTATAGGGTGAAGATCTCTTCTTTAGTCAGGCGGGTTTCGAGAATGACCGACATATAGGCCTCGGTCAGCTTTCGCTCGAGCGTGGGGTCGTTCGTAAGCAGCAGGTTTTTAACGAGCTGCTGCGTAATCGATGAACCGCCCTGATTTGCAAGCGGAGAATCGTCCGCCTCGCCGTCATATCGCCGCCAGAGTGCCCGGGCAATTCCGCGAAAGTTGACGCCGTAGTGGTCAAAAAAGGCGCGGTCCTCAGTGACCGTGATCGCCTTCACCAGGTGCGGAGGTATGTCGGCAAACTTCACCGTCTTTCGGCGTCCGTCGCCCTCGGCTGCGATGGTGCTGAGCACTTTTGGCTCGAGAAGCGCCTTTTTAACCTCGGCGGTAGTTCCCAAGTCGGTGATCGAGGCGACGGACTTCCCGTTCTTGGAAAATGAGACCGAAAGCTCGGGAAACATCTTTTTCCCGTCGATCACTGCTGTGATGCCGGGTTCGATGATAAGCTTTGCACCGTCCACCCAATAGCGGCTTCGGGAAAGGTCGGCCTTGTCATTCTTTGCGATGTAGCCCGCCGATCGCAGATATTCGATCAGCTGCTGCATCGATCGCTCCTCGCCCTCTCGCAAGGTCTTGGGAGCGGAGTAAATTCCCGCCGTCGGGGTGAAGACCTCGCCGCTCAACAGGCGGCGATCGATGCGGTCAGAGAAATCGAACCAGAAATAGGTAAGCGTTAGAAATGCGGTGACGGCAAAAATGCCCGCAAATGTCAGCGTCCAGCCATTAAAGATATAGCCGAGCACCCGCCGAAACAATGTGGGCGGCGGTGCCTTATAAGATGCGACCCGGCGCCCGCTTTTCCAGCCTTTCGGCGGAAGCTTAGAACGCCTGCTGCGTGTTTGGTATTGGTTCTGCATTGGAGCCGGATCGCTGAAGAATTAGTGAGGTTTCGGTTTTTTGCGGTTGCCCTGTAAAATTTTATAGGTTTTACCTTTACGATGTCCAGCTTTTTGATCTTATGAAGATCCTCGTTACCGGCGGGAGCGGCTATCTTGGCACGCATGTTCGCCGGCATTTTAGTGCCGACGACCTGTCGCGCCGGACGGGTTCAGACATCCTGAACCTTCACGACGCGCGGCGGGCCGCTGATTATGACGTTGTCATCCATCTCGCGGCTCGGATGGACCGTTCACCCGATGCGGCCGAAGAGGTATTTCTGACCAATGTCGAGGGCACCATAAATCTACTCAAGGCGATACGTAAAGACGCGGTATTCATTTTCGCATCGACAAAGGACGTGTATGGGCGGTTCGCGGACAACTATCGGCAGGTGCCCGAGACATGCGAAACGCTCTATTCGGGACAATCGCCGCTGGAATGGTCCAAACTAATAGCTGAACGGTACGTCGAGTATTATGCACACCAGCGGCGGTTCCGGTCTTGCATTTTCCGTCTTTCGACGCCCTATGCACCACCGTCCGACTTGAACACGCCGAACATCGTCGGGCACATCGCGGAATCGATCGACCGGGGTGAAGCTATCCGGCTGCCGGGAAAGGGCCGGCCGCGGCGGGACCTGCTGCATGTCGATGACCTTAGCTCAGCTTGCGAAGCGTTTATGGATTCGGTCATCCGGCACGGGCTTTACAATCTCGGCGGGGGGCCGGCCAATGCTGTATCACTTCGCGTGCTCGTCGAAAAAATGGAAGAGGCGTCGAACGCGCAAGCGGTGATTGACGAGGAGCATCCGCTGCCGGACCCCGTGCCGTTCAACTATGTAACTGATATTTCCCGCGTGACCCAGGAGTTGGACTGGTCGCCGCGGATCACGGTCGAAGACGGCCTTAAAACGCTTTTCGAACAAAGTCCTGAGGCCTCGGACGAGCAGGCAAACGCGGCGGACGTATGAGAATAGTTGTCCGTGGCACGAACTGGATAGGGGACGCTGTAATGAGCGTCCCCGCTCTGCGCGAGCTGAAGCGCATCTTCCCGGATGCACATATTGCGCTTCACACCCGGACGTGGGCAAAAGGCATTTTTGAGTCGGCCGGCATTGTCGATGAGATACTGCCGTTCGAGGAGAGCGGCCGCGACCTGGGGACGATCTTTCGCGAAGCACGCCGGTTGAGGGAAGGCAATTTTGACCTCGCCGTTATATTTCCGAATTCGTTTCGATCGGCCTCGATCGTTAAGCTCGCCGGCATTCCGAGGCGGTTCGGCTTTATCAAAGAGGGGCGTGGGATGCTTCTGACGGACGCAGTTCCTATTCCCGAATGGAAGTCAGAACGCCACGAGGTCTTTTACTATTTGGCGCTGGTGGCGGAAGTCGAAAAGGAGATGCTCGGCACTGAAACGGTCCCTGTGGAGGTCTCGATCGGCCTCGAAGTTTCGCAGCCCGATATCGAAAGCGCCGCAAAGCAATTCATGCCCGCTAAACGTCCGCTCATCGCTCTTGGGCCCGGGTCGACCAATTCGATAGCGAAACGCTGGCCGGCGGACCGTTTTGCCGAGGTGAGCGATCACCTTCAACTCGAGACGGGCGGCGTCAGTGTGATACTCGGTGCGGCGGATGAGAGGGATGTCGCAGCCGATCTCATCGCTTCGGCCCACGGCGAGGTCATCGACCTGACGGGCAGGACGAGTTTATCGCAGGCGTCGGCGATCCTGGCGGCGTCTGACCTTTTTATTTCGAATGATATGGGACTCGCACATTTGGCGGCTGCTGTCGGGACGCCGACGCTCGTGATATTTGGGCCGACCGATCATGTAACGACGCGGCCGTTTGCGGAGCACGCCGCGGTGATCAGGGAAGATGTCGAGTGTTCGCCGTGTATGCTCCGCGAATGCCCGATCGACCACCGCTGTATGACGCTCGTGACCGTTGATCGCGTGTTTAAGGCCGCAATGGAAATGCTGAGAAAAGGACGGCCGACCTCATGAGTGCTAAGCCAAGGCCAGCCGCATTTCTGGACCGCGACGGGACGCTCGTCGAAGAGGTCAACTATCTTTCACGTGTGGAGGACCTTCGCGTCTTTCCGTTTACGCTCGAGGCGTTAACGCTCCTGAAAGATGCCGGGTATTTAATAGTAGTTGTAACGAATCAATCCGGGATCGGCCGCGGAATTTATTCGGAAGAGGCGATGCACTCGATCCACCGGCAAATGGATATCGAACTTCCGGGGCTGATCGACGCCTACCATTTCTGTCCCCATTTGCCTGACGCGGGCTGCGCGTGCAGAAAACCGGGGACGGGTATGTTCGAGTCGGCGGACAGCAGGTTCGCGATAGACCGCTCGGTTTCGTGGATGGTGGGTGATAAGGTGCTCGATATCGAAGCGGGCGTAAATGCGGGGACACATTCGGCTCTGGTCAAGACGGGTTACGGTGCATCTACCGCTAGAAAGATGGTTAACGCCCCGGATATTATTGGAGAGGACCTGCTCGACGTAGTGAAACAGATCGTCGCGAAGGCTTAATGGGCGCCGTTGGCGGCAAGCGGAAGCGTGACGGTAAAGGTCGCACCGCGGTCCTCGCCCCCGCTCGCGGCACGGACGCTGCCGCCGTGCATTTCGACGAGATTGCGAACGATGGCAAGCCCGAGGCCAAGGCCGCTTTTCTTACCCTCGGTCTTGGTGCCCTGACGAAACCGTTCAAATACATTCGGCAGCAGGTCCGGGCTTATCCCGGCTCCGTTGTCTGCAACCTCCACATCTATCGAACGTCCGTTCGGGATCAGCCTAACATCGACCCTGCCCCCTTCCGGAGTAAACTTTACCGCATTGGTAAGCAGATTGGTGAACACCTGTCCCAGACGATTTACATCCCCCTCGACCATGTGCCGTTCGGCTCCCCCTATATCGTAGCTTAGGGCAATTCGTTTTTCGCTCGCCGCCGGCCGCAGGCTGTCGACCGAATCGCCGACGATATCGGCAAGCCGTACCGACTGCGATTCAAGATCGATCTTACCGGAGATCATCCGTGCGACATCGAGCAGGTCTGAGATCAGGATATTCTGCGTCTCTGAACTGCGGATGATCGTCCGTAAGGCCTTGGATCTCTGCATCTCGTTGAGAGTTCCGTCATTTAGAAGCCGCGCCCATCCGAGGATGGAATTCAGCGGGGTGCGAAGCTCGTGAGAAACGGTCGCCATAAATTCGTCGCGAAGCCGATTCGCGATCTCCGCCTCTTTCCGTGCCTCCTGCTCGCTCTGAAGCAGCTCCTCGCGTTCGGCCGCCGTCACGGCGAGGCTCTCGTTCACTTCCTTGAGCTCGCGGGTCCGCTCCTCCACCTTTGCCTCAAGCGTTCGGTTGGATTCGCGAAGTTCCAGCTCCGCGTTGGACCTTTGGCGAGCCTCGCGTAATACAAGGTAGTTCGCAACAAGCAGCGCGATGACGCCGGCGATGGTTGCCAGGATCAACGCCCAGGTGGCGCGGGCCTGGTCGCGTTCGAATTCGACGGTCCGGGCCTGCAAACGGGTAAACTCTGTCGATTTCATCGAATCGACGGCGGAACGCACCGCGTCAAGCCCGGCCTTTGTGTCGATCAGCGATGCCTCTTCGATCCCCGCTTCGTAGCCGCCCTGCTTACGCCGTTCGATCTTTGCCTCAGCGACCTGCCAGTATCCGGCGATGGCCGATTCCAACGTGCCGATCTGCTCCACATGAACGGGGGCGTTTGCCTCAAGGCCGCGCAGCCGAGCGATATCTTCATTGACCAGGCGCTTGGTCCGCTCAAACCGGTCGAGGTAGGTAGAGTTGCCTGAGACGACAAATCCGCGCTGCTCTGCCTCAGACGCGACCGTCCGCGCCAGGACGTCGTCGAGCGTCGCGACGACCTGTTGGGAATGCCGCAGCCGCTCGAGGGCCTGCTGAAGCGAATCGGTATTTTGATAAAATAACAGCCCGACGGCCGTGAGCATCAGGAACACGAAGAATAGAGTGATCGGCAATTTTCGTTCGAACGTTAACTTCATTTTCGCAGAACGTACGCCGGCGGCGTCGGCGGCAAAGTTGAACTATGCAGCCCGGCCAAAATCGTCTTCGAATCTTTCGATGTCGTCTTCACCGAAATAATCTCCGGTTTGTACCTCGATAAAGATTAGGGGGATGGAGTTTTCCGGGTTTTCGACCCGGTGGGCGGTACCGACGGGGATATCAACCGAGCTGCCCGTTTTGACTAGGCTCTCGTTGCCGTTTAATGTTATTTTAGCGGTGCCGGCGACAATGAACCAGTGTTCCGACCGCCGTGCATGACGCTGATAACTTAGCCGTTTTCCCGGATAAACCACGAGCCGTTTAACCTTGAACGTCTCCGATTCATCAAGGATCATAAAGTTGCCCCACGGCCGTTCCTCAAAAAGCGAGGGATCCTCGGATCTTTGGTAACTATCCATATCACTAACGTGGGCTCTTAATGTCCAGTCTAAACGATAAGACCCATTCCGCCAACGAGCGGACGGCACGCATGACCAGGCGTCTTGTGATCGGCCGCCTGATCGCCGTCGTATTACTGTTTGCAATAAGTTGGCTGTGGTATGGGCAAACATTTGAGATTTCGGGCAGCCAGCTTCCGCGTGGCCCGCTGCTGGTGTTTTTGACGGCCCTATCCCTGACGGCAGTATATTTCCTGCTGCTCGTCATTGGCCGATTCATCGCATGGCAGGCAGCCATACAATTCGTTCTTGACGCCGCACTTATATCGTGGCTGGTTTACCTGACCGGCGGGCTCACATCGCCGTTCATCACGCTCTACATAGTTCTTATCGGCATCACCAGCCTGTTCCTCAAGCCGCTGGGGACCCTGCTGGTTTCCGTGACTGCGGTACTTCTATTTGTTCTGGCGAACGTGCTGCCTGCTCTTTATCTGATCGATGCACCGGGCGGTGAGCGGACATTGAGCGAGCTGTTCCAGCGGCTGAGTTTCCATGTAGTCGCACTTTTGATCGTTGGGCTGCTTGCCGCTAGGCTTGCCGAGAGGCGAAGCTCGGGCGAAAAACTGGAAGAGACGGCTCGCAGCCTCGCCGACCTCCGGGCACTGCATGAAAGGATAGTCGAGTCGATCCGTTCGGGATTGATAACCACGGACTTGAGCGGCTCGATATATACCGCGAACGCGGC
This sequence comes from Acidobacteriota bacterium, assembly GCA_023391155.1. Classification (GTDB taxonomy): domain Bacteria; phylum Acidobacteriota; class Blastocatellia; order Pyrinomonadales; family Pyrinomonadaceae; genus OLB17. Next base: position 17,642 of record JAEWBM010000098.1, read on the forward strand.
CGCTTCCGAAATAACCGGCTTGACGGCCGATGATCTGCGGGGGCGATCGATCTTTTCGCTGTTCGGCGACATCAGTGAGGCGATAAGGCTCTCGGTTGAGGCGGGCGGTGCCGAAGAGCCCACGCCCCGTTTCGAGGCGGACCTAGTAACCCCAGACGGTTTCGCAGTACATATCGGCTATTCGGTCTCGCCGCTGTATTCAGAAACGAACGAGGCGAAGGGGCTTATAATCGCCTTTCAGGACCTGACCGAGATCCGCTCGATGGAAGAAAGCGTCCGGCGAACGGACCGGCTGGCGGCGGTCGGGCGTATCGGTGCGGGCCTGGCGCACGAGATCCGCAACCCGCTTGGTGCGATGAGAGGGGCGATACAGGTGCTGGAATCGACCACACCGCCCGATTCGATGCAGGCGGACCTGATGGGTATAATCCTGCGGGAATCGGACCGGCTGAACAGCATCATCACAAACTTTCTCAGCTATGCCCGTCCAAAGGCCGGCAATTTTACTGAGACGGACGTCTGCGAGGCGATACGCGATACGCTCACCTTGCTCCGTCACAGCCCGGACCTGAAACCCAAGCACAAGCTGATCGAGGAGATCCCGAACGAACCGGTCAAGATAATGGCCGACGTAACGCAGCTAAAGCAGATCTTTTGGAACCTGGCCCGCAACGCGCTGGCCGCGATGCCCGATGGCGGCTCGCTGCGGATCACGCTCAACAAGCGGCCGAACAGGCGGGTGAAGATCGTTTTTGCCGATACCGGGACCGGAATGACACCGGAACAGGTGGAACAGCTGTTTGAGCCTTTCGCGAATTCGACGACGGGCGGCACAGGCCTAGGCCTTTCGATCGTTTACCAGATCATCCGCGACCATTCGGGAACGATAAACGTAACGAGCGCTGAAGGCGAGGGCACGACGATAACCGTCGAACTTCCGGTCGAAAAGGCGGCGGAAAAGCGGTCGGGCGGCGACGGTGAAAACGGGGATGATGCACTGCCGCTAGAGGCATATCTGAATGTCCGCGGACGCGAAAAAGAGATTTCCTCTTGAAACCCAAGGGCATTATCTGTGAAAATGATTTAGGCCGGTATCGCCGTTCACACTGTACCGGCTCCCCCTTCTAAGTAAGTTCAACCCGCTCGTTAAGATGGCAAATTTATTAATCGTCGATGACGAACAAAGCTACCGACAGCTTCTAAGCCTGTTGTTCGAGGGCGAAGGCCAACGCGTCCGCACCGCCGGCAACGGCCGCGAGGCGGTGGAGGCCCTCAAACAGGAACCCGCTGACCTGATCATATCTGACGTAAAGATGCCGGACATGGACGGGATCGAGATGCTCCGCGTTGTAAGAGAGACGATGCCCGACGTCGGCATTATCTTTATGACGGCGTTTGCCTCGGTCGAATCGGCTCGCGAGGCATTCAAACTCGGAGCAGACGATTTCATAACGAAACCCTTCGACGTCGAAGAGCTGAAGCTGATCGTTAAAAAGACCCTCGAAAAGCAGGAGCTGATCGATGAGAACCGCGCCTTTAAACGGGCCCAACGCGAAAGGGGCAGCATTAAGAACATTGTCGGAAGTTCGGCAAAGATGCAGGCTGTCTTTCAAATGATCGAGACCGTGTCCGAAGTACAATCGACGATCCTGATCACAGGTGAAAGCGGCACGGGTAAGGAATTGGTCGCCAGGGCCATACACGATCTGAGCCCGCGGGCCGAAAAGCCGTTCATCTCGATAAACTGCGGCGCTTTTACAGAAACGCTGTTGGAATCGGAGCTGTTCGGCTATGTCAAGGGGGCATTCACCGGAGCAAACACCAATCGCAAGGGACTCTTTGAAGCGGCGAATAACGGGACGATCTTTCTGGATGAGATCGGCGAGATGTCGCCGGCGATGCAGGTAAAGCTGCTGCGCGTTCTGCAGGAACGACGCGTAAGGCCGGTCGGAGCGCACGAGGAGTTATCCGTGGACGCTCGGGTGATCGCCGCTACCAATCGAGACCTGAAGGCGATGTCGCTGGACGGCTCTTTCCGCGAGGACCTCTTTTATCGCATATCCGTGATACCGATCGATCTTCCGCCGCTCCGTGAACGCAGCGAGGACATTCCCGACCTCGTGAATCATTTTGTGCAGAAATTTTGTGACCTGACGGGCCGCGATCTGACCATCTCACCGCGTGCGATGCACCTGCTTGAAAACTATATGTGGGGCGGGAATGTTCGCGAACTGGAGCACACGATCGAACGGGCGGTCGCACTCGAGCGGACCGAGGAGATACAGCCTGAGCGGCTGCCCGAGCACATCACGAACTATAATCCCGAACGCATCCGGGCGGAATTTGACCTCCCCGATGACGGGCTCAATCTCTCTTCTCATCTCGAGAACCTCGAACGTACCTATGTGATCGAGGCACTACGAAAGACCTCCGGTAACCAGACCCGAGCGGCGGAACTGCTGCAGATGCAGGTCAGATCGCTAAGGCACCTGCTTGATAAACACAATATCCGAAGCCTGTCCGCACAAATGCGGAATGGAGATTAAGCGAAAACGGGGCCGGCAGCGATGCCGGCCTCATCCTTTTCGCTGACATTTTTTGTCATCAGGCGATTACCACTTTGTGTGATTTAACAGCTCTGCGGCGGTTAAACTCGCTCGGTTAACCCTCGCTGCTTCTACCGCCGATTCCCTCTAAACTAAACAAAATTAGACTGTTACGGCCTTTTGTGCGGTGCACAACAAGTTTGGCACGCCGCTTGTATCATTAACGGCAAGCCTGGGGAGGCCGAAGACCCAAACCAAATTTTAGGAGATTGTGAATCAACAATGAAAAATCAAAAAGGTTTCTCACTTATCGAACTTCTGATCGTCGTCGTGATCATCGGTATCATCGCAGCGATCGCTATCCCGAACCTGCTGGCCGCACGCCGCTCAGCTAATGAAGGTTCGGCCATTTCGAGCCTCCGCACGCTTCACGGCGCGCAGATGACATACAACGCAACGTCCGGCAACGGTGACTTTGCACCCGCGATGACCGACTTAGCAAACGTTTCGCTGATCGATGCTGTGCTCGCAAGCGGCGAAAAGAGCAACTACGAGTTCACGGGCGAAGCGGTTCCCCGAACTACAGAGGTTCCGGCCACGTTTTGGTTCTCAGCCGTACCGACCTCTGGGAGCGGCCTTACGCAGACAGGAACACGTCGATTTGGTATTGACACGCCAGGTGTAATCGTGACAGATGCTACGGAAGCTAGTCTTGAAACGCACTTTGACGCGGCCGGCATCGAAGCTTGCCAGACCCCGACGGATCCTCCGGGACCTTGCGGACCGTTGGCTAACTAGTCACACTTCTTGAGTACTACCTACCGCCGGCGGGAAGCCCTAGCTTCCCGCCGCATTTGTTTAAAGCACGCCCTCGGTTTGTGGTAAAATCAGTCTCGGCAATCCTGCCGATCCTTTCGATTCAGCCATAACCGTAATGAGCAAAGCGTCCGGCCCCGGCGGCTCGATCAGCAACATTCTGACCATCGCCCGAAATACGTTTCGTGAGGCGGTGCGTGACCGCATTCTGTATAACCTGGTGCTGTTCGTACTTTTGCTGACGGGGTCGGCGATCGTGCTCGGGGAGCTGACGGATGGGCACGAGGCAAGGACGATCATTAATATCGGGTTGAACGCGATGCTGCTTTTCGGGGCTTTCATCGCGATCTTTGTCGGCGTCGGCCTGGTCTGGAAAGAGATCGAGAAACGGACCGTTTACGCGATCTTTGCAAAGCCGGTCCGCCGGTCTGAGTTTGTGGTCGGAAAGTATCTCGGCCTGGTGCTTACCTTGCTCGTCAATGTGGCGATCATGGGCGCCGGGGTGAGCCTGGCACTGATCTACGTGGGCGGCGGGGCCCTTGCGGGAACGGTGTGGGGCAGCATTTACCTGATCTTTCTCGAATTAGCGATCTTGACCGCAGTTGCAATTCTATTCTCTTCATTTTCGACACCGGCGCTTTCAGCACTTCTTACATTTCTTATATTTTTGATCGGGCACCTGAGTTCATCACTTCGCGAGTTGGCATCCGCCATGGAATCCACCGCGACCAAGCTGATATTCGACGGGATCTATTACGTGATGCCCAATCTTGCACTGTTCAGCTTTCGCACCGAGGCCGCAAACGGCCTGGTGCCAAACACGGAAATGATCATAGGCGGGACAGCTTACGCCGTTATCTATTCCGCGGTTCTGCTCGTAATAGCGATCGCTATCTTCAAACGTCGAAATTTCAAATAGAGATGCCAGGAAAGGCTGAAAAAAAAGGAAAAGGCCTCGTGTCGTTCTCGACGCTCATCCTGGCTTTTGCTCTCCTCGCGGGCTTCGCTGCCGCCGCGACGGTCGGCGAGTGGGTAGGCGAACGCCGCGTGTCGCTGCCTGAAAGCTATGAGGATGCCGATCTCGCGGTCCGCGGCAAGATGTTGAAAGGCTGGGCCTTGGGATCTGAGGGGTTGCTTGCAGACTGGTACTGGATGTGGTCTCTGCAGTACATAGGCGGAAAGCTGGTCCGAAGCGAACTGGAGGAGATAAGCCTTGACGATCTGCGGCCGTTGAATCCACGGCTGCTTCATCCGTTGCTGGACAATGCAGCCGAACTCGATCCGCAGTTCATGGCGGTGTACTCCTACGGAGCCAGCGTGCTGCCGGCGATAGATGCGCACAAGGCGATCGAATTGACCGAAAAAGGGATCGCTGCGAATCCCAAGGCATGGCGGCTGCACCAGTATCTTGGCTATATCTATTGGCGGATGGAGGAATATGAAAAGGCGGCGGCGGTTTACGAGGCCGGTTCGCGCATCGAGGGAGCGCCCCTTTTTATGCGGCAGATGGTCGCAGCGATGAAGACGCAGGGGGGCAGCCGCGAAACCGCCCGCGAGATCTATCTGCAAATGCTCGCCGAAGCAGAGGACCAGCAATCGCGAGCGAATGCGGAGTTGCGTCTGCTCGAAATTGACGCGTTGGATGAGATCGATGCTGTCCAAACTGTCTTAGACGCACGCAAAAACAGCAACGGGCAATGTCCGGCAACACTCCGCGAGATCTTTCCGGAACTTCGCAAGGCCGAGCTTCCCCGCGACCGGGATTTTTCGATAAACGAACGCGGCGAACTGGTAGACCCTCTGGGCGTGCCGTACGTTCTCGAACGCGACGCATGCGAGGTACGAATTGCCCCGAATTCCAAGATTCCGAAGCAACTTTAGTATGGACCACATAGTTGAAATAAACGGGCTTTCGAAAGATTACGAGACCGGGTTTTGGCGAAAGAGGCGGGTGCGTGCTCTTGATGCTCTCGACCTGAACGTCAAACCGGGTGGGATATTCGGATTTCTGGGCGGAAACGGTGCGGGAAAGACGACGACCATCAAGATCCTGATGGGGCTGCTCTTCCCTACCGAAGGCACGGCGCGAATTCTGGGCCGCGAGCTGGACGATGTCGAGATGCGGTCGCGGATCGGCTATTGCCCGGAGAACCCTTACTTCTATGATTATCTCACGGCAAATGAATTGATGGATTATTTCGGCCAGATCTTTGGCCTCAACGCCGCCGACCGTTCAGCCCGCTCGGCGGAGCTGCTCGACGCGGTGGGAATACGGGAGCGGGACCGAGGCCGGCAGCTGCGAAAGTTTTCGAAAGGGATGCTGCAACGCGTCGGGCTTGCCCAGGCTCTGATCAACTCTCCCGAGATCGTCTTTCTCGACGAGCCGATGAGCGGGCTCGACCCCGTTGGCCGACGAGAGATCCGCGAGTTGATCGCCGGCCTCCGCGAAAAAGGTACGACGGTCTTTATGTCCACGCACATCCTATCCGATGTCGAGGCTCTGTGCGACGAGGTCGCGATACTTCGCCGCGGGCGTTTGGCAGCAAGCGGTAAACTCGCCGACCTGCTCGCTACTTCTGCCGGGCCGCGGGTATTCGAAGTGATAGTCAATGGAGATGCAGGTAAGATCGGGGCGGCACTTGCGGGAATTGCAGCGTTGACTGAAAAACCGGCGGGCATTGCCATTGAGGCAACCGGCGATGACGAGCTGGATCGCGTGCTTGCAGTTGCGCGCGAAGCGGGTGCGACGCTCGTCTCTGTGAATCCCCTGCGGCAATCGCTCGAGGAATTATTTGTCGAGCCGGCAGCGGATGCAGAAGGGTCCGATCAAGGTTGAACCGGACGGATGGCGGTCACCTTCCAGCGGATGTTCGCGCGGTCATCGCCGCGTTTGAACCCGTCGATGCTGAGCGTTACGGGCATCGAGGAATCGGCTTCGAGCACCGGCTGCTGTACGGGCACGGCGAGCACACGCTTTTCTTTTACGACCTGATTAAATTCGTCGACGACGGCGACATTGATCTCCAGGCCGTTTATGGCACGGGTTCCCTTGTTATAGACATTGCCTTTTATGAACATCGAGATCGAGCCGAATGCGTTCGGCGATTCGACCGTGTCGCGATGGGTAGAAATTATGATGTCCCGGTTCAGGGCCTCATATTCAGGCGAACCTTCGGTGTAGGAACCTTCTAAAACGGCTGCCCGCTGGTCTTTCATCGAGGGCCTAAGCGACATTAGCCACACACCGGCGGCGATGATCACCAGGCCAACCAATGCCCCGGCGATCAGCCCCTTATAATTGCGCGATCGTTTCTCGTTCTGCTGCAGCAGCGTGTCCATATAGCCGGCCTCCGAATCATTAGATGCAGATTTCGCTCGGAAGTTCCCATAGGTTATCATTTTGCGTACTCGTCCTGAAATGTCTGATGCGGCCTCAAATCCACAGCGATCGGAGCCATTCCTGGAGGTCGCACTGCCGGTTCCTCTGCGGCAAACCTTTACTTATCGGATCCCTTTAAAGCTCAGCGGCGCCATTCGCATAGGGTCGCGTGTCATTGTTCCGTTCGGCAAGCGGATGCTTACCGGCTATGCAGTTGCGTTCGCCGACGAGCCCCCTGCGACCGGCGAACTTTCTCCTGAAGATATAAAGGACGTTGCCGAGGTCGTCGATCCCGACCCGCTGATCACGCACGAAGTGATGGACCTTTCTGCATGGGTCGCGGATTATTACGCGGGCTCCCTCGGGGAGGTGCTTAAGGCGACACTGCCCGCAGGCATCAACGCCGCGATGGAACGGTTTGTGAGCATCACGCCCGAGGGCCGTCGGGCGATCGCGTCGTCCGTAGGAAAAAAAGCCGTTAAATGGAAAGTTCTTCGCCTAATTGCCGGCTCGGCCGAGATGTCAGGCAAAGAGCTGGAGCGGGAATTCGGCAGCGGGGCCGCGCGGGCGATACGTGAGCTTGAACGCGACGGGCTGGCAACGGTAAGCCTTCGGCAGGCAGCGGCCGATGTTCGCCCCAAACGCCAAAAGGCCGTGCGGCTGCTGGCCCCGCCGCTTGACGAAAAGGCCCCGACCGAACTCCAGCAGCGCGTCATCGACGCTCTTTCTGCGGCCGGCGGCTCGATGCTGTTTACGGAACTCCTGGAGGCAGCGGACGTCGGTGCTTCGCCGATAAATACTCTTGCAAAACGGGGTTATCTCGAGGTGACGACCGAAGAGGTGCTTCGCGATCCGCTTGAGGGCGCAGAGATCGGAAAAACAGGCGAGATCATCCTAAACCCCGAACAGGCCGGCATTTTGGATGAGCTGACTGAAGCTCTTGATGCGGAGAACTACGCCGCATTCCTTTTGCATGGCGTGACCGGCAGCGGAAAGACCGAGGTATATATCCGGGCGATGATCCACGCATTGCGTGCCGGACGCTCGTCGATGATGCTAGTGCCGGAAATCGCACTGACGCCGATATTTTCGCGGCGGCTTCGGTCGGTTTTCGGAGACAAGGTGGCGATCCTGCACTCAAATCTTTCCCCCGGCGAACGTTTCGACGAGTGGCGCCGCATCCGCTCAGGGGCGGCCCGCATTGCCATTGGCACGCGTTCCGCCGTCTTTGCGCCGCTCGATGATCTGGGCCTGGTGATAGTCGACGAAGAGCACGACGAATCGTACCGACAGAACGAGCATCCGTTCTATAACGGCCGGGACGTTGCGATAATGCGTGCCCATCAGGCCGGGGCTGTGGTTGTTCTGGGCTCCGCCACGCCTTCGCTCGAATCGTTCCATAACGCCCATCTCGGCAAGTACCGCTACCTCCACCTTTCGGCGAGGATCGGCGGGCGCCCTATGGCAAAGGCGGAGCTCATCGATATGCGGGACGTGTTTCGCCGGTCGGGCAAGGACGTTGTCTTCTCGCCGCCGATGCTCCAGGCGATCGAGGAAACGCATGCCCGCGGCGAACAGTCGATCGTCTTGCTCAACCGCCGGGGGTTTTCTTCGTTCGTGCTGTGCCGTTCGTGCGGCGAGACGCTGCGTTGCAAGAACTGCGACATTACCCTCACATACCATAAGCATAGTAACCGCGTGATGTGCCACTACTGCAACTATGCGGTCGATACGCCAAAAGAATGCCCGTTCTGCCAAAGCGAATTTCTGTATTTCATGGGGCAAGGGACGGAACAGATCGAGGACATTCTGGCCAAAAAGTTTCCCGATCTTCGGATCGCAAGGATCGACCGCGACTCGATGAGCCGTAAGGGCGAGTTGACGAAGCGGTTGCTAGCTTTCGACCGCGGTGAGATCGATATGCTGGTCGGGACGCAGATGCTGGCCAAGGGCCACGATTTTCACAATGTGACGCTTGTCGGTGTGGTGTCGGTTGATATGGGTCTGGGGCTTCCCGACTTCCGCTCTGCCGAGCGTACGTTTCAGCTATTGACCCAGGTTGCGGGGCGTGCCGGGCGGGGGGAGCTGGCCGGCCGCGTGCTTATTCAGACCTACTATCCGGACCATTATGCATTGAGGTATGCCGCTGAGCAGGATTACGAGGGATTTTATAAGGCAGAGCTGAACTACCGGAAACGAATGGGCTACCCGCCTTTTGTCGTGCTAGCGGCGATAGGCATCAAGCACCGCGACCGCGAGTATGCGTTAAAGACCGGAAATAAGCTTCGCGAGGCCCTGGTCCATCACAATGCGTCGGGCGCCACTCGCATTCTCGGGCCTGCGCCGGCATCGATCGCACGGCTGAAGGGCGAGTACCGCTTTCAGATCATCTTAAAATCGAGTTCGAGAAAAGAGCTGAGGGAATTGCTTGAACGGGCCCTGCCGCATGCCGAATCACTCGGCGCGGACCGCCGCACGTTCAGCATACAGATCGACCCGCTCAGCCTTTTGTGACCAAGCGGGCCAACCCTGTCGCGGTGCGGGATCAGTTAACGGCCTTAGAGCTGATTTCGGCGGAACGGAGATTGATCTTCGAATAGATCTCCTGCAGCGAAAGCTTGCAATTGATCGAATCGACCGAGATCACATCGTCGCGTTCGTTGTAGATGCGATAGATCCACTGTTTCTGGTTCTGGCGGGCGTAATGCTCGCAACGCATTTCGTCCTGTTTTACCAGCAGGCATTCCTTGATGCTCGGCATTTCGAGGAAGCTTTCGAGCTTTTTCGTCTTTTCACGCGAATTCGAAGAGCTTGAAAATACGTCGACGATAACGGTCGGATTCAGAAGCGTGGTCGCGGATTGGTCGGCGAAATTCGGCTCGCCGTTGACGAGTGTGACATCCGGAAAGCACGACATCGACCCACGCAGCTTTACATGCATATTCCCGATAT
>JAEWBM010000196.1 GCA_023391155.1 Acidobacteriota bacterium
TCGAGCTGCGACTCGTCGACCGGGCCGGGGGCGTCCATCATGAGATCCTGTGCCGAGGCCGTTTTGGGAAAAGCGATCAGGTCGCGGATGTTATCGGTCTGGAGCAGGGCCATGAGCGTCCGCTCGATGCCCGCCGCAAAACCGCCGTGAGGCGGAGTTCCGTATTCGAGAGCATCAAGAAAGAAGCCGAACCTTTCGCGAGCCTTTTCCGGCGACATGCCGAGAGCCTTAAAATTCAGGGCCTGGACTTCTTTTTGATGGATACGGATCGATCCGCCCGCGACCTCGATGCCGTTAATGACGGCGTCGTAAGCCTTGGCACGGATGCCGCCGAGCAGCTTCCGATCACCCGATTCGACGGCGGCTTTAAATTGAGCCAGGTCCTCATCCATCGGCGACGTGAAGGGGTGATGCGCGGCGTCGTAATGGTCCTCTTCGTCGTTGTATTCGAAGAGCGGAAATTCGGTGACGAGCAGAGCCTTAAAGACATCTCGGGGGATCATTCCCTCGCGTTTTGCCACCTCCAGGCGAAGGGCGCCGAGCGAGGCCGCGACCACGCTTTTGCGGCCGGCGATAATGAGGACTGCGTCCCCCTTGCCGGCCTTCGCGGCGGCGGCGAGTTTTGCGATCTTTTCTTCGCCGAGTACCTTGAGGAGGGACGACGTCGTTTCGTCGCCAATTTTGATCCACGCCATCGCGCCTGCACCGTATCGTTTTGCGAATTCCTGAAGCTCATCGAGCTGCTTACGCGAGTAATCTGCTTTGCCCGGGACGACGATGCATTTGATCTCGCCGCCTTTTGCAAGTGTTTCGGCGAAGGGGGCGAAATCTGTCTCGCGGAGTTTGTCGCTGAGGTCGATAAGCTCCATTTCAAAACGAAGATCGGGCTTGTCAGAGCCGTAGCGGCGCATCGCCTCGGCATAGGTCATTCGCGGCCATTCGTTGGGCAGGCGAACGTCGATAAGATCGTAGACGCGGGCAAATACGCCCTGGATCATGCGATAGATCGTTTCTTCGTTGGCAAAGGACAGTTCGACGTCGAGCTGTGAAAATTCGGGCTGGCGGTCGGCCCGGAGATCCTCGTCGCGGAAGCAGCGGGCGATCTGATAATACTTGTCGAAGCCCGCGATCATCGTGATCTGTTTGAGTATCTGGGGCGACTGCGGGAGTGCAAAAAACTTGCCCGAGTGGATGCGCGAGGGAACGATAAAATCGCGGGCGCCCTCGGGCGTTGATTTGAGCAGGATCGGCGTTTCGATCTCGATAAAGCCCTGCTCATCCATAAAGCTCCGCATACGGGAGATCGCACGAGCACGCATCCGCATGTTGTATTGAAGCCGCGGGCGGCGCAGATCGAGGTAGCGATATTTGAGACGCGTCTCCTCGGCAGCAAGATTTTCGCTGCCGGCGACCTCTAGCTGAAAGGGGGGCACGGCAGCATCGTTGAGCAGCAGTAGGTCCTCGACCTTTACCTCGATCTCGCCTGTGGTTAGTTTTGCGTTGCGGGTACCCTCGGCACGTGCGACGACGCGGCCTTTGACGGCCAGAACGAACTCGCCGCGGATATTCTTTGCCTTGGCGTGTGCCTCCGGCGAATCCTCGGAGCTAACGACGACCTGAGTGATGCCCTCGCGGTCGCGGAGATCGATAAAGGTGAAAACGCCGAAGTCGCGCTTTTTAGCGACCCAGCCCATCAGGACGACGCTTTCGCCGACTTGGGCGGCGCGAAGCTCGCCGCAAGTGTGTGTTCGTTCAAGAGTTCCTAAGTTATCTAACATAAAATATGCGATCTTACAGATCGAAAGCTTTTATATGGTGCAAAAAATAAAAAAGCCTTTCGGTCGGTAATACACGAAAGGCGGCACGCGGATCAGCTGAGATACGCGCCGGCCTTAGGTATTATTGTCGTCGACTCGAAAGATGCTCATTTTCTAAAAATAAAACCGAGCAAAATAATACAAGATGGGCGCGTTGAATAGCAAACTGTCCATGCGGTCGAGCAGGCCGCCGTGGCCGGGGAGTATGTTGGCGGCATCTTTTGCCTTGGAGCCGCGTTTCATCGCGCTTTCGGCAAGGTCGCCGACCACCCCGACGGCTGCCATGACGATGGCGAGCGGGATGGCGAATTGATACGGAAGTTCGGGAAAAAAGAGCCAGGTGCAGAGGGCGGCTATCGCGGCAGCGGCGACAAGGCCGCCGACGAGGCCCTCGACGGTCTTGCCGGGTGAGATGGCCGGGGCGAGCTTCTGCTTACCAAATGCCCGTCCGGCAAAATAGGCGCCTGAGTCCGACCCGAACATCACGGCGAAGAAAAAGATGAGCAGCTTGGTGGAAAGGCCCGGGAGATCTTCGAACCCGACGCGCGTGGCGATGAGAAAGCCTCCGAGTAACGCGACGTACATCACTCCGAGGAGCGTCACCCCCACGCCGGCCAGCATCTTCGAAAAATCTTTTTGAAATCGGAATGCCTGAGTCGCAAGCAGGAAAATGGTAAAGCCCGCCAGGGTGAGTATCAGCAGGTCAGGAGCCTTAGCGGGTGCGTCGAAAATGAAAGCGACAATGAGAGCGGCTGCGCCGAGATAGCCGACAGACGCATCGGCCTTTAGTTCAAGCTTTTTAGTAAGCGTGTAGAACTCAAAGAGCCCGGCAGCAATGGCGAGCACGGCGATCACGACAAAGATCCAGACCGTTTCCGGAACGTAATCCGGCAGGATGATCGACGCGATCAAGATAGGAAGGGCGACCGCCGCTGTCAAAAGCCGTGTCTTCATAGGACGTTCTATTTTGCTTTGATATCGCCGAACCGGCGGTCACGCTTTTGGAATTCGATGATCGCCTCAAAGATATGCGGGCGACGAAAATCGGGAAAGAGCGTCGGCGTGACAACGATCTCGGCATAGGCGATCTGCCACAGCAGAAAGTTTGAGATGCGCATCTCGCCGCTCGTCCGCACGAGCAGATCGACGTCCGGCTGGCCTGCGGTATAGAGGCCGGCGGCGAGGTCTTCGTCCGTGATCGAGTCAGGACCACGGCCCTCTTTAAGCGCCGTTTCGGCGGCATGCTGAGCGGCACGGACCAACTCGGCACGGCCGCCGTAGTTGAGGGCGACATTCAATTGTGTGCCGGAGTTCGGTGCGGTCAGCTCCATCGCGTCGCGGATCTGTTTCTGAATGTCGGCATCAAGCCGTGCGAGGTCGCCGATCGCGCGAAAGCGGATATTGTTTCGATGAACTTCGGCAAGCTCGCTCTTGAGATAGCGCTTGAGCATCGACATCAGGCCTGAGACCTCGGCCTTGGGGCGCTTCCAATTTTCGGTCGAGAAGGCATACAGCGTTACCGACCCGATCTGCAGCCGGGCGCAAGTATCGACGATCGCCTTTACCGAATCTGCTCCCGCCCGATGGCCGAAGATGCGGGGCTTGCCGCGTTTCTTGGCCCATCGTCCGTTGCCGTCCATGATGATCGCCATATGCCGCGGAAGGCGGTCAAGGTCGATCGCCGCGAGAAGCTCTGCATCTCGCGATCGGGGCCCTAGGATCTCGGTAAAATTCGGATGCATTAGCGAAGTTCAGCCTACAAGCCTTTCCTCAACTTTTAGCACTGCGTTGTGGTTGAGCCGCCCGTAAATATGCGGATAAACCTCACCGCCGGTCGAGGGCTCTTCGACGAGCTTTGACTTGAGCTTTTCTGTCTCGATATGGAGCACCAGAACGCGGTCCTTGCCTTTGTAATAACGCTCGAGAACGCTGTCGAGCTGGTTCGGATAGCTGCAATGTATAAAGCCTTCTGTCTGCAGGCTCTCAGCCTGATATGAGGGCCGCGTCCGAAAGTGTTCCCATACCTCCGGAAGGACGACGTGATAAATGATCATAACGGATGAACTGCGTGCTAATCATATTTTACCCGGAAGAGCGTGAGCCCGTGTGCCGGGGCGGTCTTCCCCGCCAAAGAGCGGTCGCCGTTGATGATTGCCGTTTGAATTGTATCAGAATCTTTTTCGCCGCGCCCGACCTCGAGCAGTGTGCCGACTATGGAGCGGACCATATACCGAAGGAAGCCGTTGGCCGAAATGCGGACCTCTATAACGGCGGCAGATGCGCGCGCGTCCCAGTGCGATTCGATGACGCAATCGGTGACGGTGCGGATGCGGCCCTCGCCATCGGAGCGTGCGGACGAAAAGGCGGTCCAGTCGTGCTCGCCGAGCAGGAGCCGGGATGCGGCGGTCATCGCACCGAGGTCAAGGGGGCGCGATTCGTGCAGTGCGAAGCGGCGGAGAAAGGGTGACATTACGGGTGCGTTGACGATGCGGTAAACATAGGTCTTTTCGACGGCAGAGAAACGCGCGTGGAACTCGGCGGCAGCCTCCTCGACCTTCATTATCCGAATGTCGCGCCAGAGATTGCCGTTGATGGCGTTGCGGAGCCGGTCCGGTGTGAACGGGCGGTGAAGAACGACGTTTGCGATCTGGCCTTCGGCGTGGACACCGGCGTCGGTGCGGCCGGAGCCGATGACCTTGACCTCATCGTCCTCGAGAGTGCCGATGACGCGCTCGAGTTCGCCCTGGATGGTGCGGTCGTTTTCCTGGACCTGCCAACCGTGAAAATCGGTGCCGTCGTATTGGATGGTGAGTTTATAGTTCATTCGGGAACAATAACTTGAATCTTTCGCAGCAGACCAGGGACTGATCGTCGAAATCGAGCCCCAGGTCGCGGGCTTCGCGAGTGAAGTACCGCCAATGAACCTCGCGCCAGTATTCCAGCGACCGGTCCCCTTCGCCTTCATCGTGCGCAAATCGAGCGTCGACCTTTTCGAATGGAAGATGTCGGATCTCAGTGGTCTGGATCACGCACAGGGGCTCGCCCTGGAGATCGGTTACCACGCTAAGGCCATCGGGTACGGGCGATTCATCCGGCTTTAACTCATTCACCGCGGCAAGGCTAGCGGTTGCCGTTTTTCTGCCGGAGATCACAAGTTCGGCCAATTCGCGGGCCATTGCGGGCGTATTTCCGAAGTGCCAGACCTGATATGGGGTCGATGGCTTGATCCCCGCGGTGCTGCAAAAGTCTGCCCAAAACCGTTCGATCTTTCCAGAGGCTTCCATATCGTGCTAGACCGTCTCTCGCATCCGGCGGTCGATGGCGGCGGCAAACCGAGCCGGCGCGTCGGAGTCCATCCGAAGATACAGAGCAGGTTCGATAAGTTCGAGTTCCATAATGCGAAAGCCGCCTTCGGGCCCGCGAACCAGATCGATCCGGGAGTAAAGCGGCTCGGGGACGATTATCGCGGCCACCGCATGAGCCGCAGCGAGCAAGCCGGCTTCGGGGCCGACAGCGGTGATGATGCCGCCGTGCTCTTCCTGCACACGAAAATCTCGCGGCTTCGGTGTCTTAAGTATCGCGTGGCTGAACTCGCCGTTGAAATAGAATACAGAGTATTCGCCCTCATCCACAATCGCTTGAACGAACGGCTGGACCATGAAGGACCGCCCCCGGAAACGAGCGGCGATCGCGGGATCAAAGCCGGTTAGGCGATAAGTATCCTGGGCGGTTGCGGAAACCGTCGGTTTGATGACGACCTCTGGGGTGTCGAGCCGCGTCAGCCAGCCGGCAACGTCGTCAGCCGTGAACTCGCCCTCTCCCCAGAGCGTCGGGACGATGGGTATGCCTTTGCTCTCGAGATCGATGAGGTAGCGTTTGTCGAAGTTCCACTTTGCGAGCGATAGCGGGTTTTCAAGACTGGTGCCGGAGCTTTCGATCTGGGCGAGAACGTCGAGGAATTGCTCGGGATCGTTTTGGTAATCCCAGGGGGTCCGGATGACAACGATGTCGAATGCGGACCAGTCGGTATTCGGGCTTCGCCACGAAACGGTTTCGACATTATAGCCGAGACGCGAGAGCGGCGGTACGGCGAGTTCGTCGTCGCTCACATAGCCGTCAAGGCTATCCATTGAAAGGAAGCAGCATCGACGCATCAGGCAGTGGGTCCGGTGCGGCTGCCGGGTTTTACCGCAGGGGTTCCCGCTTTGCAGAGCGGGCAGGACTCAGGCGGATATGCGGGAATGTCGAGAGCGGCCAGTGCGATCCGCGGGACGCCGACATCGGCAGCGCCGTTCGAGCGGTCGATGATAGAGGCCGCGGCAACGACCTCGCCGCCGGCTGCCTCAAGCGCGGCGATGCATTCGCGGGTCGAACCGCCGGTGGTGATGACGTCCTCGACGACGAGGATCTTTTCGCCGGGCGTGAGCGTGAAGCCGCGGCGCAGCGTCATCTCGCCGTTCTGGCGTTCGGTCCAGAGAAAGCGGACGTTCATCGCGGCGGCGGTTGCATAGCCGATAACGAGGCCGCCGATCGCTGGCGATGCGACAGTTTGGATGCCGAGATCAAGGTGCCGTTCGGCGATGGCCCGGCCGAAACGGGCTGCGTCCGCCGGATACTGGAGCGCGAGAGCGCATTGCAGATAACCGGGGCTGTGCAGGCCGCTCGAGAGGATGAAGTGCCCCTCCAGAAAGGCGTCGGTTTCTCGAAAGTGCTCGATAATGTGGTCTTTGTGCATCTTAAACTGTGGCGGAAAGGGAATTATAAAGGCAAAAGGCGAAAGGCAAAAGGCAAAGAGGAAAGTATAGATCGAGGCGGAAATGACACGGTCTTTTACGGCTCGGGGAATAACGGATAGAATTGAAGAGGATGGCGCCGTTTAGAAATTTGGTATCGGATTCGATACTTGTGACGGAGACGATACGCTGCCTGGAGGCGGCGGGCGGACGTGCGTCTGCGGTCAGCATTGTTGATCGGGTGATGAAGATCAGAAAGCCTGATCCGAGCCTTGCGTGCTTGCTGGTGCGCGACCTTGTGGAGCGGGACAGCCGGCTGGCGATGATCGACGATCACGTCGAGATGCTGGCTGACGATGAGGATACATTGCAGATCGACCAGGCGGATTTTGTCGTGTTTGACCTTGAGACGACGGGTGCGAAGGCGCCGCCCTGCAGGATAACGGAGATCGGTGCGTTCCGAATAAGCGGCGGAGCGGTCGTCGATGAATTTCACACGCTTGTGAATCCCGAGACGCCGATCCCACGGTTTATAACGGGCCTTACGGGCATCAGCGATGAGATGGTCAAAGACGCGCCGGTGTTCCGCGATGTGGCAGACCGGCTGCTTGATTTTATCGGCGATTCGGTGCTGGTGGCTCACAATTCCCGGTTCGATATGGCCTTTCTGAACTACGAGATCGGACGGATCTACCAGGAATACCGGCTTAAGAACCGTTCGCTGTGCACGGTGCAGTTGTCGAGGCGGCTGTTGCCCGATATACAGAATCACAAGCTGAACACGGTGGCGCAGTATTTCTCGATCGATCTGGTGAACCACCACAGGGCGAGGGACGATGCGCATGCCACGGCACACATCTTTGTTAATTTTCTGGCGGACCTTTGCGAAAGAGGCATCCGCGACCTGGGCTCGGCACGCCGTTTCAGCGTGAAAAAGATGCGGCGATAATTTTATGGAATTAGGCGACGTCAACCAACAACAGCTTGAGATCAAGCCCACACCCCGCGAGGAGATGGGTCTTTATCCGCTGGACACATTTGCGTATGAGTATCCGGGGCGGAAGATATGGATCGACTTTGAGATGCCGGAGTTTACGGCGATCTGCCCGTTTTCGGACTTTCCGGATTTTGCGGTGATCAGGCTGAGCTATGTGCCGAACGAGCGCTGCATCGAGCTAAAGAGCCTGAAGCTGTATATCAACTCGTTTCGCAACGTGAAGATATTTCACGAGCATGTGATAAACCTGATCCTCGAAGATTTTGTTGCGGCGTGCGACCCGCTGCAGGTAAAGATCGAGGGAGATTTTCACGTGAGAGGCAATATAAAGACGGTCGTCAGAGCGAGGTACAGACGCAAAGCGGGCGGTCAGTGAACCGCGGCCGACATCACCTTGGGCTGCTGAGTGAGGTGCTTTTTGCACGCCGAGAGAACGAGGTGGTCGATCTCCTGATACAGTGCCTCTTCCTCAGAGGCGTCAGCGTTCGTGATCTCTGAGACGATCAGGAAGCGGGCCTTGTCGAGAAGCGACTGTTCGCGGAACGAGAGCTTTTTCTCCATGCTCAGGAACGTGAGCTTTTTGAGGACATCGGCAGCCTCGAAAACGTCGCCTGACTTCAATTTGTCGGTAAATTCACGCGAACGAGATTTCCAATCACACGACACACAGTCGAAATCCGCAGACAATTTCTTTATCAGCTTTTTGCACTGGATGGATGAGATGATCGGACGGATGCCGACGCTTTCGGCATTCTCGGTTGGGACAAGGATCGTCGAATTGTCGCTCAGCACACGCAGCGCGTAAAACTCCATTGACGATTCACCGATCGTTTTCCGCTCGATATCCTCGATCATGCAAACACCCTGGCTTGGATACGCAACCTTTTGCCCGATATTGAGTTCCATAGATGTGTTCCGCTCCTTTTTCGGCGATTGAAAATGCTTCAGACGAAATAAAGTGAGGTGACTGCCCGAGGCTCGATCGTTTGTAGGTTATGGCCAATTATAGCACACCCGGGCGGGGCAGCGGAAGAAAAATGGTCAGGCTGCGGACGAGGCGGAAACCGGCAGCTCGATCGTGAACGTAGTGCCGACGCCTAATTCAGAGGCAATGGAGATGTCGCCGCCGTGGAGCCGGGCGAGGTGTTTGACGATGGCGAGTCCGAGGCCGGTGCCGCCGACCTCGCGAGAGCGGCCGCGGTCGATGCGATAAAAGCGCTCGAAGATACGGGGAAGATGGGCTGCGGTGATTCCCTCGCCGGTGTCGGCAACGGAGATGCGGTCGCGCACGCCCCGCCGTTCGAGCGATACGGCGACCTCACCCTCTCGCCGGTTGAACTTAACGGCGTTGTCGATGAGGTTGGTGAGCATCTGCTCAAGCCGCATCGGATCGGCAAACACCCGGTCGGCCGGATCGATATTATTGATGAGAGCGATCTCGCGCTCGGCAGCCTTAGAGGAAAGGCTGGCGAAGACCTCGTCGACAATGTGGCCGACGCGGACCTCGCCCTTATCGATCGAGACCTTGCCGGATTCGATGAGCGACAGTTCGAGGATGTCGGCGATTAGCACGTTCATCCTCTCGGCGTTTCTTCGGATGGTCGAGAGGAAACGGCGATTGTTTTCAGGGTCGTCAATGGCACCATCCTCAAGCGTTTCGACGAACGCCAGGATCGAGGTCAGCGGCGTGCGGAGCTCGTGCGAGATATTCGAAAGGAACTCTTGGCGAACCCGCTCAAGGCGTTCGACCTTTGTGATGTCATAGAAAACGGCGATCGCGCGCGGCGGCTGAATTCCGTCGATAAGAGCGACGTGTACGTCATACTTTCGAAGCGACGGGCCGACGAGATCGATCCTCATGTCGGTCGACGTGCCGGAATCCAGAGCGCGTTTGATGGCGGTATGTAGCGAAATGTCGCGGATGACCTCGCTCATCCGACGGCCGGTAAGCGGGGTGCGGGGCTGGGCAAAGGCATCGGAGGCGGCGGTATTGGCGGCAGATATCCGCAGCGAAGATTCGATAACAAGGACCGCGTCGCGGTGGGCGTTAATGAGGCCCTGGAGAAGATCAGCGCCCGGTGCCGGACGTCGATCGGGAAAGTGGTTTGAGGGTCGGTCTATCATTTACAGCCGACAAAACGATATCCCACGCCGACGACCGTCTCAATGCTCGAGCCGCACTCAGCGAGCTTTTGCCGCAGCCGGCGAATGTGAACGTCGAGGGTGCGGGTGTCTCCGAAGTAGCTATAGCCCCACACGCCGTCGAGCAGTTGCTGACGTGTGGCGACGCGGCCGGAATTTCTGATC
This sequence comes from Acidobacteriota bacterium, assembly GCA_023391155.1. Lineage (GTDB taxonomy): Bacteria > Acidobacteriota > Blastocatellia > Pyrinomonadales > Pyrinomonadaceae > OLB17. Next base: position 9,855 of record JAEWBM010000196.1, read on the forward strand.
AGGTATTCAAGCAGCGAAAATTCCTTGCGCGTGAGCTTTATGTCGGAGCCATTCGCCCGGACGCGCATATCCTCAAAATCAACAGCCAGCCGCCCGTCGTCGTAAAGTGGATCGGTCTCGCTATCGGCACGGCGGAGCACGGCACGGGCACGCGCGATCACCTCCTTGACCGAGAAGGGTTTTACGATATAGTCGTCGGCGCCGGTGTCGAGGCCGGCGATCTTATCCGTCTCAGCCGCCTTGGCGGTAAGCATTATTATGGGCGTCTTTTCGGTGAGCTGTTCGCGGCGGAGCCGGCGGCATAGTTCCATCCCGCTCATTCCCGGAAGCATCAGATCGAGAATGATGAGCGACGGGGTGCGCTTTTCATCCAGAGCCAGGCGCAGGCCCTTTTCACCGGATTCGGCTATGGAGGGCCGGAAGCCCTCGCGTTGGAAATTGTACTGGAGGCTTTCGGCGATGTCCGCGTCATCCTCAACTATCAACACGCTTTGCTGCATATAGATCCGTTATTCGAATTGTAGTGAATTCCTACGGCTAAAGCGAGATTTTATGGCGCGGGTGTTTCCCGCCCGTTACGCCAATGTTAACGGAATGTTAATTCTCTGAAATTTAAACGGGTTCAAGAACCTTTCGTGAAGGTGCGCATCTCGTCGCTCGGGCGGATCATTGTATCGAGGCGGCCGCAGCCCGGAGCGATCTCAGCCCACGACGCGACATCGAGCACTATTACGGCAAGAGCAGCCGTGGGTGACGCGACATTTTCGCCGGTGAGCATCCGGATGAAGCCCTCGATACCGGGATTGTGGCCGACGAGCATCACCGACGCATGGGCGTCGTCTGCTTCGGCCGTGACCTGTCGCAGCGTTTGCGGGCTAGCCTCGTAAATGCGTTCGTCGAAAAGTATCTCTCGGGGCGAGCCGAGCGCCTCGCGAACGAGCTTTGCCGTCTCGGCTGCACGGCGTGCAGGGGAGCTGATGATAGCGTCGGGAATATGGCCGCGATCTTTCATAAGCTCACCCATGAAAGGGGCGGCCCGCACGCCGCGGTCGTTAAGCGGGCGCTCAAAATCAGAGATATCGCTGTCGTTCCAACTGGACTTTGCGTGGCGGAGGACGTAAAGAGTTCTCATTAATAAGTTGTCGGGGAGTTCGGCGTTGGAAGGTATATGATACGCGAAGGCGGCCGTGTGCTCAAAACACGGCCCTCGGCAGCCGGCATTCTGATAAAATCAAATAAATGGGATCGGCGGAAGCGGCACTGTTAGTAAACTGGATGGGCTTTTCTGTGGGCCTGGCCCTTTATGTGCTGCTCGCGGTCATGGTATTGCGGCACAGGGGCGGCGATGCGGAAGGGAGCGTCGGGAAGCTATTGCTGGCGACCGCGGCGCTCGGCGCGATATGGAACGCGGGTGAGCTTTTTCTATTTATCGCACGAGATTTTGCTGCTGACCCGAGCTTTCCATGGGTGACGGCGGCGGCGTATTCGGCGTTGGGATTTCTGCCCACGGTCGTGGTCCATTCGGCGCAAATGAGCGGCCGTGTACGGCGGTTTCCGACGGTCGCGGCGTACGTTCTGAGCAGTGCTGCGGCGGGATCGCATCTTTACGCAGCGTATTCGGGAGCGGAGGTTCCCTCGGGGCCGGCACTTGTCCTTCTCACCATCGGAGCGTTATCGCTGGCAGCCGCCCTGCTGGTATTTAATTTCCGCGACGTGATCGAGAAGAAGGCGGTGTGGACCTCTGCGCTTCTTATCTTCGCGCTTTCGTCGCTGCACCTCGTGGGAAAGGGAGAGGGCTCGGTCTGGTATATCGAGCTTGTCGCGCATCAATCGTCACTCCCGCTCGGGCTTGTGATCCTGTATCAGAATTACAGGTTCGCGTTCGGGGACCTGTTTCTGAAGCGGGCGATCTCGGTGATACTGCTGGCGGCGGTCGCATCGGGGCTCTATGCATGGGTCGCTGTACCGCTGCTCAGATATCACGAGACGCACGACCGCGATGATTCGCTCGCTGCGGGATTAATTTTAGTGCTCTGGATGGTGACGGCGCTGACGTACCCGGTGCTCCACAGGGCCGCGGTGTGGCTGGTGGACACGGTTATCTTAAGGCGGCCCGATTACGTCGAGCTTCGGACGGCCATCACGGCTGAGATCGACCAGCTCGAGGACGAAGGTGCGGTGGTCGCAGCTACCAGAGAAAGCCTGGCGGCGGCGCTCACCGCCGAGAAGGCGGATGTAACTGAAGATCCGGGGCCGTTGCAGATGCACCAGTTTTGGCCGGAGCGGGCAGAGATCGTGCTTCCCACTGCAGAGTCGCCGTTTCATCGCATCAGGCTCTTTGAGCTGAGAGGCGGACGCCGAATATTGTCTGAGGAATCCGCTATGCTGCAGGATGTCGCCGCGGCGGCGGCGCGGCGGGTCGATGCGATACGAGTCGCAAAGGAGCGGTATGAGCTTGAGACCCGGCAGCAGGAGTTTGCGAAACTCGCCGCCGAGGCTCAGCTCACGGCTTTAAGGGCGCAGATCAACCCGCATTTTTTATTTAACGCCCTGACGACGATCGGTTATCTGATCGAGGCGGCGCCGGATAAGGCCCTGCAGACGCTGCTCCAGCTTACAAAGCTATTGCGAAGCGTGCTTTCGAGATCAGCGGAGTTCATTACGCTGGGCGAAGAGCTGGCGCTTATAGAAAGCTATCTTGAGATCGAAAAGGCGAGATTCGAGGAGCGGCTAAAACTGTCGATCGATGTTCCGGCATCGTTGAGGCGGGTGCGGATACCATCGCTCATCCTGCAGCCGCTGGTCGAGAATGCGGTCAAGCACGGTGTCGCGGAAAATCGTTTGGGCGGCGAAGTGGCTATCGCCGCGCGGTTAGCGGAGAGAGGGATGTTGGAGATCACGGTGCGCGACCCCGGGTGCGATGATCCCGACGAAGAAGGCCATTCGCGGGCGGGCGTCGGGCTCGAGAATGTTCGAGGCCGGTTGAGAACGCATTACGGCCCGGACGCCACGTTAGACCTGGACATTGGCAAGGGACGGCCGACGACGGCGACGCTCCTTATACCGGTCGAAGAGGGGCCGGAAAAAATGCCTATCGAAAGAGCAGAGGCCATATGAGGCCGCTTACCGTTTTCATCGCCGATGACGAGCGGCCGGCCCGCGAATTTCTCAAGCGGATGCTTGAGCGCGCCGACGATGTCGAGGTCGTGGGCGAGGCGGCGGACGGTGAGGCGGCCGTGGAAGGTATTCGATCGCTGCAGCCGGATCTCGCGCTGCTTGACCTTCAGATGCCGGGGGTGACAGGGCTCGAAGCGGTGCGGGCGCTTGCGCCGGAAGAAACGCCGCTGATAGCGTTTGTGACGGCATACGATCAGTTCGCCGTCGATGCCTTTGAGCTGAACGCCGTGGATTATCTGCTGAAGCCGGTCGAAGCGGGACGGCTCTCCGAAACTATCGATCGAGCTAGGGCGCGAAGGGGCGATCCCGAGTGGCGCGATCGTGAAGCGGGGCGGATCGCGGCGGCCTATAGCGAAATAGAAACCCGCGGCGAACCGCTGGAGCGGATACCGGTACGCGACCGCGACGAGATACTCTTGATACCCGTATCAGATGTGGCAGCGATCGCGGCGGACGGCGAACTGTTGATAATATCCACGGAAGGCGGCGGGCGATATACGATAAATTACCGCCTAAAAGATATTGAGACGCGGCTCGATCCCCGGCGGTGGGTCCGGGCCTCTCGAAGCGCTCTCATCAATCTCGACCATCTTGCCGGCGCGGCTCCCATGCCCGGCGGAACCTACCTGTTGCGAATGAAGAACGGGATGGAGATCCCGGCAAGCCGGACACGCTCAAAGGAGCTGCGGGCTTTCGTTCTCAACCTTTAAACCACCTCAGACGGCCGCTCATCCGGCGGCAGCGACCATTCATTGAAAAGTCCGAAATAGGCCGTTCTTGCGTCTTATCATAGTAGTTTGCATATATTGGGCAAACATTACCTATGAAGAGCTTCGCGATAATTTTTCTTACTGCCATTTTTGCGGCCGCGGCTGCGGCACAATCGACGGGGACCATAACCGGACGGGTGGCACATGGATCGACGATACCGCTGCATGGGGTGACGGTTCAGATCGTTGAGCAGGGCATCTCGACACGCACGGATGAGGACGGTATTTTTCGGCTGGAAAACGTCCCCGCCGGGCGGCACACCGTGCTCGCGCATATTGAGGGCTTTGCGGATTCGACCGCGGTGGTGACTGTCACGGCGGGCGGAACCGTGACGCGGGATTTCTCTCTCGAGATCGCGTCCTTTCGCGAGGAGGTGACGGTAACGGCCTCGGGTACGGAGCAGACGGTCTTCGAATCGTTTCAGACGGTCAACTCGGTCGGCTCGACGCGGATCATGGAACGGGCAGCGACCTCGATCGGTGAAGTGTTGGAACACGAGACGGGCGTAGCAAAGAGGAGTTTCGGGCCGGGATCGGCACGGCCGGTTATCAGAGGCTTTGACGGCGACCGCGTGCTGGTGCTGCAGGACGGTGTAAGGAACGGTTCGGTCGGGTCGCAATCGGGCGACCACGGCGAGCCGATCGACCCGCTGAAGGCTGAGAGGATCGAAGTGGTCAAGGGGCCCGCGACGCTGCTTTACGGCAGCAATGCGCTCGGCGGCGTGGTTAATGTGATCAGTCATCATCACGACGATTATCACGACGGGTTTCGCGGATATTTCACGGGTGTGGCCGGCTCGGCCGACCGCCAGCTTGCCGGCTCGGGCGGTGTGGAATACGGCTACAAGAACTGGCTCTTCCGCGGCAGTTTTGGCTCGCAGCGGAACAGTGACTATGAAACTCCATTGGGACGCGTGCCGAATTCGGCAGGGCGTTCGGCAACAGGATCGTTCGGAACGGGATACTACACGGACAAGGCATTTATTAACGGTTCGTACAATGTGGACATTCGCCGTTACGGCGTACCGTTCGCCGCACTCTTTCACGAGCACGAAGAGCATGAGCACTTCGGCGAATTTCCCGAGATGGATGAGGACATCGACCTGCGGCTGAGGCGAAGCAACTTCCGCTTGACGGGCGGCTTCCGCGACCTGGGGAATTCATTCGTCGAGGGCGTGAATTACAACGTGGACTACACGGATTACCGGCACAAGGAGATCGAGGTTTTCGGGAGCGAAGAAGAGGTCGGGACGATCTTTGACAACAAGATCTTTTCTTACCGTGCCACCTTTGAACAGCAGGGATATGACCGGCTGACCGGGCGTTTCGGGTTCGAGGGCTTTACCCGCGATTACCTTGTCGAGGGTGAAGAACAACTGATCAACGGTGAGATCAAGCACAATTCATTTTCTGCTTTCGCGTTGGAAGAGCTGAACTTCGGCCGGGTGAAATTCCAATTCGGCGGCCGTGTTGAGAACAATCGCTATAAGGCAGAGGATCCGATGCTCAATGATCGGAACTTTACGGCCTTCTCGGGCGGAGCCGGTATCAACGTGGGGCTTTGGGAAGGCGGGGCTATCGTCGCTAATTACACGCACTCAAACCGGGCTCCGGCCCTTGAGGAGCTCTATAACTTCGGGCCTCATATCGGCAATGTGACTTTTGAGATCGGCAACGATGCTCTTCGGCGCGAGACGGCAAACGGCATCGATCTATCGCTCAGGCACCTAAGCCGGCGCTTTCGTCTCACCGGTGACGTTTATTATTACCGGATCAACGACTACATATTCCTGGCGCCGCAGGATTCAGACGGCGACGGCGAGATAGACTTCGAGGACGGGCTGCCCGTAGGCCGGTATGAACAGGCAGATGCGGAATACGTCGGGGCTGAGCTCTCGGCCGAGGCGATGTTCAACGACTATGTCGGGGCGTTTGCGAGCCTTGATACGGTGAGGGCAAAGCTAACGGACGGGACGGACCTGCCGCGGATACCACCGGCAAGGGCACGGGTCGGACTTGATCTGCGGTATCGGGGACTGAGCGTGCGGCCGGAGGCGATATTTGCAGCGGCACAGCGAAAGACCTTTCCGCTTGAGACGCCGACCGCGGGCTACGGGATCGTGAACGTTGCCGGGTCTTACACGATCGGAAGCCAGCATGTAGCGCATATCTTTTCCGTCAATGCATATAACCTGACGAACAAGCTCTATCGCAATCACGTGAGCTTTATCAAGGACCTGGTACCTGAGATAGGGCGGGGCATAAGATTCGGCTATACGGTCAGGTTATTTTAGACGCAAAAATCAAGAAACTTACATCCTCTCAAAGGTTCGTTTATAATCCTTGAAAACGAATCTTTGGGAGGACCGCTTTTTATGAAGACGGAAACGATGAACCTGACGACGGCGAACGGGGACACGACGGCTTATGTTGCTGTGCCGGACGAGCCGAACGGCAAGGGCGTGCTTGTGATACAGGAATGGTGGGGCGTCAACGATCATGTAAAGGACATTGCCCGGCGATATGCAGACGAGGGTTTTGTCGCGATCGCCCCCGACCTTTATCGCGGTGAGGTGGCTAGGGATGCTGACACCGCATCGAAAATGATGCATGCGTTGGAACTTGACGACGGCATCGACACCATACAGAACGCTGCCGAGAAGGCACGGCAGGTGTACGGGATCGAAAGCCTGGGGATCACCGGCTACTGCATGGGCGGAACATTCGCCCTACGGGCAGCAGCACTGGTCGACGGGCTAAAGGCCGCGGTGCCCTTCTACGGCGATATCCCGGAAGAGGATGTCCTTAAGCAGTTGCAGATCCCGACGATGTTCATCTCCGGAAAGCGGGACCAGTGGATCTCGCC
>JAEWBM010000072.1 GCA_023391155.1 Acidobacteriota bacterium
AGATTGAAGAGGACGAAACCAGAGAGGGTTTCTGTAATAATTGCATGTTTGGGATTCCCTCGGTATCTTGGTTTATCACCGCTGACGGCGGATACTATTGGTGTTTTAATTGCAGCTCCAAGCCCACTGAGGTGAGGCCATTCGATAAACAAGCCTCGATTAGAGCTTTCCAAAATGGCCGACCTTAGCATCAACTTTGCCGGAATCAAGTCCCCGAATCCATTCTGGCTCGCATCTGCGCCGCCGACGAATATGGGCTCGATGGTCGAACGCGCCTTCGAGGCCGGCTGGGGCGGTGCGGTTTGGAAGACCCTGGGCGAGCCGATCGTCAACGTTTCTTCACGTCTCGCCTCTATCGACAACGGCCCCTTGCGGATGCTCGGCCTCAACAACATCGAGCTCATCACCGACCGCCCCCTCGAGGTCAATCTCCGCGAGATCGCCGAGGTGAAACGAAAATTCCCCGACCGTGCCGTCATCATCTCCCTGATGGTCGAATCCAAACGCGAGGCCTGGCACGAGATCGTCAGACGCTGTCAGGATACCGGCGCCGACGGCTTTGAGCTCAACTTCGGCTGCCCCCACGGCATGAGCGAACGCGGCATGGGCTCCGCAATGGGCCAGGTGCCCGAGTACACCTGCATGGTCACCGAGTGGGTCAAAGAGGTCTCTGAGCTGCCCGTCATCGTCAAGCTCACGCCCAACGTCACCGACATCCGCCCGCCCGCCAAGGCCGCGATGCAGGGCGGCGCCGACGCTGTTTCGCTTATCAACACGATCAACTCGATCATGGGCGTCGATCTCAACTCGATGGTCCCGCACCCCAATGTCAACGGCATGGCCGCGCATGGCGGTTATTGCGGCCCCGCCGTCAAGCCCATCGCGCTCAACATGGTCGCCGAGCTCGCCCGCGACCCCGAATTCACCATACCCATCAGCGGCATCGGCGGCATTTCCGGCTGGCGCGACGCCACCGAATTCCTACTCCTCGGAGCCGGCAGCGTCCAGGTCTGCACCGCCGTCATGCACTACGGCTACCGCATCGTCGAAGACATGATCGACGGCCTCAACAATTATCTTGATGGAAAGGGGATCGCCTCCGTCAACGACATAGTCGGTCGCTCCGTCCCCCGCGTGACCGACTGGGGCAACCTCGACCTCAACTACAAGGTTGTCGCCCACGTCAACGAAGACCACTGCATCCGCTGCAACCTATGCTACGTCGCTTGCGAAGACGGTGCCCATCAGAGCTTCGAGTTTGTCGAATCCGGCGGCGCCCGTTACCCTCGCGTCATCGAATCCGAATGCGTCGGCTGCAATCTATGCGCCCTTGTCTGCCCCTCCCCCGGCGCCATCACCATGCAGCGCCGCGACGACGGCTCACAAGCCGAAAGTTGGGCCGACCGAAACAACTCCACGATCTAATTATGAAACGCCTTTATTCGCTCCTTTTCATCTTCGTTTTTGCCTTGCCGCTTCTTGCTCAAGAGAAGGCGGTCGAAAAACCGCCGTTCGATATCGCCGATTTCCAGAAAAAGGTCGAGGCCGCTCAATGGCTGGTCGAGTATGATCGTGTAGCGTGGAAGTCGAGCGATATAGTGATGGCTCAGGACGAAAAAGTGCTCGCCCGTCTCGGAACAGAATGGTTTTGCTTCAAAGATGAAAAGGGTGTCTGGCACGCGGTTTACGGAAAGCTAAGCGAGAGTGGTTACGAGGCGGTCTTGCACTTCGTCTCCGATGAGCAGGGAACCGTGACCCGATCCGATGCAAAGCTGGATAAGGCGTTTCTCAATTCTCATGCACGTGCTCTCGTGACAGCTCGTGAAAAGCTCTTGTCGGTCATTCCTGATGGTTCACCGCGATTCAACCAATACATTCGCCTTAACTCCGACAAGACCTTTTCCGTTTGGATGCTCCCCGCTTTCCAGACCGACGGCACAGCCGTCTACGGCGGCGAGGGCATCTACACGATCGATGCCACGGGTACCAAGATCCTCAAGGACGAAAGCTATTTCCAACTGGCATTTCGCGGCTTCAGATCCACACCTCCTCGCGAGATCTGGCTCGATTACAGCGAGCTTGAAAAACCGACGCTTGGCGCGGTCTTCTTCGTCCTTTACTACAAACCCTACTTCACACGGATCTTCATCGACAATAAACTTTCGACGACGACCCTGCTCACGACAGATGCAGGATACATGTGGACCCACGTTGTAAAAGAGCCTGACGAAGACGCCGAGGACGCGGAAGAACCTATCACCTGATCTTCCGTGCAGATCACCGGAAATCCCCCGTCAGCGAGCCTCCCCCCATCACACTCGTCTCCGCGTCTTTGCGTGAAATTACTACACCGATCACGACTAAGGTTCACCGCTTCCAAAAGTGTGCCGCGATTTCACCTTCTGCTAAACTTGTTTCCGATGTCTCTGCGTCTCTGCGGGAGATTTCCGTCACACCCGTGAAAACACCTGCGGACACCTGCCGTGTCTACCTTTCTGTCTCTCTGCGGGAGATCTTCTCCACATCCGCGAGAGCGTCGCGACAGTAAACGAGAATTATCCATTCTCCATTATCCGTTATCCATTCCCTCAAATTCCTCCCCTCTCTATCGCCTCCACACCTATCCTCCCCAACGCCTGGGCAAATCGCCCATAGCTCCCAAACCGCTCATCCTTCGTCGTCCCGCGAGCGTATCTCGCATATATCTGCTGAGCGATCACCGCTATCTTGAACGTCCCGAAAACGTAATAAAACACCATATTCGGCATCTCACGCCCGGCCGCCTCGGCATACAGATCCACCAGGTCCTGCCGCGTAAAATTCTCCATCAGCACCCGCGGGTTGAACGCCTGGTTCATTAGTTCCTCTCCCGCATCCGGCGACATCCAATACCCAAGCGGCGTCCCCAGGTCCATCAGCGGGTCCCCGACCGTAACCATTTCCCAATCCAAAACGGCCACTATCCGCGTCAGGTCGTCCGGGTCCAGCATCAGATTGTCGAATTTGTAATCGTTGTGGATCAGTGCCGCACCGCTTTCCTCCGGAATGTTGTCCCCGAGCCATTTCGCCGCCTCATCGATCTCTCGGCTTTCGTCCGTTCTCGCCGCCGCATACCGCTGCGACCAGCCCTCGACCTGCCGTCTGCAATAACCCTCGGGCTTTCCAAGCTCGTCCAGCTCCGCAAATGCATAATCGACCGTGTGCAGCTCCGCCAGATTCTCCATAAATGATCGGCATAGTGCGGCCTGCATCTCCCGCGATTCCTTGATCGCCGCCGGGGCATCGCCTCGAATTATCAGCCCGTCTTTTCGTTCCATCAGATAGAACGGCGCCCCGATCACCGACTCATCATCGCAAAACAGTATTGGCTCCGGTGCCGGCGGATAGATTATCCCCAGCCGCGTCAGCACCGAATATTCCCGCTGCATGTCATGCGCCGTCCGCACCGTGTTGCCAAACGGAGGCCGCCTCAGCACATACTCCGCCGTCCCCAGCTTCAGCAAATATGTCAGGTTTGAGCTGCCCTGCCTGAATTGCTCCACCTCCGGCTCACCAAGCACAGAGGGCAGCCTCATTCTCAGATAGTCACCGAGCCTCTTGAGATCCATTCCCTCGCCGGGACGTACGCTTTCTGGTTCATTTATCATTATTTATCTTGCTTGTCTGGTGCCGATGGAGCGCTCGCGCAATTATGCTAAGCTTCTGACGAACTGCTGCCTTTTACCGATTATGGACTTCGATTATTCAAAAAGATCGCTCGAACTGCAAGAACGGCTCCTCCGCTTCATGGATGAGCACATCTACCCAAACGAGCCCCGTTACGATGCCGACGTTGCCGCCGGCGACCGCTGGGAACCCCTCCCGCTTATCGAGGAACTAAAGGCAAAAGCTCGCAATGCCGGCCTCTGGAACCTCTTCCTCCCCGATGTTTCCGGCATATCTCTCTTGGATTACGCTACCCTCGCCGAGATCATGGGCCGCGTCACCTGGGCCGCCGAGGTCTTCAATTGCTCAGCCCCCGACACCGGCAATATGGAGGTCCTGCACCTCTACGGCACGCCCGAACAAAAGGCCGAGTGGCTAGAACCTCTCCTTCATGGCGAGATCCGCTCATGCTTCGCAATGACCGAACCCGCCGTCGCCTCGAGCGATGCCGCGAATATCGAGGCCTCGATCGTTGCCGATGGTAACGATTACATCCTCAACGGCCGCAAGTGGTGGTCCACCGGTGCCGGCGACCGCCGATGCCGCCTGGCGATCTTCATGGGAAAGACCGACCCCGCGGCCCCTCGCCACCTTCAGCAATCAATGGTCTTCGTCCCCATGGATACCCCCGGCGTCAAGGTCGAACGCATGCTCGACGTTTTCGGTTTTGATGATGCCCCCATCGGCCACGGCGAGATCTCTTTCACCGACGTCCGTGTTCCGCGATCCAACCTCCTCCTCGGCGAGGGCCGCGGGTTCGAGATCGCTCAGGGCCGCCTCGGCCCCGGCCGCGTCCATCATTGCATGCGCCTTATCGGTTCCGCCGAACGCTCTCTCGAGCTGATGATCGGCCGCGCCCGCGAACGTGTCGCGTTCGGCCGCCCTCTCATCGAGCAGGGAACTGTTCGCCGTGACATCGCCGAATCCCGTCTCGCCATCGATCAGGCACGCCTCTTCGTCCTGCACACCGCCCGGCGGATCGACCGCGAGGGTGCCAAGGCCGCTCGCCGCGAGATCGCGATGATCAAGGCCGTCGTGCCCCGCATGGCGCTCGACGTCATCGACAGCGCCATCCAGCTCCACGGCGGATTAGGTGTTTCAACCGACACTCCGCTCACCCGCTTTTGGATCTACGCCCGTTCGCTCCGCATCGCCGACGGACCCGACGAGGTCCACCTCGAAACCGTTGCAAAACACGCGATCGCCGCCCGTGAAAAGAAAGGTGTTTAACACGCTCATTCCCTCGAACATTGCAATCTGACCGCCTTTTTTCTTCATTTTGAGCATATTTCTGTCGTATTGCGTTAAACTGTGCAAAAAAGTGTTGACAGATGTTTGCGCTTCGTGTAACTTTATTTCTTGACGGTGCTGTACGGCCGTTCACCCTTCGCCACCCGATGCGAAAACTTTTTCAAAACTTCATCATCGAACGCCGCCCGTAAGGCGCGTTTCCGGAACATCCGAAACGGAACGGCTGACTAAAGTACTACCCTTCAGTTGTCCTGTCTAATTCCCCTGATGGTGAGGCCCAAACGGTGGCAAAGACCCGCGATAAAGATTGTTTCCGTTCCGTTTCGGTTATCACACGAGCAACTCACATAAAAAAAGATCTTGGCCCCCGCGGCCGTAAAGGAGCAATAACACAATGCTGTTCGGTAAGAAGAAAAGCGTAGCCGGTCTTGATATCGGATCAAGCTCGATCAAAATGGTCGAACTTGACGGCAAAGCTAATAACCTCAATCTCGTCAGCCTCGGCTTCGAGAATCTGCCCGACGAATCGATCATCGACGGCCAGATCATGGAGCTCAACGCCGTTTCCGATGCCATCCAGAGCGTTTGCAGCACGAATGGCGTCGACTCCGACCTCGTCGTAACGGGCGTCAGCGGCCACTCGGTCATCATCAAGAACATCGTTCTTCCGGCCATGAGTTCCGAAGAGCTTGAGGAATCGATCGACTGGCATGCCGAAGAGCACATTCCCTACGATCTCGCCGACGTCAGCCTCGATTATCAGGTGACGGCCAATAACGGCGACTCGACCAACATTCTTATCGCTGCCTGCAAGCGTGAGCGCATCGACAATATCCGCCAGGCCGTACAGCTCGCCGGCAAAGAGCCCTATGTGATCGATGTCGACACATTCGCTCTTCAGAATTGCTATGAGCTCAACTATCAGCCCGACGATTCACAGGTCGTAACCCTGCTCAACATCGGTGCCTCGACGATGAACGTCAATATCGTCAAAGGGACCCGGTCGCTCTTTTCACGCGACATCACCGTCGGCGGCAGCCAGTTCACCGATATCATCCAGCGCAGCCTCGGCGTCAGTTTCCAGCAGGCCGAAGCGATGAAGCGCGGCGTCCCCAATGTGGTCGAGGGCGTCGAAGAGACCGCCATCGAGCCGCTCATTAAAGATGTGACCGATGTCGTCGCGATGGAGATCCAGAAGACCTTCGATTTCTATCGGGCCACCTCAGAGGACAACCAGACCGTTGTTCAAAAGATCCTTATCTCTGGCGGCGGCTCAAAGCTCGCCGGCCTGGCACGCGATCTTTCTGAACGTCTGGAGCTGCCCGTTGAGGTCCTCGATCCTTTCCGAAACATAAAGGTCGATTCCAAAAAGTTCGACCCCGATTATCTTAGCGAGATCATGCCCGAAATGGCTGTTGCCGTCGGCCTTGCGATGAGGGGAGTGTAATTACAATGATCAAAGTAAATCTACTGCATTCAGTAACTGAACGTCAGGGCGGGGCCATCGTCGCCGTCGACCGCAAGGTCAGCAGCCCTGCGTCACGCTTACTTCTCATGACGCTTGCTGTCGGCTTCCTTCTCGCCGCCGTCGTCGGCTGGGATGTCATCAGCACGCATATGGCCAAGAACGATGCCGAACGCCGGCTCACCGAGCAAAAGCAGATCGCTGCCGAACTCGAGGTCGTTATGAAGGAGCAGCGCGAGCTCGAAGAAAAGATTCAGAATATCGATCTTCGCATCGCCGCCATCAAACGCCTCCGCGACGAACAGCGTGGCCCGAGCGCGGTACTCGAAGCAATGCGTGAACGCATCGCAATGGTTCCCGGCCTCTATCTTCAGAGCATCGAGCAGACCGGCGATCAGATGGTCATTCGCGGCAATTCGCCCGACGAATCAGCCGTCACGCAGTTCGGACGCAGCCTGGAGTTCTCGAACGGCCTCTTCTCGAACCTTAATATCGAGATCCAGCGGCAGGAGGTCGTCAATCAGATGGCATCCGCACCGTCCGGCGCCGACGCACCCAAGGTCAATGTCGTGAACTTCACGATCAAGACCGCCTACACGCCCTCTAAGGCTGCCCAGCCCGATGGTGTGACACCCGTATCGGCCCCCGGCCAGCCCGCCGCGCCTCCGCAGGTCGCAAAGAACTAACGGCCCTCCAAGCCCGATCCTACTAATAAGAAGGACACTACGATGATTGAGAAAATTAAAGATCTTAACTGGCATTACCAACTCATCCTGCTTGTCGTCGTCGCGACGCTGCTCTACCTGACGGTTTGGTATTTCTTCACAAGCGTGACCCGGGCTGAGGTCCAGGTCCTCGAAGACGAGATCGCCCAGATCACCAAAAAGAATGAAGAGGCCAGGATCGCCACCCAGCGCATCAACGAATTCCGGGCACTCTACGCCAGCAAGGCCGTTGAATATGAAGAGCTCAAGGTGCTTCTCCCCGAACAGCGTGAGATCACCAACGTGCTCCAGGGCCTGCAGGACAATGCCAGCGATTCACGCCTCATCGTGATGCGGTTCTCGCCCCGCGATGATACGCAGCAGGATTCGATAATGGCAAAGCCCGTCGAGGTCGAGGTTGACAGCAACTTTAACAACCTCCGCGAATTCTTTGACAAGATGGCAAAGCTGCCCCGGATCGTCTCGATCTCTGACTTCAAGATCAATCAGCTCGACAAGCAGACGGCGCAAAAAACGCTTCATGCCCAGTTCCTGCTGACCGCGTTCTACGCCGATCCTGAAGCTCTTGCGGCCAAGCCCGACCCGGCCAAGCCCGGCCCCGGCGGCAAACCCGCACCCAAGGCACCGCCCGCAGCTGCTGCAGCGAAATAGGTTACCCACTTCACCAGAGAGATAAAGCCATGATCAATAAATCGAAGATTGTACGAACATTGAGTCTTAGCACCGCCGCGGCCGGCTTTGTGCTCCTCAGCGGAGCGTTCCTGTCCGCCGATGCACAGACGTCGCGGGACCCCTTCGCCAAACCGGGCTGGGCCCGTACACGCGAGGCAGGGCCGGCTCGAAGCGGCTCAACCGGCGGCGAGGCTAAGAAGGGCCCCGAGAACATGGGTGCTCCGCCGATCGAGCAGCGCATCGCCTATTACAAACAGCTCCGCGAATCAGCGGCTGTCAACGGCGAGCCGATGCCCAAGGTGACCAGCGTTCTGACCCTTAACGAAATGGCTGTCACCGGCATCTTCAAGACCCCACGCGGTTACGCCGCTATGGTCGAGGCGACGCCCATCCGGCTCTCTTATACGATCTATCCCGGCGAACGCTTTTTCGACGGCCAGCTTGTCGCTGTCGAAGAGAATCGCCTCGTCTTTCGCAAGGTGACCAAGATGTCCAACGGCAAGTTCATCGCTTCTGTCGAGAATATGCCGCTGCGAAAGTACACCGCTCAACAGGAGATCCAGGGTACGGCGCCTGTTGGTGCCGAGGCCGCTTCGGCCGCCCCGCGTCCCGTCTCGTCAGAGGCCATGGTCGCCACCGGCCCGATCGTTTCTCCCCTGGATGAAATGAACGCCGAGGGCGATGAAAAGAGCTCCGACGAAAAGGGCAAGCGTCCCGCCCGGGTCGCCAAGAGCAATAAATAACACCGATCTTCGCTCCGGCGGCGGTCCTGTCGCCGGGGTCATCCCAATGAAGTAATTCAATAAACACACACCACCTCCCCATTTTGGGAAGCGTGTGTATCTTGCAACGGAGGAAACATGAATTCTCTTCTTATCATCAGCGGTTGCGTCCGACGGGCGGTGATCGCGTCAATTTTGGTCAGCATGCTCAGCCTCGCTGCCGCCGCACAAAATGTGGATCCGCGGCAGGAAGGCCGCATGTACGGCGACCCCGGTTTTGTCGGCGAGCCGATCAACCTAAACGTCGTCAATGCTGACATTCGCGACATTCTCAACTACATTACCGAACAGTACGGCATCAACTTTGTCATCGACAAGTCCGTCGGCGCCATACCGGTCACGGTAAATGTGAACGAGGTGCCGTGGAACGTCGCTCTCGATTCGATCCTGCGTTCTCAGGAACTCGGCATACAGGTCAACGGCAACATTCTACGTGTCGCCGATTCCAAGGCGCTCGCCACGGAACAAGAGATCCTTAACCGCGTTCGTGAATCGCAACTCGACACGTCACCGCTCTATACGGAGTTTATCCGCCTTAACTATGCCCGTGCCGTTGGCAACATCGGCCGCGGGGCGCCCACCAGCGGCACCACCTCCGGCTCGTCCGGCGGCTCAGGCGCAGGTGGCGGCGGCGGTGCAGGTGCTGGCAACGAGGGGCTTCTGCCCATCGTCAAGCGTCGCCTTTCGCGCCGCGGCGCGGTCGAAGTCGACCTTCGCAGCAATTCGCTGATCATCACCGATGTTCGCGAAAATATCGATGCCATCCGCCAGCTGGTGAGCATTCTTGACCAGCCCGAGCCGCAGGTTGAGATCGAGGCACGGATCGTTGTCGCGACCCGTAACTTCAGCCGTGACGTCGGCGTCCAGCTTTCAGGCTTGGTCGTTGGTGCACGCGGCAGCGGCGCAGGCGGAGGAACCCTGCCCGGTTCAACGACCGAGCTTCCGATCCCGCCGAGCCTTCCTGTCGGTTCGATCAACAACGGTATGGCATCACAGATCGCCAACACCGCGATCGGCCTGACGACCGGCATCTTCGGTACCGCCCAGATCAACATGCTGATCACCGCGGGCGAACAGAAAGGCCAGGCAAAGGTCATCGCTACGCCTCGCGTTACCGCTCTTAACAATCGCCAAGCCGTGATCGAGAGCAAGACCCAGATCCCGATCACGACCGTTCAGCCCGGCGCAGCCGCCGGCGGAGCAGTGGTCGCGACCACCGAATACGTGGACGTTCCGCTCAAGCTCCAGATCACGCCGCAGATCACCGACCTTGGAACAGTCGTACTGGATGTCGTTGCTGAAAACAGCTCTACTGCCACCATAGTTGGCGGGGCGGCTCCGGCTATCAACACCCAGATGATGCAAACCCAGGTGACGGTGCCCGATGGCGGTACCACGGTCGTCGGCGGGGTTCTCTTCGATGATGAACGCGAGAGTCAGGACCGAACTCCGGGCCTTTCGCGGATCCCGATCCTCGGTAACCTCTTCAAACGAAAAGGCGTCCAAAGGAACACGAACGAGATCCTCTTCTTCATCACGCCGCGTATTTATCGGCCCGACTTCGCAGCGAATCCGGGTTCATCGGGAACCAAGCCCGCTGCGACGATCATTCAGCCGGTTCCGCTCGGCAACCCGGTCTCGAATTCGGGACAGCAACCAGAAGTCCCCGAGGTTGCTCCGAATCCGGTGATCCAACTGGTTCAGCCGGTCCCGGCCACTCAGCCGGAAGGCTCGAAACAGCCATAACCGCGGAAGCGGCTTCCTATGGCGAGTAGCCGCGTTTCCTCCGGAAAATGCCCGTCTCGGCGATCAAAAGCCGGGGCGGGCATTTTCCTTTCTAAATATGCGGCCGGCGTCTAATCTTCCGCAAGATACCCTGCCGGGATGGGTATATCCCCCGCCGCACCGAACGATCTCACCGTATAGCCCCCGTCTGTGCTGCGGTAGATGAACCACACCCCGTCGCGATAGATCGCGATATCCGCCTTTCCGTCGCCGTCATAATCCGCCGGCACCGGCTCATCCGTCGGCACCCCGAACTGAGCCGCAGAAAATCCGTCCCGCGAGCCCAACACATACCACGTCGCATTCGACGGCCTGAAGACCGCGGCATCGTGCCGCCCGTCGCCGTCAAAATCCGCTTGTATCGGCCGGTCCTCGCTCACGCCGAAACTGAATATCGAAAAGCCGCCGTCCGAGCTTCGCCAGATGTACCATGCACCGCTCTCGGGCCGCCAGATCGCGACGTCGGTCTTCGCATCGCCGTCATAATCACCCGGCACTGCCTTATCGATCGACAGCCCGAATTGCCGAATATCGATCGTTCCGTCCGAACTTCGGTATATATACCAGACCCCCGTCGCCGGCCTCCACACGGCGATATCGGTCTTAAGGTCGCCGTCATAATCGCCCGCGACCGGTACGTCCCCCGCCACGCCGAACTGCACGATCGTATATCCTCCCGAGCTCAGGCTAACGAACCACGTCCCCGACGATGGCCTAAAAACAGCTCGGTCCGTTTCGCCGTCACCGTCGTAATCGCCCGGTGCGATCAGGTCGCCCGCCACCCCGAACGGCACTTCCTGAAAGCCGCCGTTTGAGCTATTCAGTGCATACCATGTCCCGTTCGACGGCCTGAACACCGCAATATCGCTTATGCCGTCCGTGTCAAAATTCGAGATCGCCGAGCCCGATAAGGTCGCCTCGGCCGTCGTATATATCTGGTCACCGCCCGGCCCGCCGTCGCTGTTGGCCGCATTGCCGGCCGCATAAAATCCCACCTTGCCGCTCCGCACCTCCGGGGCCTTCCAGGTAAACGTCCATGATTTTGAGCCGAACTGCGACGGGGTTACACCGTCGATCGTGTGCATTACGTAATCGCGCTGGTCCCCGTCTATGACGCCCGATTCGATCTGCAGTTCCGGCGGCGTCCCCGCGGGCAGGGTATACGTCCCGATCTTCGCCCCGGTGCTGTCGATCGCCGTCAGTTGGAATCCATATATCACCGCATCGCTTTGGCTCACCGTAACCGTCACCGGTATCTCCTGGCCCGGCAAGTAATTCCGCGGCAGCCCCGTGATCGTAACGTTCCCCGTCCCGCCGTTCTCCTTGCCGCCCCCGTGACAAGCGATACAGCTCGTTTCGCCCGGTGCCTTCGTGTGCCCCGGCGTCGGGCCGTGTGCCGATGCCTTCGCTACCGACCCGCTCATCGTGTCCCCGGCGAAGACGAAATATAGAAATGCGGCCGCTCCCACGAGTGCCGCAAGCTTCAGATAATACGCATTACGTCGCCTCAAGATCATATCCCCCTCCTTTTCAAATGTCTTTCAATGGTATAAGACTCGGCCGCGCTCGCAAAGGGCGACATCTTTTCTCTATTTAAAATGCAAACTGCCGGCCCGTCGGGGGCCGGCAGTTTGCTGTTTGGTATGCGGAAAGGGAAGCGGCGCCGCCCTTTCCGGCGAATTGCTCTGTTTACGGCCTTGCGGCTGCAACGATCGGGTCGTCGGTCGAGACGCCGAAGTTCTGGAC
>JAEWBM010000012.1 GCA_023391155.1 Acidobacteriota bacterium
GTGCAGGGGCGCGTTTCGCTCGACACGGGAAGGGTTTATCTCGAAGAGATGGATATTTCCGAGGAAGAATTTCGTTCGCTGACGTCGATCAAGATCGCGGCGTGCGGGACGTCATGGCACGCGGGACTGGCCGGGAAATATATGCTCGAGAAGCTGGCCCGGGTGCCGGTCGAGGTGGATTATGCGTCGGAGTTCCGCTATCGCGACCCGGTGCTGAGCGAGACTGATCTCTTGATCGTTATCTCGCAATCGGGCGAGACGGCAGACACGATCGCGGCGATGCGCGAAGCCAAGCAGCAAGGATGTAAGGTGCTGGCGGTGTGCAACGTGAAGGGTTCGATGATCCACCGCGAGGCGGACGGGACGATATTGACGCACGCTGGGCCGGAGATCGGAGTGGCATCGACGAAGGCGTTTACGTCGCAGATGGTGGCGCTTTATTTGTTCGCATTGATGCTGGGGGATATCCGCGGCACGATCGGCGAGGAAGAGGCAAAGACGCTGGCCCAGGACCTGGCCGAGCTGCCGCTCAAGATCGAGCAGCTGCTAAACGACGCGGACCTGATCGAGGAACTGACGAAGGACCTGTTCCGTGTTCAGGACTTTCTCTATTTGGGACGGGGGATCAATTTTCCGGTCGCGCTCGAGGGAGCTTTGAAGCTGAAGGAGATCAGCTATATCCACGCGGAGGGTTACCCGGCGGGCGAGATGAAGCACGGGCCGAACGCGTTAATTGATGAGAAGCTTCCGGTAGTGGTGGTCAATACGAAAGAGCACGGTAACGAGGCGAGCGAGCTGAGGTATGAGAAGACGCACTCGAATATCGTCGAGGTGAAGGCCCGCGACGGCATCGTGATCGCGGTGCTGACCGAGGGCGACGCGATGAGCAGCAAGGTCGCAGACCATGTGATCGAGATACCGGAAACGACGGACCTGTTGGGCCCGGTGCTTTCGGTTGTGCCGCTGCAGCTGCTGGCGTATCACATCGCCGTCCGCCGCGGCTGTGACGTGGACCAGCCGCGAAACCTGGCGAAGAGCGTTACGGTGGAGTAAAGGCACGCGAACTTTGGTGTCTTGAAGCGTGCCCAGATGCCGATCTT
This sequence comes from Acidobacteriota bacterium, assembly GCA_023391155.1. GTDB lineage: Bacteria > Acidobacteriota > Blastocatellia > Pyrinomonadales > Pyrinomonadaceae > OLB17. The sequence continues at coordinate 1,101 of JAEWBM010000012.1, forward strand.
GTGTGATGTAGTTACATGGACAAGGAAGAACTGATCTCTGAGATACGTTCCGCGTTCGATGGAGTCACCCTTGACGGCGGCGTCAGCCTAGACGAAGCACGCATCATGGATAATTATGGGCGTGAGGGCCCGCGAGAACCACTTGCTCAAATTCCTGAAAACAAGATAAAACATGATTGGTCGGGTATCTCCTCCGAGGTGCTGGGGAATTTCGACTGTGTTGCCTTTCTCGATGAAAAGGGATTGAGATATTATCTCCCGGCGTTTTTGCTTCACATCTTGGAAAATTATGACCCTTCGTCGATGATGACGATAGGAACACTTAGTGCGTTATATCCAAAGAATGAGACTCAGGAAAGCAATTTTTCAGCCTTGGATGATCAGCAGAGGAAGGCAATAGCACTGTTCTTGAGGTTCTTGCCCGAAATGGTCGAACTCTGGGGCGAAGACGTGCCGAGAGTACAAAGAGCCTACACGAAATATTGGTCCAAATACCTTGTTCAGAGGGAATCTCTAAAATGAAAGCGATCCTGGTTAGAGAATTTGGCGGGCCGGAGGTTATGCAGATCGGCGAGGCCGATGTGCCCGAGCCGGAAGCGGGGCAGGTGCTGGTGCGGATACGGGCGGCTGGAATCAACCCTGTCGATACTTATATTCGCGCGGGGCAGCATTCGGTTCGGCCCGAGCTGCCGTATACGCCGGGGAAGGACGGTGCGGGTGTCGTCGAGAGGGTTGGGCCGGGTGTTGAGAGGTGGCGAGAAGGCGATCGCGTCTTTACCGCTGACACGCTGACCGGGACATATGCCGAATATGCACTTTGTCGAGAGGATCAGCTCGGACGGCTGCCGGACAATGTGAGTTTTGCGCAGGGTGCGGGGGTGTTTACTCCCTACGCCACGGCGTATAGAGCGCTGTTTCAGAAGGCGCGTGCAAAGGCGGGCGAAACGGTTTTGGTACATGGGGCATCCGGCGGGGTCGGCATCGCCGCGGTTCAGTTCGCTGCGAACGCAGGAATTAGGGTCTTAGGAACCGCAAGCTCAAAGGAAGGTAAAGAGCTGGTTCGGACGAGCGGAGCGGTGGCCGTGTTCGACCATTCGGCGGACGGCTATCTCGACGAGATCCTGGAACAGACGGAGGACCGTGGACCGGATGTCATCCTCGAGATGCTGGCGAACGTCAATCTTGAGAACGATCTGAAGATCCTGGCAAAGTTCGGCCGAGTGGTAGTGATCGGGAGCCGGGGAAGCCTTGAATTTGCGCCGAGGTCGGCGATGGCAAAGGACGCGGTGATCTACGGAATGCTGCTTTTCAATGCACCGAAGGCGGAGCTTCGCGAAGCGGTCGAGAAGATAGAAGAGGGCCTCGCCGCCGGCTATTTAAAGCCAACGGTCGAGGCCGAATTTCCGCTATCGGAGGCACCGAGGGCGCACCGCGAAGTGATGGACCGGAAGGCCCAGGGAAAGATCGTGCTTACCGTCTAGGCTTGCTGCCGAAGAACATCGGCTCGGCGATAAAATCCACGCCGAAGATCTCATCATCCAAATTAATGACCCGCGACGGGTTTGCGAAAGTGTACTGTTTCGAGCTAACCGACAGGATATAGGTCTGCCCCGCCGGCACGTCGGTGAAGCTGAAGTAGCCGAAGCCGTTGGTGAGAGCGTAGATCGGTTGGGCATATTCGCCGCCGGTCAATTGGACACGGGTGCCTGACACGGCACGGCCACTGCCCGTCGTTATCTTGCCGGCAACCGTAACGCCGGCAGCTGTCGGCGCGAGGCCGCCAAACGATAAGGTCGCTGCCGAAATGCTCCCTGTCCCTCTAAAGAAAGCACAATCTCGAAAACTCAATGTCCATGTGCCGACCGGATCAGAAACGGAGGCAAAGGCTGTCTGCAGGGACGTGAATCCCGGACCGGGGTCGACAGGCGAGAATGGTCCGGCGGCCTGAGTCCGATAGATCCCATTCGGAAGATCCTGACCATCGCCGATTATCGCAGACTCATGCCACATATTAAGGATTCCAAGGTCGGAGAAGGAATACGCTCCGTTAAGATTGGAACTGTCTCCATAACTGAAAGATGACGGTTTGCCCACGAGGGAAATGATGGAATGGGACGTCGAGTCCGGCGCGGTTAGCCTCACGTCAAGGTCCCCGATATGGGGATGGTCGCCGGTAAACGAAATCATTATGTCGGCGAGCGGAACGGAAACGGCGGTAACTTCGAATTCAACGTTAAGAGGCGCGCCGCAAGTCCAAGGAATTCCTCCGTTGGGAATATTGCCGGTCCCGGTACCGATGAAGGTCTGGCTTGATACAGTGAGTACGAAAAACGTGCCGAAAAAAATAGGGGTGAGGCAGCGTGAAACGGAGCGCAGAGCGCTGCAAAAAGTTGCGGTCATAAAGGTCCTCCGAAAGAACTGAAAGTTTAGAACTTGAAAGGGAGGTGGGTGAATTGTTTGGGAAAAAAGTAGGAAGGAGTGTCAGGACGCAGAACGCCCTGACGGTATTTAAACTAACACAGAAATATTGCGAAGGTCAACACTGTTGTGCACTAAACAACAACATTGTCTCTCGCTCCAGCGGCTGCCGGACGTTCGTTCAGCACATTGAAGACCTGCAATGCATATTTCACGTTGTTGAACGGGGCCGAGACCTGGACGCCGGCGATCAGATCGCGGACCTCAAGGAGCGATTCGCGGGCGATGGCGATGCCTTCCTCGCGTGCCTCTTCTTTGCCGATCTCTGAGGCCTTTCTCATTCGTTCGAGGATCTCGGGTGTTACGTTAACGCCCGGAACCTCGTTGTGCAGAAAGTCGGCATTGCGGTAGCTGACGAGCGGCCAGATGCCGGCGACGATCGGAATGCGGAACCCCTCGATCCGTTTAAGGAATTCGCGAAGCTGTTCGGTGTCGAAGACGGGCTGGGTGATGGCGTATTCGGCACCGGCCTCGACCTTCCACTCAAAGCGGCGAAGCTCTTCGTCGAGATTGATGGCACCGGGGTTTACTCCTACCCCTATGGAAAACGCGGTGGGGCAGCCGATCGGGTTGTTCCCAAGGTCGAGGCCGTGGTTGAGCTTGTTGACCATATTGGTCAGGCCGATCGAATCGATATCGAAGACGGCAGTGGCGTCCGGATAGGGGCCCATCTTTGGCGGATCGCCCGTGATGATCAACAGGTTGTGAAGCCCGAGGGCGGCCGCTCCCAGCAGGTCGGACATCATGCCGAGCAGGTTTCGGTCGCGGCAGCAATAATGCAGCACGGCCTCGATGCCGATCTTTTGTTCGACAAGGACGGCGGTTGCCTGGGCGGACATACGGGTCTGGGCCCGCGGACCGTCGGGAATGTTGACCGCATCGACACCGGCGTCTTTGAGGAGACGGATCGATTCGAGGGTTTTTTCCGCGTCGCAGCCTTTTGGCGGAAGCACCTCGACCGAAGTGACGAATTCGCCGCGGGCGACCTTTCGCGACCAGTTCGAGCGTTCTTCGGCCGGGACGACGGTGACGTCAACCGGAACGAGCTCGCGAATCTGTGCGGGCTGTTCGCGGCGCACGGCGTGCTGTTGACGCGGGCTGATCGAACGAATCGCGTCAGAGATCAGCTTGATGTGAGTCGGTGTCGTGCCGCAGCAGCCGCCGACGAATCGTGCCCCGCTCTGAACGAAACGGCGCGAGAAGGTCGCCATATACTCGGGCGAACCCATATAGAATTGCCGGCCGCCGACATCGCGGGGGAGGCCCGCGTTGGGTTGGGCAGAGAGCGGCTTAGCCGAGACCGAGCGGATCCTGTCAAGAGCGGTGAGGATGTGGTTGGGGCCCATTCCGCAGTTGAGTCCGATGACATCGACGCCCAAACGGTCGAGTTCCACGGCGAAGTGTTCCGGCGATGTTCCGAACGACGTGTTGCCGTCCATCTGAATGGTCATCTGGGCGATGATCGGGAGGTCCGAAAGGCCGCGAACTGCACGGATGGCCTGTTCGATGACATCGAGCTCAGAGAAGGTCTCGAGGATAAATAGGTCGACGCCGCCCTCGAGCAGTGCTTCGGCCTGTTCCTGAAAGAGTTCCATCGCCTCGTCAAACGAGGTGGGCCCGTAAGGCTCGATACGGATGCCGAGCGGGCCGATGGCGCCCGCGACGTATGCCCGGTCGCCGGCAGCCTCGCGGGCGATACGGGCGGCGGCCCGGTTTATCTCTTTGAGCTTGCCCTCGAGGCCGTACGGCTGAAGCTTGTGACGGGTGGCGCTGAACGAATTCGTCTCGATGATGTCGGCGCCGGCCTTTAGGTATTCCTCGTGGATCTCGCGGACGAGTTCGGGTGTGGTGAGATTGATCTCGTCGTAGCTGCGATTAATGTAAATGCCCTTGTCATAGAGACGCGTGCCGACCGCGCCGTCAAAAACGAGGATGTCGTCCGATTCAAGGATCTCTCGAAAATCTCGCATAAAATGAAAAATCTCGCCAAACAGCGAGACTCACTAAAAAGAAGTTTGCGGTGGCTGTTTAGCAGTTTATTTAACGTGGTCGCAAGTCGCAATAACTCACCACGAAGTATAACGCGATAATCGGACATTGCGACGGTGGTGTCAAGCCCTCATTTTTTAGCGGCGTTGGCAGCGGCGGCAGAAGAAGGTCGAGCGGCCTGCCTGTTTCATGCGGCGGATAGGCTCTCCGCACGCGGGACACGGCCGGCCCTCGCGGGAATAGACGAGCCAATCGCCGTCAGCCGCTTCGCCGTAGATGTTGCCGCCGATGTTGGACGGATCGGGTGTGATGGCTTCGCCGATAGCGATCGTGGCTGCGAGTACTCGGCGGATCGCGTCATGCAATCGAGCGGCGCGAGGGCGAGAGATGCGATCTGCCCGCATTTCGGGATGGATGCCGGCGATGTGCAGGGCCTCGGAGGCATAGATGTTGCCGACGCCGCAGACGCGCGTTTGGTCGAGGAGAACGGTTTTGATGTCGCGGGACGAACGCTTCAAAGCCGTGAAAAGATAGGCGGGAGAAAATTCGTCTGAGAATGGCTCGGGGGCCAGGGAAGCGAGCGACCGGTCGTCGAAAAGGCTCTCGGTTGCGATGATCTTCATCAGCCCGAAATGACGCTGGTCCTGAAATAGAAGCTTGGTGCCGTCAGAAAAGTGAAAGGCGGCGTGTGTGAACTTCGGCTCTTCGGCTTCTTCGTCTAGCAAAATAAACCGGCCGCTCATTCGGAGGTGGGTGAGGAGCGTACGGCCATTGCTCAGATCGGCAAGGATATTCTTACCGCGGCGGTGGATGAAGTTGATCTTTGCACCCGCTAGCCCGCGGTGAAACTCTTCGGGTGAAGCGGGCGAAAGCTTTTCGCGCAAAAGCCGCGCATTAGTTACGGACCGGCCGGCGACCAGCGAATGCAGATGGCGGGTGACGATCTCGACCTCAGGAAGTTCGGGCATTTAAGCTGTCTCGACTCCCATTTTGGAATAGTCGGGGATCGACGCCTTATCGCCGAGAACGGTGCCGGGGCCGAGCATCGCGCTGCGGCCGACGTGGCATCCGCGGCCGAGCACGCAGCCGTGAAGTTCGGCCGCCGAAGCTATGCGGGTATAGGCCCAGAGGACGGAGTCTTTGACGACAGCTTTTTCTTCGATATGGACGCCGGGGCCGAGCACGGAGTTTGAGATACGGGCTCCGGGCTTTATCACGGAACCCTCGCCGATCAGCGAACCCTCGACGACAGCGGCGGTCGCGACGTCGGCGTTCGCCGGGGCGGGCTCGATGCCGCGGACCTTGCCCGCAAGAATGTCGAGATGCGCCTCGAGATAGCTTTTCGGATTGCCGATATCCCGCCAATAAGTGTCGTCGTCGAGGATGTAGGCTCCAAAGTTCATCCCCTTTTCAAGGATGGCGGGGAATGTGTCGTATTCGAACGATGCGTTCTTTCCCGCGGCGATCAGGCCGAGGACAGACGGTTCGAGGATGTATATTCCGGCATTTATAGTGTCGAGGCCGAGTTGATCGATCTCCTCGCGGCTGGGCTTTTCGCGAAAGCGAAGGACGCGGCCGTGGGTGTCGGTCTCGACCAGGCCGTAGCGTGAAGGGTCGGCGACGCGGACGAGGACGATGGTCGCGTCGGAACCGTTCTTTTTATGGGCGACGAGCACTTTGGAGATATCGACATCGGTCAGGATATCGCCGTTGAAGACGACGGTCGGGCCGCCGTCGGCCTTTGCAGCGTAGCGGTATGCACCGGCGGTGCCCATCGGAGCGGGCTCAGTTACGTAGCGGACGGACGCTCCGAGCGAACTGCCGTCGCCGATCTGTTCCTCGATCTTGTTCGGCTGATAGTTGAGCGAGAGTGTGACGTCGCTGATGCCGCCCCGAGCGAGGATCTCGATCTGATAAGTCAGAAACGGGCGATTCATGAGCGGGACGATCGGTTTTGGGGTATAGACCGTGAGCGGCCTGAGGCGGGTTCCCTTGCCGCCGGCTAGGATAAGTGCTTGCATAATTTCAAATTAAAGCAATAGCTTACGAAATGAGCGGGGCAAAACAAAGAGGCGGGAAAGTGTAAACACTAACAAAAGATGTCAAAAAAGATTTGACACTTTTTGTTCCGGTGTGATAATTTTACGACTGCAGGGAATAATGTTCCTTCGCCTGCTCTCGCCACATTCAAGGACCGTTTTAGCGGCGGCCCTCTACACTTATCAGGCCTTTCGACGGAACCTTTTTTAACTCACATGGCATTCGACAAGAATATCGCGATGCGTAACGCCGAAAGGCACCTGGCTCAGGGAAAGATCAAGGCTGCCATTAGTGAATATCGAAGTGTAGTTCAGCACGATCCCAAAGACATCGGCACGACAAACACGCTAGGCGACCTGCTGGTGAAAAGCGGAGAGAAAGCCGAGGCGGTCAAGTATTACAGCAAGGTCGGTGCACACTATTCGGAACAGGGGTTCATCGCAAAAGCGATCGCTGTATATAAGAAGGTCGCGAAGATCCAGGCCGGGCCGGATATCTCGCGAGAACTTGCCACGCTCTACAAGGCGAAAGGTGCGGCCAGCGAGGCACGCCATCATTTTCAGGTCGTAGCTGACCATTACCGGAAAGAGGGCAAGACGCTGGAAGCGCTTGAGATCCTGAAAGAGATCGCGCTGCTTGATCCGAAAAATTCAGAGGTCTATCGTCAGCTTGCCGAATCTTATCTCGCCGAGGGATATGCGGCTGAGGCGGCGGAGGCTTTTTCGGCGCACGGATTTCGGCTCAAATCGCTGGGAAGAAGTGACGAGGCTGTCGACGCATTTGACCGCGCGATCGAGCTGGACGGTAATTGCCGTGAGGCGCTTGCGGGATGGTGCGAGGCGAAATTTGCCGATGGTGACCTCGAGACTGCGGCGGCGCGGATCGAGCAGATGCTCGAAAGCGATCCGCATGACCGCGAGCTGATAAAGAAACTCTACGACTGCCATTTCAGAAATGGTGACGCGGCAAATGCGGAAGAGCAGCTTTTGAAGTTGGTGGGCTCCGCCCCGGAAGAGTATCCGCGTTGCCTGGATGTTGCGAAGCTTTATTTGGAACATGGGGACGCTGCGGCTGCGTGCCGGATGCTGGTGCTTTCGTCAGAGCATCTGCTTGTTTCGGGGCGATTTGACGACCTGAATCTTGCAGTGGCGAACGTTCTTGAGGGACATCCGGGCCAGATCGAGGCGCTGAGGCTGTTATGCGACCTGCATACGTGGCAGCGGAATGAGGCGGCACAGATCGAGACCCTGCAAAGATTGCTGGAAACCGCACGCGCGGCCGGATCGTTGGAAGACGAACGGTTCGCGGCAAGCCAGCTGTCGATGCTGGTGCCGGCGGAGACGCAATATGCCGAGCGGGTTCGGGAGCTTAACGAGGAACTTGGCGTCGAGGTGGATGCGACGCCGGTGACCGAAGAGGAGTTTGCTGCACGGTTCTCAACCCAACTAGAAAACAGTGCGGGCGATGCATTAGAGGACGAAGGATCAACCGGGTTTGAATTCGCGGCCGAAGGCGGGCCTGCAGAATTTGAAGTGGATGCGCCCGTTTTCGTAAGTGCCGAGGCGATCAGCCATGCGGGGGAAGAGTTTGAGAGCCCGGTGTCGGAAGATCCCGTCGCAGGTTCGGAGACCGGAGAGGATTCGCACGACGACGTTCTCGCGAAAGAGATCGAAGGCATACGGTTCTATATTGAAAGCGGCTACGCGGACCTGGCACTTAAAGCAGCCGAGGAACTGCGGCAGGATTTTGGCGACCGGCCGGAGATAACGGCATTGATCGCGGAGATCGGGCCGGCGGAATCGGCTCCCGACGAAGTCGAGGTTGAAGCTCCGGCAGCGGTAGCCGTAAATGCACCGGAACCGAGCGGGGCATTTGACCTGACGGACCTATATGCGGAGCTTGGGCTCGATGAGCCGGGCGACACGCAGAACACGGAAGATTACGATACGCATTACAACACCGCGATCGCTTACAAAGAGATGGGCCTGATCGAGGATGCGATCAACGAGTTTCAGAGCGCGGCGGCGATCGTCGGAGCCGAGGACGGAAGCCGACGGTTGTTCAGCTGTGCGAACATGCTGGGCCTTTGCTTTATGGAGATCGGCAAACCGAATCTCGCCCTCAAGTGGTACCAGAGAATGCTGGAAACGCCGAACCTGAACGACGAAGAGAAACAGGCGATCTGGTACGAACTGGCGACTGCCTATCAGGCGGACGGAGACCAGAGCAGCGCTGCAAGATATTTTGAGCAGGTCTATGCCGAAAACATCAATTACCGCGATGTGAGCGAGCGGTTGAAGGACCTTGCAGTCGCAGCATAACTAATTGTTTAACACAGGTATCAGGGTTATAATCTAGACGGTTATGGTTGAGAAGCTGACCGTCATTTTTTTTATAATCCTTTGCCTGCTTCTTGGCTTTTATTTAATTCTCTCGCCCTGGGACACGATCTTCGGAAGCTGGGGCGAAAATTATTTGCTCGCCTATTTAGCGGACAGGTCGGGGATGCCGGCCTTGCAGCGCACCGTAGCGTCGAACTGGGTTCGAGGCGCGGTGACGGGGCTTGGCGTGCTCAACCTCGTGATCGCATTTTGGGAGGCGGCGCATTTCAAGCAAAGCGTCGCAATGCTGCAGGGTAAAGAGGCTGAAACGAAAAAATGAGCCTGCCCGCCACCCGCCCTCTCGTTTACCTAATTTCAGACGGAACATTCGACCCGAAAGCGGCACGGTCTATCACAGCGTTCGCCGATCAAATGACGCGCGCGGCGGAGGCCGGTGTGGACCTGATCCAGATCCGCGAAAAACATCTGACTGCCAGAGAATTGTTCGAGCTGACTGCGCCTGTTGTGGGAGCGTTGCAAGGGTCGCGGGCGCGGGTGTTGGTTAACTCGCGCGCGGACGTTGCGGCAGCGGCAGGGGCAGACGGGGTTCATCTGACGAGCAGCGGCTTGCCGGCCTCGGCGATCAGGCGTGCGTTCCCGGAATTGATCATTGCTGTTTCGACACACAAGGCCGACGAGTTGGCCGCAGCCCGGGATGCGGGTGCCGACATGGCGGTATTCGGCCCGGTTTTCGCGACGCCGGGAAAGGGGAACGGCGTAGGCGTCAGCGGTTTAAGCGAGGCGGTTAGGGAGGCGGCGGAAATGCCGGTGATAGCGCTGGGGGGCATCACACGTGAAAATTATTTGGAAGCCATCGCCGCAGGGGCGGCCGGGTTCGCGGCGATCCGGGGGTTGAATGATCCCGGATGGGTGGCTGAGATCGAGCGGGAGAGCGAATGACTGAATCCAAACCGAAAATATGTATGACGATCGCGGGACTGGACCCGTCGGGCGGAGCGGGGATCATCGCGGATATCAAAACCTTCGCAGCGTTCGGCTGTTTTCCTACGGCTGCGGCTGCATCGCTGACATTCCAGAATACGCAGGGGGTGTATGGCTCGATCGACCAGGACGCCGCTTCGATCCGCGGGCAAGCAGAGCCCGTATTCAAGGATCTGTCGGTGGATGCACTCAAGACGGGGATGCTGCCGAACCGGGAGGTCATTACTGAGACGGCCGAGCTGATAAAAGAATTTCAAATCGAGAAGGTGGTGGTCGACCCCGTGGTGCGTTCGACATCGGGATTTGACCTGATCGACGGGGCGGCATTGAAGTCACTGATCGAGCTGCTCTTTCCACTCGCCACCGTCATCACGCCGAATATCCCGGAGGCTGAGCGGATCTCCGGGGTAGCGATCGAGTCGGCTCAGGACGTAAGGGAAGCGGCAGAAGTGATGCACTCGATGGGAGCCAGGAGCGTCCTGATCAAGGGGGGGCACCTTTCAGACGCGGGAACCATTCCGCGGATGGCGGCGGACTATCTATTCCTTAAGGGTGAAGAGCACGTGCTTGAGGCTAAGTACATCGACACGACGGCGACGCACGGAACGGGCTGCACGCTGGCTGCGGCGATAACGGCGAATTTGGCACTGGGTAAAGAGCTGCTAGATGCGGTTAGAGCGGCGAAGGATTTTGTGCATGAGGCGATAAGGACCGCGCCGCACATAGGCGGCGGACATTCGCCGATAAATATTCAGCCTATCTCGCGATAGGAATAAATGCCGGGCTTTCGTAGGTGACCCCGAAGGTGACGCCGGTTCGGGGCGAATATTTCGTGAGACCGAAGATGGCAGCTGTATCAAAACGGAGGCCGGATGCCTTGACCTGCGCCCCGACGCGGAACTGGCCGACGCTTTCGGTGCCGAGCGGGGCTCCTCCGCCGCGAGTGTTGGCACGGCCATTTACTTCGCTAACGATGTTGACGTGGTCGTTGACGCGGAATATGCCGGCGAGGCCGTAGAGCAGGACATCGTTCTGGGTGAAGTTGTTCAGCGGGGCATTCATAATGCCGAGGCCGATGTTGGCATAGATGTTGGCCATGGGCGACTTGCCGGGTTTGAGGCCAAACTTTTTCTGGACGATGATCTTGCTGAAGATATTTATCTGGTTGGTGCCGATGCCGCGAGCCTGATCGGTGTTCGGCATTTGGTATCCGAACTTCATTCCCAGAGCGGGGAGGTGCCGCGTCTCGTTCATCAGCTTGATCTTTGCCGAGATGGTGAAATCGTCAAAATCGTTCGTTGAATTGCCCGTGATAGTCAGAGGAATAGGTGGCGGATCAGTTTGCGAATTGATGGCCAGAAAGTTTTGGATGGTGCCCTCGATCTGGATCTCGACGTTCGGAGCAAAGCCCTGACGGATGCGGATGTCCCCGACACGGGTCAGGTCGCCTTTGAGGCCGGATAGCGGAAATTTCATATTCTGGATGAAATCCACGCCGGCGCCCACCTCGATCGCACCCTGCGGAGTAATGTCGATATCATCGGTCAACAGCGGCCGCTGCTGAGCAAATGCGGCGGTTGAAAGGCCCAAAACGATCAATATTAGAGTACGGAGCACAGTGGTATTTAGCCACACTCAGCACGGATTGTAAATCTTTCAAAAAATTTTCTCCCGCCACGGCAAAAAAAAGTTTTTCTTATCGTCATATAACCGTAAGTTGTATTTGCTGACTTCCACATATCCGACATAAAATCGATAGCGGTCAGCATAGTTTCTCGGGCTTTTTTAACGGAGGGTTTGAGTTTTGCCGATAGAGTTGGTCAATTCGCGAAAGGACGAGACGGATCAGCCCTTGCGATTGGTTGACGAGCCGTCTCCGTTCCCCGCCGTTAAACCCCAGTTCATCAGCTTTTTATTTGTAAAGGCCGACCCGCGTTGGCGGAGGCTAGCGGAAGAGAAGAAGCGTACCGCCTGTGAGGAGTTTCGCGGGATATTCGAGGATCTCGACACGGACCTGCTGCTTTTCAATTATTCACTCGTCGGCTTCGATTCGAAGGCTGACCTGATGTTTTGGCGCATCGGGCACGATCTGGACAAGATACAGGAGCTGACGACGCGAATGTTCAGATCGGAACTCGGCAGCTATCTGACAACGGTCGTAAACTTTCTCACCTGCACGAAGACGCGGATGTTCGTCACCGACAGTATGGAGGACCGTTATCACGTCAACGCCGGTGAAAAGCAGTATCACTTTGTGTATCCCTGTACAAAGCTGCACTCGGATATGAGCCCCGAGGAACACCTGGCGATGGTGGAGAACGATTTTATGGTCGGCAAAAAATTTCCGAACATACGGGTTCACCTGACGCACGCGTTCGGATTTGGCGATCAGGATTACGTGCTGTCGTTCGAAACCGATGAGCCGGCAGATTTCCTGGCTTTGGCCGAGGAGCTGCAGGATACGCCGGCGAGCAAATTTGCCCTGCGCGGCAAGCCCGTATTCACATGCCGCCAGCGGCCGCTGGATGATTGCCTCGACTCGCTTGGTTAACACTTGCCCCGGACATTTAGTAGAATCTGATTGATGCCAGTGATAGCAAGGCGCTTTCTGATCCGCGGAAGGGTTCAGGGGGTCGGGTTCCGTTATTTTGCACAAAGGTCGGCGGCACGCCACCAGGTTCGCGGGTTCGTGCGGAACCTTGGGGACGGGCGTGTCGAGGCCTGGGCCCAGGGCGACGCGGCGAGCGTCAAGGATTTTGGCGAGGACATGGCGGCCGGGCCGCAGTATTCGCTCGTCGAGGATATCGACGAAGAGGTGGTGGATCCCGACAAACGTTATTCGGCATTCAGAATAGAACGTTAGGCGAACAATATTAAAGAATGGAAAATTTGAGAAACCTGATACGCGAGGTGCCCGATTTCCCCAAGCCGGGCATCAATTTTTATGACATCACGACGCTGCTCAAAGATGCCGACGGGCTTCGAGGAACGATCGACGAACTGATCAAACGGAGCGAGGGACTGGAGATCGACACCGTAATCGGTATTGAGTCTCGCGGTTTTATTTTTGCCGTACCGCTGGCGACACATTTTGGGGCGGGATTCGTCCCCGTCCGCAAACCGAAGAAACTGCCTGCAGAATGCGTTTCGGTATCGTATGACCTCGAGTATGGACAGGACACGCTGGAGATGCACAAAGATGCGGTCGGAGAGGGGCATCGCGTGCTGATCGTCGATGACCTGCTGGCAACGGGCGGAACGGCTCGTGCCGTTGTGGACCTGGTCGAGGGAGTCGGCGGCAAGGTGGCGGGACTGCGGTTCGTGGTGGAGCTGGATTTCCTCGGCGGCCGCGAGAAGTTCAATGGCTACGATGTGCAGTCTTTGATAAACTACGACTCTTGAAACGGGCAGCGGCATCCGCCGCACCCGCCTTTCGGTCCCGTAGCTCAGTTGGATAGAGCGTCCGCCTCCTAAGCGGAAGGCCGCTGGTTCGAATCCAGCCGGGACCACCATC
>JAEWBM010000024.1 GCA_023391155.1 Acidobacteriota bacterium
TTGACGTCTTCGTGAGGGCTGGCGGCGGCCAGGCGTTCGACGGCATCGACGGTGAATACGACCGGCGTCAGGCGGCGAGCCAGGGCTTCGGCCTCTTGGCCGGGCCAGAATCCGCCGAGGCAGAGAATAGGAGATGCAATGCCGGCAGAGCGGAGTTCAAGTGCTTCTTCAACTAATGCGACGGCGAACCAGCTAACCCCCTCGCGCTCAAGCACTTTGGCACACTGAGTTGAACCATGGCCGTAGGCGTTTGCCTTGACGACGGCCATGTATTCAAGATCTTCACCGACGAAAGACCGCACCGACCGGAAATTTTGTGCAAGAACATCGAGGTCGATCTCCGCAGAGGTGGGCCGGCGAGGTATTTCCATAGTGAGATGCTGGTTAAAGAAATAGACTTAACTACTGAGCGATCAATATTTATAGCTCTGCTTCAGTTACAACTTCAGATGTTGTATCCCGACCCTTAACGAAACACTTAAAGCGGGATATTCCCGTGTTTGCGGGGCGGATTAGTGTCTCGTTTGTTTCGGAGCAGGGCTAATGCCCGGATCAGCTTTGGCCGAGTCATTGACGGCTCGATGACCTCGTCGATAAACCCGCGTTCGGCCGCTACATAAGGGTTTGCGAACTTTTCGTTAAATTCGGCAACCTTCTTATCTCGCACTTCTGCGGGGTCCTTTGCCTCGGCTAGGTCCTTTCGATATAGCACTCCGACAGCGCCCTCGGCACCCATCACAGCGATCTCGGCGGTAGGATACGCAAAGTTGATATCCGTGCGGATGTGCTTTGATGCCATAACGCAATAGGCTCCGCCGTATGCTTTTCGCGTGATTACGGTGATCTTCGGCACGGTGGCTTCGGCAAAGGCGTAAAGCAATTTTGCTCCGTGGCGGATGATCCCGAAATGCTCCTGATTCACGCCGGGAAGAAAGCCGGGGACGTCTTCGAACGTGATCAGCGGAATATTGAAACAGTCGCAAAAGCGGACGAATCGTGCGGCCTTGACCGAGGCGTCAATGTCGAGCACGCCCGCCAGGAACGCGGGTTGGTTGGCGACGATGCCGACGGAAGATCCGCCGAGGCGGGCAAATCCGATCACTATATTCTGGGCAAAATGCTCCTGCACCTCGAAGAAATAACCGTCGTCGACGACCTTGTGGAGGATGTCGCGGATATCGTAGGGCTGATTTGAAGATTCCGGAACCAGGGTATTCAGTTCAGGGTCAGCTCTTTCTGCGGGATCCGCGGTTTCGATGAAGGGCGGATTCTCCATATTGTTCGAGGGGATGAACGAGAGCAGTTCCCGCGTGATCTGCAGAGCGTGCTCATCAGAATCGGCGGCGAAATGCGCGACGCCCGACTTCGAATTGTGCGTCATCGCACCGCCGAGTTCGTCCTTGGTCACATCCTCGTGCGTCACGGTCTTGATCACATCAGGGCCGGTGATGAACATATACGAAGTGTCTTTGACCATCACGTTAAAGTCGGTAATGGCGGGTGAATAGACGGCCCCGCCGGCACAGGGGCCCATAATGCAGCTGATCTGGGGCACAACGCCGCTGGCGAGAGTGTTGCGTAGAAATATGTCGGCGTAGCCGCCGAGCGAGACAACCCCCTCTTGAATGCGGGCGCCGCCTGAATCGTTGAGGCCGATGACCGGGGCTCCGGTCTTCATCGCCAGGTCCATTATCTTGCAAATCTTTTCCGCATGGGTTTCAGAAAGCGATCCGCCAAAAACGGTGAAATCCTGCGCAAAGACGAAAACCTCGCGTCCGTCGACCAACCCGTGCCCTGTAACGACGCCGTCGCCGGGAAACTGCTGTTTATCAAGGCCGAAATCGCGAGAGCGGTGAGTGACGAATTTGTCGAACTCTTCGAATGTGCCCTCGTCGAGGAAGAAGTCGATCCTCTCGCGAGCCGTCATTTTGCCCGCGGAGCGTTGTTTTTCGATACGGGCAGTGCCGCCGCCCTGTTCGGCCAGATGCCGGCGCTGTTTGAGGTCGTCGAGTTTGTTTACGGCACGTGATTCGGGTTTCATATATTGATCGTTGAACTATTACGTGAGCTTTTCGCTGCACTGCAATTTTAGCGTAAAATCACCGGCATGCAATCGGATAGCCCGTTTGGATTTCAGTCGATCTCAAGCAAAGACAACCGCGCCCTGAAATTGGCACGTAAAGTTCGCGACGGAAAGCGGCCGGACGAGATCTTTATCGAGGGCAAGCGGCTGTTCGATGAGGCGGTCCGATCGGGGATCGAGCTTGAGGCGGTTTTTGTTGATGAGAGGTTTGATGTGAATTCCGCAGATCTGCGGGCGGTGCCTGCCGAGTCCCGATACCGGATCTCATCGCAACTGATGCGCGGTATAGCTGACACCGAGAATCCGCAGGGGATCGTCGCAATCGCACGGCGGCCGAATTCGGGGAGGGAGGCGATCGAGAAAAACCTCGAGCATGCAGGAACCGGAACTGTAATTTATCTTCATCGGATCAATAATCCGGCTAATCTGGGGGCGATATTTCGCACCGCCGAGGGCTCCGGTGCCGCGGGTGTGGTCATCTCGTCGGGTTCGGCAGCAGCATTTTCACCGAAGTCGCTGAGGGCGGCGATGGGTTCGGCATTTAGGTGTGCGATCTGGGAGGGCGTTGAGCCTGAGGAAGCGATCGCCTGGGCACGTGAAAAGGGCTTGAGGCTGACGGCGACCGAAGCGGAGGGAAGCCGGCCATATACAGAATTGGACTCGCAAGCCCCGAGGTTATTAATGCTGGGGTCGGAGGCACATGGACTCCCCGACGAGATCCTGCAGCTGGCCGATGAACGGGTGGCTATACCACTCGCGGGAGAGGTCGAGAGCCTGAATATTGCGGTGGCGACCGGAGTGCTGTTGTTTGCGGCCGCCGCCACGCGCGGTCAGGGCTGAGGAGCCGGATCGTTGTTTGCGGGCGGTGCCGCCGGATTTGTATTCGCTTCGGTAACGGGGGCTACTCCTTGTGCGGCCAACTCACGCTTAAACGCTTCGCTCGCCGGTCCGCTGCCGATAATTGCACTTGCCATGGCGATCTCGGCGGCTAGTGTCTTTCGGTCTCTTTCATCGACATCCTGCAGGCGCTGCTTGGCGAAATCGAACTGCCGCTTGGCATCCCATTCACGGCCGGTTAGCAGCATTGCACGGCCGAGCAAATAGAAATCCACTGCGTCGCTCGGCTGAGCGGCCTTAGCGTTCAGGTAGCCCTGCGGGTCGGAATCCACGAGGCGGCGCGCCTCTTCAAGGGCGCTGAGCTGGATATCTTCGCTTTTTTCTACCAAAACCGGTGTGGGGGCGGGCTGCTCGACGACCGGCGGGTTATATTGCTGCCAGAGGTAATAACCGCCCGCTCCGAGAGCGGCTCCCACGACGAGCCAAAGCAGGGCAGAAAGTAAGGTGCCGGCCCCGCCTGAGGCCTTCTTTGCCTTGGGTTCCTCGGCAGATTCACCGAACATCGAAAATTCTCGCTCGGCGA
>JAEWBM010000144.1 GCA_023391155.1 Acidobacteriota bacterium
CCCATCCCGTGCACGGTCTGGATAAATCGCGGGTGCTTGGGATTTTCTTCCAGTTTCTGCCGCAGCCACGCGATGTGGACATCGACGGTGCGCGTCGACGGCATCGCATCGTAGCCCCAGACCGCATCGAGCAATTGGTCCCGCGAGTGAACTACGCCGCGGTTTTCGATCAGGTGGTGCAGCAGCTTGAACTCCATCGCTGAAAGATCGACCGGCCGCTGTTCCCTGAATACCTCCGCTCGTTTGAAGTCGATGGTGACATCACCGAACTTGAATTGCCCGGCCCCATTTCCGTTATTGCCATTCGGCGATCGACGCAAAAGAGCCTCCATCCGGGCGAGCAATTCCATCACCTCGAAGGGCTTGGTCAAATAATCGTCTGCCCCGAGCTTTAGCCCCAGCACCTTGTCGATGGTCTCGCCCTTTGCGGTGAGCATCAGGATCGGGGTGGTGATCCCTTTTTGCCGCAGGTCGCGGCAGACATCATAGCCGTTCTTTTTTGGGAGCATTACATCGAGCAGGATAAGGTCGAGATCCGCCGTCGCCGCAAGCTCGCTGCCCCGCTCGCCGTCGGGGGCCGAGACAACCTCGTAGCCCTCGCTCGTAAGCCGATCGGTCAGTGTAAAGATCAGGCCCGCTTCGTCTTCGACGAGCAAAACTCTCATTGGACCGCCTCCCGAATAGCGGGGATCTCGAGCGTTACCTTTGTTCCGCGGCCCGGGCGGCTGTCGACCGAGATCGTTCCGCCATGCGCATCGACGATCTCCTTGACCAGCGAAAGGCCAAGCCCGTTGCCGTGTATCTGGGCATCGATCACCTCGCGCGAGCGGAAGAACGGTTCGAAGATCCGCTTCACTTCCCTATCCGATATCCCGATACCTTGATCCTCGACCGAGATCTTGACGGTATCTCCGCCGTTAAATGCCGCCACTGTGAGCTGCGGATCGCTGCCGCCGTATTTAAGCCCGTTGGTAATGAGATTGCGAACCGCGCTGGTAAGCGCCTCGGCGTCGCCGCGGACCGCGGGCAGCTTGCCAATGTCAGCCACGATCGAACCGTTTCGCTCATTGACGAGCGGCATCGAGCCCTCGATCGCCTCACGAACGATCTCGCCCGCGTCGACCGGCTCCATTTTAAATGTGCGTTTCCCCGACCGTGCCCCGGCGAATGACAGTATTTGCTCAACCATCGACGAAAGCTTTTTGCCTTCGCGTTTGATCAGCTCTCCATATTGTTCAACCCGCCTTTCGTTCACGGCAACGCCGTCGGCCAGGTTTTCGCCGGCGGAATATATGACCGCGAGCGGCGTCCGGAACTCATGTGAAACGCTCGAGACAAAATCGACCTGACGCTGTGCAAACCGGCGCGAGCGAACCGCCGATATAACAATTGCGGCGATGCTGCCGACCAGCAGCAAATAGAGCGCGAGGCCGATGAGCATGCTCCGGCGAAATTGCGATTCGACATAGGCGTCGATCGAACCCGAGCTATGCGTAGCCGACACCTCCCACCCACCATCGCCGGTTGCAAGTGCGACGGCGGCAGTGCGTGGGGCTCCCTCGGCCTTTTCCTGCAGCTCGATCTTGAACGATCTTTGTGACTCCGGCGGGGCTTTATCCAAAACTCGAGTCCCGCTGACGGTTTCCACACGCTGATGGACAACGACATTCCCGGTGTCGCCCTCCGTTCGGGGAAGCGACAGATCGCGGGTCGCAAAAAAGATCAGGTTGTCCGGCCGCATACTGAATACCTCGGCTGAGGAATCAGACGCGGCATTTGGCGTTCCGAACACCGTGTTATGGTCGCGATCCGCTACATTGAGCACGTAATCGCCATTCGGAAAATATTTTTGCACCAGCTCCGGAAGCATTCTCTCCGTCAGCGTGGCCCGATCCAGCAAGATGACCAAAGCCCCGTCCACATCCATCGTCGCACCGGCCGGGCCGCGTACGTTGACCGTCTCTCCGCCATTTCGATTGATGCGGATCTCTTCAACCACTTTCTGATGCGGCCTGATGGGCAAGATGAGTGATGTCGTTGCATCATCGAACGGATGCTGCGGGGGCCGCGATGCATGCTTGCGAAGCTCCCCGATGTCGGCGGGCACCTCTCCCGGCTTGAACGCGCGGCTCTCGCCGTCCCAAATCAGTGCGGGGGACGCGGCGTCCTTTGGAAAATAAACGAAGCCGGAGATCAGTTCAGGATACGCGGTCTTGCTCCGCCAGTATTCGAACCGCTCCACGAACTGCCGATAGTCGCCGGTTCGCCAAACGGCCGATTCCACCTGAAAGTTGAAATATGCGGCCTGGATCTCGCGGTTAAAGTCATCCGCAAATGCTTTAGTATCGGAATCGACGCGTTTCTGCATCTGATCGCGCTCGGCTTCGCCGGCCCGCACCAGCCAGTTATACTGGAGCCCGAGAAACAGAGTCAGCACTCCCAGGACGGCAGCAAGCAAGATCAGCGATGTCCACGAACGTTTCATAGGTGCATCCGGCAAAGTGCCGTGCAATTGCATTATGCAACTACGATTGCCCCGCAACAATAGTTTTGCGGCACATTTTACATTCTTAACAATTTCTTTGCGTCGTCTTAATCACCCCGGCCGGGCATGATGGAATAATCTCGATAGTCTGACAGAGGGCTAATCCGCCCATGCCATGACAAATTTGATATTTGCTGGAGGCAAAAATGAAACGATTTATAATTTCGGTATTCTGCACAACGCTCTTCTTCGCCACGCTCGGGGCGTTTGTGGATGGTGTCGGGGCACGGTTCCGTTCCGACCATAAAGCTCTCGAGGTGATCGCCAAAGCACGGCAGGCGATCGGCGGCGAAGCGGCCATCGCAGAGGTTCGCAGTATGGTGATCAAGGCTCAGACGACGCACATGATCAAGACTGATTCGACCGAACAATTGGTAGGCGGCGAGACAGAGATCACGATGATGCTGCCCGACAAGCTGATGCGCTCGGTCAAGGTCGGCAACGGCGAAGCCGCAACGGGTGAACGCCATGAAATGAAGAGCCACGACGTCGTTATATTGCGAAAAGGCGACGGCGAGAACATTGACATTGTCGGCAAGGACGGCGTCTTCACAACAAACGACGGCAAAACGGTCGTTGTGCGCGTGGGCCCGAGAGACGGCGCCGCCTGGACGCCTGACGGCGAAAATGAAGCCAAGGTCGAGCGAGTGATAGTCCGTGGCCACCAAGGCGGCGCTCCGGGAGCAGGCATTAGGCAAAACGAGCTGCTGCGAATGACGCTAATGCTCTTGATCTCGGCTCCGGAAGGCCACGACGTCGCTTATACGTACGAAGGCGAGAGCTCAGTGGACGGCACTGCAGTGGATGTCGTAGCGGCGAGCTTTGGCGGAGCGACCTATCGGCTGCACTTCGACAAGTACACCAGCCTGCCTGTGGCGATCGGCTACAGCGGCCCGGCAACGAAGATCTTCAAGGTCAGGAAAACAGATCAGGATGGCGGCGAGATCGAGACGATCGTAGGGCCTGAGATCGGCGGCGACAC
>JAEWBM010000163.1 GCA_023391155.1 Acidobacteriota bacterium
GGCGAAGATGCGTTCCGCCATATCGAGAGCACCAGCTTGCTGCACGTGCTCGAGGACGACGCCTTTCCCATACTTTCGCTGGGCGGCGGAACCTGGACTCTGCCGGAAAATCGCGACCTGATCAAACGGCATGGCTTTACCAGCATCTGGCTGGAATCTACATTCGAGCACTGCTGGACCAACATACGCCGCTCGCGAAAAGAAAGGCCCCTGGCACAGGATCCGGACGCCGCTCGCGCCCTTTTCGACCGCCGACAGGCCGTCTATTGCCTCGCCGACTGGCACTATATCGTTCGGCCCGACCAAACCTCTTACGATGTTGCTAACCGCATTTTAGAGGAAGTTTTAGGGACTATGGGGTATACTGTCTCAAATTGAATTTGCATCCCACATTTTTTTTACGGCTGCGGGCGAATCAGACCCTGTGTCTTCCAAACGCAGCATTGGGCTCTAACAGGATAGAAACAACGACCAGGGAGGAATTTATGAAGACGAAATTGATCACTTTATTTTCGATCGCTGTGGTCGCTTTTGCGGCGGCCTGCGGTAAAAGCGATTCTGACCTTCAAACCGCCGTTCAGCAAAAAATGGCGACCGACGGCATAACGGGCGTTACCGTGGCCGTAAATGACGGCGTTGCGACCCTTACCGGACAAGTTGACGACGTGACCGTTCGCAATCGCGCCGAGCAATCCGCTCGTTCCGTCGAGGGCATCACAAATGTCACAAACAATCTGACCACCAAACCGCTGCCGACGCCTACACCGCCGCCCGCGGACCCGGCATTAAAGGGCAAGATCGAAGAAAATCTGAAGAAAGCGGGATGTACGGGCCTGACGGTCTCGACCGACGGCGGCCGAGTTACCGTTTCGGGTACCGTTCCGGGCGCAAAATACGCCGAGTGCGTACAGGTCGTTCAGGAATCGGGCGCCGCCGGCTTTACCAACCAGATCACACGAGGCAATTAGTCAAGGAGGTAATTACCAATGTCACTGCAAGAGAAATATCAAACTATCCTCGAGCTTGCCCGTCAGAACGGCACCTCGTATGACCTTAGCGAGGCCGACGGCGTCTTGCACATCACCGGTACGGCTCCGAGCGAAGAGGCCAAGCAGCAGCTGTGGGACGAATATAACCGCATCGACCCCGACTATCGCGCCGGCGACCTGATGCTCAACGTCAGCGTCGGTTCCGAGGCGGCTGCCGGCGGAGGCGAACACACCTACACGGTGGAATCGGGCGACAACCTGAGCAAGATCGGGCAGAAATATGGAATGACCTGGCAGCAGATCTATGAAGCCAACAAGGATCAGATCTCTGATCCGGATGTCATCCATCCCGGCCAACAGCTCCGAATCCCCGGCGTGTAAGCCCCTCGATTCGAGAGTGTGAAAAAGGCCCGCGCCCGTCGCGGGCCTTTTTATTAACCCCTCCAACTAGTTAACTTTTTCACGGTTTGGTAAATTTTCCCTAGTGTCCCTGGAAAGCGATTTCGTAGTTGTCGGCAGCGGTGTGGCGGGCCTTCGCGCCGCGATCGCGATTGCAGAGAGCGGCGCTCGGGTCACCATCCTAACAAAGGATAAGACCAGCGAATCTAATACGGAATATGCCCAGGGCGGCGTTGCGGTCGTGCTTTCCGATGACGACAACGCCGAACTGCACGAGGGCGATACTTTGGTCGCCGGTGCGGGCCTTTGCGACGAACGCGCTGTCGAGACTCTGGTATCCGAAGGAACCCGTTACATAAAAGAGCTCATCGCCTGGGGCGCCGATTTTGACCGCGAGGGCGGCAAGCTCGTCTTTACGCAGGAGGCTGCCCATTCTCGGCGGCGCATTCTGCATGCCCACGGCGATTCGACCGGCAAAGAGATCGTCCGGTCCCTCGTCGCCCGTGCCTCGGTCGAAAGCGGCATCACCCTGCTGCCTTTCGCGGCGACCGAGAGCCTCATAACCCGCAACGGCCGTTGCATCGGGGTCAGCTACCTCGACCCCATTCTGCGGGCTCCCCGCGAGGTCTATGCACGTGCTGTGATCCTCTGTACGGGCGGCGCGGGCCAGCTATTTCAACACACCACAAATCCGCCGGTCGCGACGGGCGACGGAATGGCGATGGCGTACTTCGCCGGGGCCGACATGGCCGATATGGAATTCGTCCAGTTTCATCCAACGGCCCTCAGCCTCGAAGCCGCCCCGCGATTTCTCCTGTCCGAAGCGATGCGGGGCGAAGGCGGCGTTCTTAAAAATATTCACGGCGAGCGGTTCATGGCAAGTTACGATGAACGTGCCGAACTGGCCCCGCGCGATATCGTTTCCCGGTCGATCGTGGCCGAGATGAGGCGGACCGGCTCTCGTCACGTCCTTCTCGACATGACCGCCCTCGATGCCGAGTTTCTCCGCCACCGCTTTCCCAAGATCTACGAAACGTGCAAATTTTACGGGCTTGATATCACTCGCGATCCGCTGCCGGTCTCGCCCGCGTCGCATTACTGCATGGGCGGGATACGGACCGATCTTAACGGACGAACGACGGTGCCGGGCCTGTATGCGGCGGGCGAGGTGACCTGTACAGGCGTTCACGGGGCGAACCGGCTGGCGTCGAATTCGCTGCTCGAGGGGCTGGTCTTCGGGGCCCGTGCCGGCGAGGCGGCCGCTGCGGACGACAATCCCGCACCGGAGGCAGGAGGCAACAGGACGAAGGCCGCGGAACGTCACTCACCTGCACCGCTTTCTACTGCCGTCCGCAAGCGTGTAAAACGCGTGATGTGGGAGCGTGTCGGCATATTGCGCGACCGCGAGTCGCTACAGCGGGCCCTCGCCGAGTTCGACCAGATCTCGCAGGCAAATCTGAGTACGGCCTCGCGCAATTTCGTAACGCTGGCAAAGCTGGTTGCCGCGGCCGCTCTTTGGCGAGAAGAATCGCGCGGCGGACACTTCCGGACCGACTTTCCGGACGCGGATGAGAGCTGGCGGGTTCACTCGGTCCAGCGACTCGGACACGAGATCTCGCGTGCAAAAACGATCGATTTCGAACGATAAATATTGCGGCGAGCGGGCGTTTACGGCTATCATCTGAACAATTGACCGCACCCTAATCGAAATCTGCCGCGCATCACAGGTGGCCGGACGCGCTGAAACTATATGGAATTTGCAGCAACGACCTTAAATCTCGCATCCCTGCTCGACCATCACGCAAAGCTTTCGCCGGACCGCGAGGCCATCGTCTGGAACGACGTTCGGATGACCTATGGCCAGCTAAACGCCATGGCGAACAAGGTTGCCAATGCGCTGGTCAAAATGGGTATCGGGCACGGCGACAAGGTCGCCCTGAGCTGCCCGAATCTGCCGTATTTTCCGATGGTCTATTACGGCATTATGAAAGCGGGCGCGGCGGTCGTGCCGCTTAGCGTGCTCTTCAAACCCCGCGAGGTGGCATATCACCTAAGTGATTCCGACGCCAAGGCCGTTTTCGTTTTCGAAGGCACGGATGAACTGCCGCTGGCACAGGCGGTAAAGGGCGGCTTTGACCAGGTCGAGAGCTGTAAGGAACTGGTCGTGATGACCAAGGACCCCGCCGGGTCGAGCCCCTTTGCTGACCACAAATCACTCGGCCAATTGATCTTCGCCGAATCAGGCCAATTCGAAACTTACCCGACCGCGCCGCACGACACCTGCGCGATCCTTTACACCTCGGGCACTACGGGCCAGCCCAAGGGAGCCGAACTCACCCATCTCAACATCTGGTCAAACTCGGTCGTCACCTACAGTATCCATTTGCCGATGCTCGATATGACCGACGGCGAACCCAAGACGTGCCTGATAACTCTGCCGCTGTTCCACACCACGGGACAGACCGTGCAGATGAATTCGAATCTGTATGCGGGAAATACCTGCGTCCTCCTTCCCCGCTTCGAACCGCAGGCCACGCTCGAGACAATGGTCAAAGAGCGGGTAAATTTCTGGGTCGGTGTGCCGACGATGTATTGGGCACTTCTGAAGTTTGTCGAAGAGACCGGCTTTGATATCAGCCATATCAAGGATTCGATGAAGGTCTGCACCTCCGGCGGAGCACCGATGCCGGTCGAGGTGATGAAGGCGTTCGAACAGAAATTCGGCGTTCGGGTACTGGAAGGCTACGGGCTATCTGAAACGTCGCCTCTTGCGTGTTTCAACCATTTCGAGCGGCCGTCAA
>JAEWBM010000150.1 GCA_023391155.1 Acidobacteriota bacterium
CGATCATCAACGCACCCTGAATAAGTTTTCTTAAGAGAAGCTTGAGCACTTTGGACGGGGGCCCGTGCGGCGGACGCCGCGCGTAAACACGCATATTCTCATTTATCGCACATTGATTTGCAATATCGTTCGGAATAAACTGCAAGTCATCGGCACCTGCCGCCTCGTCTCCCCGGCCCGACTTTAAGGATCAAATATGAAGCTCATCACCCCGAAACTGTTTCTGCTTTTATCGGCCTTATTCGCGTTGATAGGCGCCGCATGCGGCCCGGCGGCCGGCCCCACGCCGATCAACGAGGCGCCCGCGGCCGACCGCGGTGTCGGCCAGCGCGGAGGCTCGATAACCTATCGATTTTCTTCGCCGCCGCGGACCTATAACTACCTGCTGGCCGAGGACGAGGCGTCGATCATCCTCACCTTTTTTCTGCTGAACGACCACCTGGTTTCGTTTGATCCGCTGGTGCAGGAATTTCGACCTGAGATCGCTGAATCGTGGAGTCTCGGCGATGACGGACGGACGCTTGCGATCACGCTGCGCGAGGGCGTTAAGTTTTCGGATGGGCGACCGGTCACCTCAGACGACGTTATCTTCACGCTCGAATCGATCTACGACAAACGGACCAACTCGCCCGCCTTCCGCGACGCGATGCTGGTCAGCGGAAAAGAGATCTCGACCCGCCGCATCGATGATCGACGCCTGGAACTTATCTTTCCCGACGACGTCGCAAATATTCAGGGCTATCTCGAAAACCTTGCAATACTTCCGCGGCACGCTCTGGAAAAGGATGCCGAAGCCGGCCGTTTGGCCGAGGCATGGAAGATAGATTCGGATCCTAAGTCGGTGGTAACAAGCGGCCCGTTCGTGGTGGAATCCGCCACTCCGGGCGAACGCGTGACGCTGGGCCGCAACCCGCATTACTGGCGCCGTGACGAGGCGGGAACCCAGCTCCCCTATCTCGATCAGCTCGTGCTTGAGGTGATCCCCGACGCGAACGCGGCGTTCAGCCGGCTGAGCCAGGGTATCGATATCATCGATCGGATCCGTTCGACGGACTATGCAGCTCTCGCCTCGACCGAGGGGCCGGTCCGGCCGTATGACGCGGGGCCGGGGCTGTCGTCCGATCATATCTGGTTCAATTTGAATCCCGGTGCCGGCCGCGATGTAAAGCAGGCGTGGTTCAGCGACAGCCGGTTCCGGCGGGCGGTATCGCACGCCGTCGACCGCGTATCGATAGCCGCAAACACTTTGCAGGGACTTGCCTCGCCGCAGTATGGCTTTGTGCCGGCGGGTAACCGTGCGTGGCTCCATCCCGAACTTCCGCGCGTGGAGTATGACCTGGAACTGGCCAGACGGCTGCTGGCCGACGCAGGTTTCGAGCTCAAGGGAGAGGGCGATGGTGCGGAGCTTTTTGACGCAAAGGGCAATCGGGTCGAATTTTCGCTGATCGTCCCGGCGGAAAACGAGCCGCGGAAGATGATGGCAGCCGTCATTCAGCAGGACCTCGCACGTCTAGGAATTGCGATGGCGGTGACGCCCATCGATTTTGCAGGCCTGACGGAACGCTGGACCAAGAGTTACGATTACGATGCGATCA
This sequence comes from Acidobacteriota bacterium, assembly GCA_023391155.1. Taxonomy (GTDB): domain Bacteria; phylum Acidobacteriota; class Blastocatellia; order Pyrinomonadales; family Pyrinomonadaceae; genus OLB17. The sequence goes on from JAEWBM010000150.1 coordinate 1,596, forward strand.
TGCTCGGCATCGGGTCCACCGGTGTCGACCCATCGGCGTTCGCAAACTTTCTGCTGAGCAGCGCCGCTGTCCATCAATGGCATCCGCGGCAGAAAACGCCCGCGACCGAGTGGGAGGCCGAGGTTGACCGCCTTTTCAATGAACTGTCACGCACCAAGGACGAAGCTCAGCGGCACGAGCTGTTCAATCGCATTCAGGAGATAATGCAGCGTGAATCGCCGGTCATCCCCGTCGTCTCGCGGCACATTATCTCCGCCGGCCACGAACGTGTCGGCAATCTCGCTCCGAGCAGCATCCACCCCTTTTCGCTGTGGAACGCCGAGGAGCTTTTCATCCGGCCAGCGGGCAGCTAATTGCCCTGGCCGCTCATTATTCGCAACTGATGTTTAGTTCAAGACGAAAGAGTTGACTAAAAGAGCTAGATTAATCCTACTGGCGATCTACACCGGGTTAGTTTTGTTACAAGGTGGCTGCCTGGATCGTGGTTCGGGCCCGTTTCAGCGAGTCTCGGAATATGAGGAAGAACCGGCACTTCATGTTGAATGACGATGCGCTTTTTCATTACCATCTATGTCATGGTCTCCGGCTTCGTCTCGATGGCCTTATTCGACTATCTGATCTATGTGCAGCGCCGCGACCATCGCGATGCATGGCTCCGCGACGGACGCCCTAACGGCTTTATCTACACACCTTTCGAGAACGGAAAAAGCATTGCCGAACGTATGCGATACGGGCGTGCAACTGGTAGGATCGGTCGGTCAATGTGGTTCAAGACTCCCGAATGGATCTCTCATTCCGCTCCGGGAGTTAGAGCCGCATATTGGGCATATAGGCTTATCATTCTGTCTGCGTTTATCGTAGTCGCGGTATACCTGATATTCAGTTTGATGAATTAGATCTGCACAGGTTCGCATAACTTGGCGTCCCTAGCGAGCTTTGCGTGAACTAAAGCTTTCTTTCTATATATGAGCCAGGTCAATCCAAGTTTTCGAGTAGATATTCTTTTCCCTGATGATTATCAGGACATGATCGCTGAGGTCTATTTCAAAGAGGAGTTTGTGTGCTTGGTAACTCAGGAAGACGGACTCGAGTCGGCCGATATCGGCAAGTTCGAGCCCGAAGCCTCGCTCTCCCGCGGGGATCTCGCCATCGCACTGGTGAACGTTTTGGGCTTGTGATCCTCCGCCCGTTCCTGATATAAATTGCGGTCAGGGGCGGTTATGGACATTTATTTCCTTATCTTCTCGCTGTTCTTTCCCCGCATCGTGTTGGTCGTCTATTTGCTGCAGGGCTGGTATCCGGACAATCTTGTTCCGCAGTGGGCCGACATCCTGCTCGGCATCGTCGCTCCGCGGATCCTGATCCTGATCTACATCTATCAGAATATGGGCTACGAGAACATCTGGTTCATCGCCCATTTGGTCGTGATGATACTGGCGTATTTCGGCGGGGGAAGGGAGACGGCTCGGCGGCGGCGTTCGGATTGAGTCACGTTGCGGCGACGGCTCGCCCTTCCGGGCAGATCTGGAGATAACGGCAGCGGGAGCACTTGATCGGTTCCGGATCGGGCGCGTGGTCGCCGGCGCGGATCCTTGCCAGCATCGATTCCGCCTCCCGCTCGATCGCATCCAAGCGGGCGGCATCAAATTCACGGATCTCATTCTGCCTCAGATAGGCCAGCACCGCCCTCTGCTTCGCGAAAGCTCGGGCATATGCCCAAAGCTGAAACCGATGATGCTCTTCGTCGATCTCCGAATCCGTCTTTAGATCCAGAACATGGTCCCGGCCGACGCGGTCCGCGGTTCCGTGTATCCTCATGCCCGCGTACTCAAATGCGAAAGGGGCCTCGCTGAGCACTTCCCCGGCACGATACTCGTCAAAGGCAGCATCCGTTAAAAAATTTCGGGCAAGGGCAAGTGCTTCGACAACAGTCTCACGGGTGGCTGACGGATCCTCCTTCGCAAGCGTCGCCTCGTCGGTTATCCCCAGCTCGACGGCTCGGTGGGCGAGCGTTCCGATCAGGGCCGCGCTGTTGCCGCCGAAGCCGTTCGTTATTCCTGGATGACCCTTGACGTAACGAAACTCGAATTTCTTTGGGCACGCCGAATATTCCGTGAGCCCGCTTGCCGCAACAGCCGATACGGCCCGTGCCATCGAACCCGTATCGCGATGCCGGGGCTCGTCAAAGACAGGCCCGTCACCGGGCGGCATCGGCCGCGCCCGTGCGGGGTCATAAGCCAATTCGACGGGCTCTATACCTGCCGACTCTAGTCCCGGCAGCATCAGCTTCCAAGCCTCGCCGCCGCCCTGCGGCTCGTTGGCAGAGACATAGACCCGGTCGCGTGCACGCGTTACCGCCACGTACATCAGGCGGCGGACCTCATCCTCTTCCCGCTGGCTTACGCGATTGCTCAACAGCTTGTAAGCTGCCGACTTCCCTTCATCGCCGAGGCTTTCGTCAACCCTGAATGCAACGCCGAAATGCCGGTCGACGATAAGCCGGTCAAACCCGCCGCTCGAACGCTCATTCAATGCCGCGACAAATACGATCGGCCATTCCAGCCCCTTGGCACCGTGAATGGTGAGGAGCGAAACGGCGTTCCCCGCCGAAAGCCACGGCCGCGGCTCGCTTGTCTTTGTCCGCAGCAGCAGCGTCAGGTGATACGCCGCGTCAAAAACTCCGCCCTTTCCCTGTTTCTCCAACCGATGGAGCAGATCGGCCATTCCCCGCAGGTCGGCCTCGCGCCGCTCGCCGTGCGGCATGTTGGCGATGATCGCCCTGTAACCTGTACGAGTATCAGCTAGGCTCACGATCTCGGCTGCCGTCAGCCGTTTTCGCTCCGCCAGGAGCTCATTTAACACCGCGACCGGCCGAGCAAAAGCCGGTTCCCTCTGGACTACCTGCCACCACGTCACACCCGTTTTTGCGTCGACCCTTTGGCCCGCGTCATATAGGGCGTTATCTGTGATCCCAAAGAATGGGCTCCGCAGAATGGCGACGAGCGGGATGTTGTCGCCGGGCTCGGCGAGAAACTGCAAGAGCGAGATGACGTCCAGTGCTTCTTGAGCGTCGAGCAGATTTGCTCCGCCAAGTGCGACCGCCGGTATTCCGCGGGAGGCGAGCGTTTCGCCGATCTTGTCGATCGAGTCCCACTTGCGCGTCATAACGGCGATGTCGCCCCAACGCACCGGGCGTTCGCCGTCGTCCTTGCTCAGAATGCGCGTACCGCCCTCGACCATCTCGACGATCCGGTCGGCGATGTCCTGTGATTCGACGTTCGCGGTCCGGACGAACCCGCCTTTCGGAGCGTCGCCGACATATGCCGCCCTGAAATATGGCGGGCCGGTCACGTCGTCATTCGCACGGTGGGCTGTTAGGGGCTTGGCGATATTCCCCAACACCGTGTCAAAGACGTTGTTGGTCAATTCGACCAGCGGCCCGTGCGTGCGATAGGTGATGTCGAGTTCCACCTCTTCGCCGCCTTTGTCCGCGACGATCTTTCGCCGAACGCGGTCGAACACGTCGATGTCGGCACCGCGAAATCCATAGATCGCCTGTTTGTCGTCGCCCACTACCGTCAGCCGTCCGTCGCCCGCAAGCAGCCAAACAAGCTCTTCCTGGATCGGGCTCGTATCCTGAAACTCATCCACGAGCAGGGCTTGCCAGCGTTCGCCGTAGTGCCGCAGCGCCGCGCCGGAGGGATGTTTTAGGGCCTCGACCGCATAGTATTCGAGGTCAGAGAAGTCCAGGACGTTTTCTTTCAACTTCTCTTCGCGCAAATATGCATCTGCCTGCTCGAAGGCGGCGGCGAGGACGTCGAGCCGGCGGTACATCTCCTCATCGGCCTCATTCGGTTCGCCGATCAGCCGGTCCTCGATCGCCCTGCATTTCGCCTTTAGCGGTTTAAGAAAGCTGCGTACATATTCGATGCGGCCCTGCCAATTAGGAGCCCGTCCCTGATGCGGCGCACTGCGGCTGAAACGTCGTGCAAGAGCGAGCACGGCATCATCAGTGTCGGCGGCCAACATCTCGAGAGCCAGGTCGCGGGAGATCATCAGTGCGTCTTCGGTGCCCGGTGTTATACCTCGCAGTTCCTCAGCCGAGGCCAGAGTGTTTTGCCACTCCTCACACTCACGAAGCTCCCTCATGACGGCGGCGTTGCTTTCGCGGATGCGGGCGACGATCTCGTCGCGGCTAACCCGCAGTGCCTCGCGTGAATTGTGCGGCTCCTTCAATAGCTGTACGACCGCCGAGCCGAGCCACTCAAAATCGACCTGCTCCCACAGGCTTTCGTCTATCGCCAGCAGCGCGTCTTGCTGACGTGCGCCGAACCACATCGGCCCGCCCGTCTCGTCAAGGACGGTGAAATCCGGCGGCACACCCGCGAGATCGAAAAAGTCTCGGCAAATACGCGCCGCCAGGCCGTGGATGGTGCTGATCTGGGCCGCATCTACCTCGGCGATCGTCTTCGGGTCAAGGTCCGCCTCGCCCAGCCGTTTGCGAATGCGGGCCCTAAGCTCGTCGGCGGCCTTGATCGTAAAGGTGACCGCCACGACCGAGAGCGGCGACATTCCCTGATCGCGGACGTGAAACAGGTAACGCTCCGCGAGCATATGCGTCTTGCCCGTTCCGGCACCTGCCGAAACGGCGACGCTGCCACGCGAATAGGCCGCCTTTTCCTGTTGATCGTTAAGACCCATCGTCCTCGTTGGTGCGGTCGAGGCGCGACCCGCGCCGGCAGAGAGCGACAAAGTCGCAATACTTGCACGCGTCGCGTCTGTGATCCGGTGCGACAGGAAACCTTCCCGTCTCGAATGAATGTTTCAGATGTTCGGCAAATGCCTCGAGCGCGGGGTCTGCTTCCCCTGCCCGGCTGATCACCCGTGCTTTGCCGAGGGAAAAATAAGCTCCCTCCAGGGCCTCTCGGTCCGGGTAAAGCTTGGGCAGCGCCGCCTGAGTGTAGAGGCTCAGCTGAACCTCTGTCTTCAGATCGCCCTCTTCGTTCTTGATCCCTTTTGGCCGTATGCTTCCGAGCTTGTAATCGATCGCCCGCATGCCCTCCGGCGTTTCGTCGATACGGTCGATCTTTCCCACCAAGGCCAGGCCCTGCCATTCGGTCTCGTACCACGACTCGACCGCGACGATGTGGCTGCCTTCCTCGATCAGGTCCGGAGAGTCGAGCACCTTTCGCAGTTGATTCAGATAGCTCCCCCGCCGCAAGTGCCAATCCGGAAGCTCGGTCACGGCCATTTCCTCATCCTGCTCGGCCTCGGCAAAAGCTTCTTCCAATGCCTCGTGCATCGCAGCCCGCTGGTCCTCCGCACCGATCGCCCGCCTTCCGGCGATCTCCATTACCTTATGGAAAAACGAGCCGCGAACCCGGACGTCCATCTCTTCGGCTTTTTCGTCCGGCATATCCAGTTTCAACAGCTTTGACGAGAACCAGCGAAACTCGCACTGCCCGAATTTGGTTAGCTGCGAAACGCTCCAACGGATCTCGTATGGATCGACCCGCCGCCCCAGTACGCCGTCGTGGTCGCCGGCACCCGGCTTCGATTCGCGAAGCATCTCAAGCTCGAGGCGACGCCGCGCATCCGAGAGCACTTCCCCATCGGCCTCGGCCCGCCGCAGCTCAAAACGAAGAGCTTCCAAAGGGCTAGAGATGTAAGCCGGCACGTTATCGAAGCGCTCGATGCCAAGCATTGCGAAGAAGGGGCTCGGCACCTTCTCCTTATTTTCGAGGGTTTCGGGGAATGTCAATGTCAGGCTCTCTTCCGCGGTCAGCAGCCCGAAATAGAACTCCGCAGTGTTCCAGCGGGCGACGTCGGATGCGGATTCAAAAATTATTCCGTGCTCGGCCAAGCTGTTCCGCTCATGGAAATCGACCACCGGATTGTCCTGCGGATTTGCCGGCACCATCCCCTCGGCCATGCCCGGGATGATCACGTGCTTAAAGCTTCCGCCGGCGGCGGTCTTTGCATTCAAGACGCGAACGCCTCCGACGGCCGGGTCAAACTTTACCTGTTCTTCTGAAAGTATGTCGCGGAGTACGGCCAGAAAATGCTCGCGGGACATAACGCCCGGCTCGTTTTCTGCGTTCTCCTTTAGCGCCGCTTCAAATTTTTCGAGCGCATTCAGGTCGCGGGCATTCTCCTTAACAGCATCTCGTACCTTCAATCGGTCGAGCGACGCAGCAACCCTTTCACACCAGTCGGCGGCGTTCAACTCTTCCGGCCATTCCAGGCAGTCGATCTCGGGAACCTGCTCCTTCCACTTTTCAAATCCGGTAAAGCGGTGCTTGCGCGCCTCACGCCACAGCTCCTCGGCCGTATCGAGCCCATTAAGCGCGTCCTGCATGAGATGCGCGGCGGCGACATGGTCGCATTCGGTCTCGACAACGTCAGCGAGCTTTTGCAGATAGCTGCCGAACCGCGTTTCCGCGATCGGAACAGAGTGCGAAAGATCGAGCGGGAGGCCGTATTCCTCCGACGCGGCGGCAAGCTTGAGTGCGTATTTGTCGGGGTCTTCGCAGAGAATAGCGACGCTCTCGGGGCGGGCCCCTCCCGCGGCCAGGCGCTTTGCGTGGCCGACGACGAAGCGTGCCTCGCGATCTATGTCAGGGAGCGCGTAGGCATGCACAGCACCGCCGCTTAAACCGTCGGCACCGGTCATCCGCATCGCCGCACCGCCCCCGGCGGAAAAGGGCGGCGGCATCGCGACGTCGGACTCCTGCCAGCCGCGGGCGATGAGATCGCGAAGCCATTCGCGGTTTATCGTAAAGAGGTCGTGATCGCCGCACGGCAGGTAATAAACGCTGCCCTCGCCGGCGATCCGGTCGATGAATTCGATCTCTTCGCGGCGGCCTCGGAAATAGCCGTAGATCAGCAGCGGACGCGGCTCCGATCCGATCCTCGCCGCCTCGAGCATTACCTCTTCAGGGTCGATCATCTCGCGAGAACGCAGGCTTGACCGGTATCTTTCGGTGATCTTCGCCACCGGCCGCAGCCTTTCCGAACCGTGTTTTTCGAGCTCGGCGGTGTCGATCCCGGTCCTCAATATCGTGTTGACGGTTTCTCGGATGCGGTTGGCATATTTTCCAGCGGGGACATCGAGTTTCGCCCAAATTACCGCCCGCCTCAGCTCGTGCTTCGCCTCGTGCGGCCGTGCGATCCGGAGCCCAGCCTCGCGCACTACCTCCTCACCCAAGCGTTTGAGCGAGATGGGGGCAGCACCCAGGTGCGCGGCCGCGGCATTGTGCGGGGTTACGACCGTGATGTTAGCGGGCCGGTCAACGGGTGCGGGTGCGAATGGGGCGGTCTCAACTATGCGTGGCATGGGATATTGCTCCACGTTATCGCAAACCTCGCCGGTGAGCAAACCAACTAAAAAAAGGCGGCTTGCGCCGCCCGTAAGGCCTTGCGAGGAATATATCTCTCCGGCTTAGGTAGGAGGGAGACCTGTTGCAGCCGGCCGGCAATAACCTGCTGCGCCGCTCTCTCTCATACGATGGCCGCACGAAGCGGCGCGGAGGAGCTTTTAAGTGTGGGCAAGATTAGAAATGTGTTATCGCATCGTTTACCATTTCTGCCCGTTATATGAAGCATTAGCAAAAACATTACAGCCGTTTAAGATTTTTCTTTCAACGCCGCCCGATGTTCGGCGTTGACTGTAAAAAGCTTTTGCGAATAGAATGTTTCAACCTTCGGCTGCACCATCGCCCGAACCCGCGACGCTTTTTACAGTTTCGGCCTATGAAATCTTTCACATCTGCCCGCGCCGGCCGCGATAATCCGGATGATTACCAACAATTGCTCGCCTGGCTGGGCCCTGATGAAGCCACAGCCACCGAGAAATATTTCGCTCTCCGCCGCTCGCTCGTCAAAATATTCGAGGTCCGCTCGTGTCCGGATGCAGAGGACCTTGCCGACGAAGTGATCGATCGAGTCGCCCGAAAGGCGGCGGAGGTCCGCGATGGGTATACAGGCGAGCCGGGGGCATATTTTTACGGCGTCGCCCGCAACGTTTACCGCGAATATCTCCGCCGCCCGCGGACCGCTGAACTGCCCCCGCAGCTCAGCATTGACGACGCATCCGACGATGAGAAAGAGGCGGCATTACAATGCCTCGACAAATGCCTTGCCGAACTTTCCGAGGAGAATCGCGAGCTGATCTCGGCATACTACGCATTCGGCGATGGCGAAAAGGCGAACGTGCGCCGCGGGCTAGCGGAACGTTATGACATAACGATGAACCTGCTTCGTATCAGGGCCTACCGGATACGGACGGCGCTGTCGCAATGCGTCAGCGGATGCATCGCTCAAAACGGCTGAAATGATTTGTGAAATTTTGCATTTATAGATGAGCATGGCGGGCGAAACAGATTTTAAGGCGATCCGGCGCTACCTCTTGGGAGCGGCAGATGACGACCTCGTCACCGCGGTCGAAGAGCGCCTGATCGTTGAACCTGCCTTTTTTGAAGAGGTAGACGCCGAGGAATGGGAGCTGATCGACGATTATATCGCGGGCACGCTAGCGGAGGATGAGGCGCGCGCATTTGAGACCCGGTTCCTCTCGTCGCCCGCACGGGTCGAACGCATACGGCTCGCCCGTACACTTTCACAGCGTTCCGCTATCCCCGCCGGAGAAACACCGCAGGAGGCGCCCGGTGGGGGGCTGTGGAACAGCTTTTCCCGAATGTTCAGCTCTCCGCTGGCCTATGGTGCGGGGCTTGCCGCGCTGCTGATCGCCGTGCTCGTCGGCGGTTGGTACCTGATCGCGAACCGCGGCGGCGAAGATGTGGTCCTCGCCGAACTTAACCGCGCCTATTCGGCGGAACGCCCGCTCGAGGCACGCATTTCCGGGCTTGAGCACGCACCGAAAACAGACCGCCGCGGCGGCACTCCGGCCGGCGTTGATACACTCGCGCGCAACCGCGCCGAACGCATCGCCGCGGACGAGCTTGCCGAAAACGATACCGACGCCGCACGCCACCGCCTCGCACGTGTCTTTCTTGCGAAAGGCGAGACGGGCGAGGCACTGCGGCTGCTCGAACGCGTCACGCGGCAAGAGCCCGCAAACGCACAGGCACACAATGATCTGGCCGTGGCGTATATGGCAAGCGCCGACGCGCTCGACGCCGACGACGGCGGCCGTAAGCTCGAATTTCTCGCCCTCGCGCTCGACCATCTCGAGCGTGCAAGCGCCGCCGAGCCCGAGCTAGCCGAACCGAGATTTAACCGTGCGCTGGTCCTCTCACGCATGGGCACGCCCGCGCAGGAGGCCGACGCGTGGCGAGACTACCTGCGGCTAGACAGCACGTCGCCTTGGGCACAGGAAGCACGCGAACGCCTGTCGGCACTCGAGAACGCCCCACCCAAGGAGCGCTCCGCTGCTCAAATGCTGGAAGATCTCTTAGCCGCCCACCGACAGCAAGACCGCGGCAAGGCATTTGAAACGCTCAGGGCAAATCGCGAAATGATAACCGGCAAGCTGATACCTCAACAGCTTGCCTTTTTATTTGCCGACGCCCCGGATACAAAAGGCAGCCTCGAGCCGCTGGCGTTTGCCGGCGAGGTGGAATTCGAAAGGACCGGTGACCCGTTTTGGCGCGAGGCCGCGGCATTTTATAAGGGGCTGTCCGAACAGCAGCGCGGGACGCTTGCCACGGCCCATGCCCGCGTACGCAGCGGCTACCAAAACTCACTTGACGGCGAATATGACGCGGCCCTCTCCGATTTCGAAGCGGCTTACGCCGGCTATATCAAGCTCGGCGACATCTGGGACGCGGCCATCGCCGAATACTGGCTCGGCTATCTGCTCGACCGAAACGGCCGGCTCGACGAAGCCGAACAGATGCTCGCCTCTGCCGCCCGCCGTGCCGAGAGCCGCGGCCATATCTGGATAGCCTCCCACCATTACGCATGGCTGGCACAGGTCGCCTATGCTCGTGACCGGCTGTCGGACCGCATTCGTTTCGGCACGGAGGCGCTTGCCCTTGCCGAACGAGCATTTGACGATTACAACACGCAAAAATCGCTCGAGCTCCTCGCCTCGGCGCATCGAGACACGGCCGCGTTTCAAGACGCACTTGCGTATGCCGACCGGAGCGTAAGGCTTTCGCACGCGGGGGCATCGAGCCCGCGCCAGCGCTTTCGCACCTTGAGCGAAACGGCATACACATTTGCGAACGCCCGCCTTTATCCCGCGGCCGAGGCATTTGAACGCGAAAGTCTTTGGGTGGCGGAGAATGAGACGGATGAAGGGACGTTCGTCTATCTTTCACTTCTGCGGCTCGGACAGCTCGCATCGGTTAGAGGGGATGTTGACCGAGCCTTCGAATATTTCCGTAGGAGCGGCGAGATCGCCGGCGGGTTCGAGCCCACCGAGCGTGCCCGTCACATTGCCTATCTCGAGCTTGTTAAGGGCCACGCGATGCGTGCGGCCGGCCGCTGCGCCGCTGCCGTCGCCCACTACACCGCCGCCGCCGATTATTACGCAACGGACAAATTCACGACCGACCATTACGACACGCAAAAGGGGCTGTTGATATGCCACCTGAACGAGCGCGATGAAGGGGCGGTCGCCACCCGGCTGCCGATAGTTTTCGGCATGCTTGAACGCTATCGCGAGGAGATCCGCGAAGAGGCGGTGCGAAACTCTTTCTTTGGCCGCGAGCAAGAGATCTATGACGCCCTGGTCGATTTTGAAATTTCGCGCGGCAATGCCGATCAGGCATTTGAACACCTCGAACGCTCGCGGGCACGCTCGCTCCTGGATTCTATATCGGGTCGCGTTTCCGATGCGGCGCTCGAAACCGGCCCACGCTCGCTCGCTGAGACACGTGCGGCGCTGCCCGTCAATGTGCAGCTCGTTGAATATGCCGTGCTTCCAGAGCGGGTGGCTTTTTGGGTGCTTAGGAATGACGGCTCGCGTCATGGGGTTGTTGATATCACCCGCCCGCGGCTCGCCGAATTGGCCGAGTCATATCTAGGGGCGGTTTCCAAGCCTGGCCGTGATCACTCGCTGACCGAATTGGTAGCCAAGGCACTCTCCGAGGCGGTCTTTGAGCCGATCCGCCCCCATCTTGATCCGCAAAAAGCGGTCGTCATCGTGCCGGACAAGGACCTTGCCCGCGTGCCGTTCTCTGCTCTTCGGCTCGATTCGGGACGGTTTGCGGTCGAGGAATTTGAGATACATTTCGCACCGAGCGCCGCCGCGTTTTTGACGCTCGCCTCGCATAGGGGCGTGGATAAAATGAATGAGAGACTGTTGGCGGTCGGCGACCCGCCCGCGGACCGGCTTCGCTATCCGGCGCTCGGCCCCCTGCCCG
>JAEWBM010000003.1 GCA_023391155.1 Acidobacteriota bacterium
ACGTCGCCGAGCAAGGCTTCAGCTCGGTGGGTTACGACCTCAATGCGGAAAAGCTCAGCCTGTTGTTGGATGAAGGCGAGGGGCTCGACATTTCCGCCGCCCGCAGAATCGAAGAGTTTCTTGCCGCGCTGGACCGCCCTAGGAACATAATGCTGCTCGTTCCCGCCGGCCCGGTGGTGGATTCCGTCATCGGCGAGCTGACGCCGTTGCTCGAACCGGGCGACCTGATCATCGACGGCGGCAATTCCCACTTTCCGGACACTGCCCGCCGTGAAACATTTCTGAATGAGCAGGGTTTTGAATTTCTCGGCGTCGGCGTGTCAGGCGGTGAGGAAGGGGCACGCCACGGTGCGAGCATCATGGCCGGCGGGCGAGCCGAGATCTACGAGCGCGTCCGGCCCATTCTCGAAGCTGCCTCGGCAAAAGTTGAGGGCGAACCGTGTGCCGCCCACGTCGGCACCGGTGCCGCCGGCCATTATGTGAAGATGGTGCACAATGGCATCGAATACGGCCTGATGCAGCTTATCGCCGAAGCTTACGACCTGCTAAAGCGCGGCTATCACATGCCAAATGGCGAAATGGCAGAGCTTTTTGCGGAGTGGAACCGCGGCGAGCTAAATTCATTTCTTATCGAGATCACCTCACAGATCCTCCGCAAAGAGGACCCGAAAACCGGAGAGCCATTGGTCGAAATGATCCTGGACAAGGCGGGGCAAAAGGGAACCGGCCGTTGGACGTCACAGCACGCGATGGACCTGGGGATCCCTATCCCGACCATTGATGCCGCAGTCTCAATGCGTCAGCTTTCCGCTCTAAAACCTGAAAGGAAAGCCGCCGCTGAAAAACTGCAAATTTCCGGCGAGCTCGACGAGACGGAAGATCTGCGAGAGAGCACTATCGAGTTTGTCCGCGACGGTCTGCACCTGGCTTTCATCACCGCATATGCACAGGGTTTTACGATGCTCCGTGCGGCGTCGACCGAGTTGGCGTTCGAACTGGATATGGTCGAGATCGCAAAGATCTGGCGCGGCGGATGCATTATCCGAGCTGCCTTGCTTGAGGATATCCGCCGGGCATACAGGCGGGACCCGGCGCTTCCGAATCTGCTCGTTGCGGATGAATTCATGCCGGCGATCAAACGAAAGCATGCCTCGTTAAAAGCCTTCGTTCATTTCGCGGTTTCGGCGGATATACCCTGTATGTGTGCCGCGGCCAGCCTGAACTATTTAAAGGCTTACGCCTCCGAGCGGCTCCCCGCCAACATGCTTCAAGCTCAGCGGGACTATTTCGGTGCACACACGTACGAACGCATCGACGAAGCAGGCACGTTCCACACTCCCGATTGGGACAAGTAGGGCCGCAATTATTTCTTGTTGGCCGCCTGTGCCTTTTTGTTCAGCCATTTCGCCCAACGCTCGACGAGCGGCCGGACGGGCTTGAAGAGCTTAGCCCGAAAGCTGTTCTTATTCTGCTCCTCGCTCCAGGCCCTTAGATTCTTTTCGGCGTACTGGCGGATCTGCGGTTCAAGATTTTGTTTCTTTACCGAATGCCGAAGCGTTAGATAGTAGTGCTGCCCGACGAGCGAAAAGATAAGCCCCGCCAAATTGCTTTTGAAGGAGGTCTTCGCCATCCACCGTTTCGCAAATCCTTCCGTCGGCTGCAGCAATGCACCCATCGACAGCTCAAGCCATGCGTTCTGGTTTCCCGCGCGGGGGTGATAAAGCCCCGGCAGGTCGCCCTTCATCGGAACATCCATATTCTTTAGCCGCGGGTCGTTGATAAAATCGACAAGCTTCACGCGTTCCAAGCCCCGTAGATGCTCGATAGGAAGATAATCGAGAGCCGCTTTGATCTGTTCCTCCGCTCCCTTGGGCAGATCAATGGTGGATTGGTCCTCGATCTTAAGTTTCGTTGCCTTTGCGGACTTCTGGCCCGCCGTCTGAATTGCCATACTTTGGCTAAATTGTAATTGCTCGCTCGCGAATAGTAAATCGAGTGAGTCGAAGGCGCACCGTCAATCGACGCTGGGCCACTATTACGGTAAAGAAAATCGCACCGGTGTCGTCTCTTCGCAACAGGCCTGTCGCGGTTCTGCAACGGGTCGAGCGGGAATTACCCGCAGATACTGTGTAGCTTTCGTGGCACGCCGCTTGAATTGGAAAGGGCAACGATGAACCAAACCACCTTGGCAAATTCGATCGAGGTCAGCGGCGTGGGCCTGCACACCGGTGCTGACGTTAAGCTCGAGCTTCGGCCCGCACCCGCCAACACGGGATATGTTTTTGTCCGCACCGATCTTGATAATTTTGAGATCCCGGCGTCGGTCGAATATGTCGGGCATTGCAGCTACGCCACGACACTTGTCCGCCGCGGTGTCGTTCTTTCCACCTGCGAGCATCTGCTCTCAGCTCTTCGCGGTGCCGATATCGACAATTGTTTTATCGAGTTGGACAACATCGAGGTGCCCATCCTGGACGGATCAAGCGAAAACTTTTTTGATCTGATCCGCCGTGCCGGCACAGTCGAGCAGGAGGCACCTCGACGCTATCTGAAAGTTCTCGAACGTGTCGAGCTGGAACAGGGTGACCGCCGGATGTCGATCGAACCCTCGGACCGGTTCGAGGTCGAATGCGTCATCGACTTTCAGCACCCGTTCATAAACCGCCAGTCATACAACTTTGTTGCCGACAACGGTTCCTACGGCCGTGAGATCGCATCCGCCCGCACCTTCGGCTTTACCAGCGAGATCGAAATGCTTCGAAAGGCGAACCTCGCCCGAGGCGGCTCCTTGGACAACGCCATCGTCCTCACGCCTGAAGGGATGCTCAACGATACCCCACTCCGTTTTGATGACGAATTCGTCCGTCATAAGATCCTTGACATCATCGGCGATGTAGCCCTCGTCGGCATTCCCGTTCTCGGCAAGATCACCGCCGAAAAAAGCGGCCACGCCGTTCACGCGGCACTTATGAGCAAGCTGCTCAAGACCGAAACTGCCTGGGAAATTGTCGAATCCCCAACTGAAAACTGAAACTCATAACTGGAAAGTGTAGATAAACCTCGGTTGCACTGCACCTGTCGTTGCACAAATCCGCCTCTAAAACTAGAATCACCATATGAATTATTGGATGGTGAAACAGGAACCCACTGATTATTCCTTTGACGACCTTGTCACCGACGGCCGCACCGACTGGACCGGCGTCCGCAACTATCAGGCCCGCAACAACTTAAAGGAAATGAAAAAGGGCGACAAGCTGCTCTTTTACCATTCGAATGTGGGTAAGGAAGTGGTCGGCATCGCCAAGGTCTCAAAGACCGCGTTCCCCGATCCCACGGACGAGAAATGGGTCGCGGTGGAGGTCGAACCGGTTAAGAAATTCAAAAAGCCGGTCGGGCTTGCCGACATCAAGGCGAACCTCGCGTTGAAGGATATCGGCCTTGTCCGCCAATCCCAACTCTCCGTCATCGCACTCACCAAAGACGAGTTTGACGAGATCTTGAGCATGGCAAAATAGGCGGCCCGAATATGCTGAAAGAGGCCGTTGCCCACTATCACTCACTGCTCGATGACCATGCGCTTGCGGCGGAATCATTCGATATCCTCCGCGAGGGGCTCGAGCGCAATAAGCTGATCTTCGGCGGCCGCCCGCTGTCGCCCTACCTACGTCCGCATTTCATAACTGCGGGTGATTGGTCCCGCGTCAAGACCGCATGCGAACTGATCTGGGGAGCGTTGCAAAAAGTAAATGACGCCGCCGCCCTCGATCCGGGACTTCTCGACGAGCTCGGTATGACCGGTATCGAGAAAGAACTTGCCGCCATCGATCCTGGCTATCAAGCAGTTTCCCCGAACGCTCGGCTCGATTCGTTTCTTTCCGAGAACGCCTATAGTTTTGTTGAACTCAACGGCGAAAGCCCGGCGGGCATCGCCTATTCCGATTCCGCTTCAGAGATATTCCTGTCGCTGCCCGTGATGCAGCGGTTCATGAAACGCTACTCACTTGACCGATTTGAAGGGCGTCCGAAAATGCTGGAGGTCCTGCTCTCATGTTACGAAGAGTATCTCGGCCGCAAACCGGATCAAGACCCTGTGATCGCGATCGTCGATCTGAAGGACCTTCCAACGCAGAAAGAGTTCGAGCTTTTCAAAGAATATTTCGAATATTCCGGCTACACGTCCATCATTTGTTCGCCCGACGAGCTTGAATTTGACAACGGACGGCTTTATCGCGACGGAATAGCGATCGACATCGTGTACAAGCGTTTGCTGGTCAACGAATATCTGCCGATCATCGATGAGTTTCCCGCGCTTGCCGACGCCTATCGGGCGAGGGCTGTCTGCATGGTAAACAGCTTCCGCGGCAAGATTGTCCATAAGAAGGCTATCTTCGCTATCCTGACCAATGAGCGGTTCGCCCATCTCTTCGATGCCAACGAGCTCGCCGCGATCGGCTACCACATCCCGTGGACACGGAAGTTTCTGGAATCACGCACGGAGAACGCCGGCGAGACGATCGACCTTGTCGAATGGACCCGTTCCAATTCCCACAAGCTCGTGCTTAAACCGAATGACGATTACGGCGGCCACGGCATTTATATAGGTTGGAGCGTAACGCCGGAGGAGTGGGACGAGGCCATCGCTCTCGCACTTGCCAACGGCGATTACCTGGTACAGGAAAGGGTAGAGACCGCGAAAGAAACGTTTCCGATGTTGTTCGACGGACTCGGCGATTGGGCTATGGCCGAACAGCTCGTAGACCTTGATCCGCTGCTCTTCAACGGCGAGGTCGGCTCAGCGTTTACCCGGCTTTCCTCATCGGAGCTGGCAAACGTCACATCCGGCGGCGGAATGGTACCCACTTTTATCTTGAATGATTAGCCTCCGGGGCGGTATCCTGTATCAAAGCAGGCACCCTTTTCGTCGAGCTTTCCATCTAACCTAGTTCCTTCGTAACCGGAGAATCTAAGAAAGTGAAAAAAAGAGTAGTTTCCGCAATGATCTTTGCGGCCATTTCGCTGGCCGCAACGTCCGCTTTTTCACAGGCCACGCTTTACACGCTGTCTGAAATGCCGATGATCGCCGACCAGCAGAAGAGTTCGGTCGCATCCGTCCGCGAGGCCAGGATAGACCCCGCCGTGAGCGATCTCGCGGCAGACTCGGCGCGTGAGATCGAGCTGCCTGTATTTGACGGGAAGATATTTCGTGCCGAGCGCCGCTCGCAGGAAATTCGTGCGATGGACGATCAAACCTGGATCGGCGAGATAAAGAGCGGCGATTTTAGCGGTGACGTGATCATCACCCAGCGCCGCGGCCATATGTCGGGCCTGATCTACACGCCCGACGCCGTCTTCGAGATCATTCCCCGCGGTTCGACGCACGTGCTGATGGAGATCGATCAGTCAAAGTTTCCCGAGTGCGGCGGTGAGATCGCTCCGCCCGAAGCCGAGCTTCGTTCAAGCCAATTGGCCGCACCGGCTGATCTGTTGGGCGGAGTCGATTCCGGCGACCGCATCGATGTGATGATCGTCTATACGACGGCGACCAAGAACTTTCTCGGGGGCGACGCTCAAGCTGCCTCTTTTGCTCAACAAGCGATCGCGGCTACCAACGCGGCCTATGCTAACAGCCGGATGCGCCAACGTGTCCGGATGGTCCACGCAGTAGAGTATGCATTTACCGAAACCGGGAACTCCAGCACCGATCTTTCAACTCTCCGGCAGAATGCAACCGTCCAGGCACTTCGCAACACGCACAACGCCGATCTGGTAGCAATGATCGGCGAGGTCTCAGATGTTTGCGGCATCGGATATCTCGTCGGCGACGAGGGCGGTTCGGAATGGGGATATTCGATCACGGCACGCTCTTGCGCGGTCGGCAATATCACTCTCGGCCACGAAATGGGACACAATATGGGCAGTCAGCACAATCCCGAGAACGCAGGCTCGTCACCAATGTTTCCGTATAGCTACGGCCATTACGTAAACGGTTCCTATCGCACGGTGATGTCCTATTCAAATCCGTGCACCAGTGGTTGCCCCCGCCGGCCGTATTTCTCAAACCCTTCGGTTTCCTACAATGGTGCTCCGACCGGCCTCACCGGCCTGCGCGACAATGCCCGATCGTTGGATATGACGGCCGACGTAATGGCAAATTACCGGTATAGCGGAGCGAGTCTGCGGCTTACCAACTTCCGGGATACGGGGGCCCTGCCCCGCGGTATCAGGCGAAATCTTACTTGGGCGTCGAGCAATGTCCCCGGCGATGTGAAGATCGAGTTTTCGACCGACGGCGGCGTCAATTGGCAGCCTCTCGTCGAGTCTGCACCAAATACCGGATCCGCGAACGTTTCGTTGAACCGTAGGGTCACCAAGCGGCTTCGCCTGAGGATCTCAAGTATCGCAATTCCGACGATCAGCGATTCAAGCTCGTCAAATCTCGCTCTCCGCTAACGACCGCTCCGCGATTCGTAGTAGGATAAAAGGAAACTTATTTCTTAAAGGGCCGCGGCAGCGCGGCCTTGTTCGAATCGCAAATGACCACAAATTCTGTCCCCCGGCTTCGCAGGCTAACGGATGAATACCTGCGCCTCGAAGAAAAACTAAAGATCGGCGGCGGCCCCGAAAAGATCGAAAAGATCCATAAACAGGGCAAGCTCACCGCCCGTGAACGCATCGCGCTATTGCTTGACGAGGGCCGCTTTAGCCAGGAGATCGGCTTGCTGGTCGCGTATGACGAATACGACGGCAAAGCCCCCGCGGCGGCGGTCGTCACGGTGGTCGGTAAGATCGGGGGCAGGGAATGCGTCGTGGTGGCGAATGACGCCACCATAAAGGCCGGTGCCTGGTATCCGGAAACGATCAAAAAGATCCTTCGTGCACAGGAGATCGCCATGCGAAACGGCGTTCCGATCATCTATCTGGTCGATTCCGCGGGCGTCAATCTTCCTTATCAGGGCGGTGTATTTCCCGGGCAATACGGCGCGGCCCGTATCTTCTATTACAACTCGATAATGCGGCGTTATCTGAAAGTTCCGCAGATCTCGGCCGTTATGGGAATGTGCGTCGCGGGCGGGGCTTATCTGCCCGCTCTTTCGGACGTGATCCTCATGGTCGAGGGCACCTCGATCATGGGGCTCGGCGGAGCAAATATCGTAAAGGGCGCGACCGGACAGACCATCGACAACGAAACGCTCGGCGGGGCGATGACCCACAATGCCATCTCCGGCGTAGCTCACTATCGGACCGCCGACGATGAGGAATGCCTAGCCAAGATCCGTCAACTCGTCGCCGAACTCCCGGCCAAAGAACCGACCCGCGTGTCGGTCACGGAGCCGCGTAATTCTGCGACAGGGCCGGACGAACTGTATTCCTTGCTTCCGGAGGACCACCGCGCCCCTTACGACATGCATGCCGTCCTCGATACGTTCCTTGATGAAGGCGGCATTGACGAATTCCAGGCGGATTTTGCAAAGGAGATGATCTGCGGCACTGCCCGCATCGGCGGCATCCTGGTTGGGGTCATCGCGAACAGCCGCGGTATGTCAAAAGGCAAGCCCGGCGAGCCGCCCCGCTTCGGAGGGATCGTGTACACCGAATCCGCCGAAAAGACCGCATACTTCATTGAGAACTGCGACCGCCACTCCACACCGCTCCTGTTCGTCCAGGACGTTTCCGGTTTCATGGTCGGCGCCGATGCCGAGCATAGCGGCATTATTCGAGCAGGGGCGCGTTTCGTCGAGGCGATGTCCACCGCCAAGGTGCCGAAGCTCGTACTTACAGTGAACCATGCGTCGGGTGCGGGTTATTACGCGATGGCGGGACAGGGCTTTGACCCCGATTTCATTTTCTCGCTTCCCACCGGCCGCATGGGCGTGATGGAAGGCGACTCTGCCGCTCAGGCGATCTTCGGCACGCAGATCGAGCGCCTAAAAAAAGAAGGCAAAGAGCCGGACCAAGCGATGCTCGCCGAAATGGATAAGGTTCGCGAGACATATGACCGCGAACTCGACGCCAAACACGCCGCGGCCCGCGGCCTAGTGGACGCGATCGTCACGCCCGAGTCTGTACGCGACTCGCTGATCCTCGCTCTGGAAACATGCCTCAACACCAACAAACCGCACATCGGGGCATTTGTGCTGCCTCCCTTTGAATAATCGCGACTGTCCCCCGACCGCTCCGGTGAAACGTTTCCAGATGCTTCCTCGCGTTAGAGCTTGGAGGGTCTTGATCATGGATACAACTACCGCAACTGCACGAGGGGTCAGGTTAAGGGCCGGGAAGCCGGAAGACGCACAGGAACTCGGCCGCATCCGGTACGAGGCGTTTGCCTCGATCGCGGGAAAACATAATTTTCCGCCGGATTTTCCGTCCACGGAGATCGCAGCCGGGCTCATGGAAATGATGCTCTCGCTGCCGGACGTCTATTCGGTCGTTGCTGAAGCGGGAGGGAAGACCGTCGGCAGCAATTTTCTTTGGGAAAGCGATGATATTGCAGGCGTAGGCCCGGTTACGGTCGATCCGGCGGCGCAGAATTCCTCTATCGGCCGAGCGATGATGGAGGATGTCGTTAAGCGGGCGGATGGCCGAGGTTTCCTTGCCGTCCGTCTAGTCCAGGCCGCTTACCACAGCCGCTCGCTTGCTCTATACACCAAACTCGGTTTCGACACAGTAGAGCCGCTTTCGAATATCCAGGGCGACGCACTGAACATCGCGATGCCGGGCTATGAGGTCCGCCCAATGACCGAGGCTGACGTGGACGTCGCTGACCGCCTCTGCCGCTCGGTTCACGGCCACAGCCGCCGCAGCGAGATCACAGCGTCGGTCGCAATGGGCAATGCGAGGATTGTCGAGCATCTGGGCCGCATTACGGGCTACACCACCGGCGTCGATATTATGGGGCACAGCGTGGGCGAATCGAATCGGGAACTGATGGCTCTCATCGGTGCCGCTCCATCATTCCCCGGCATGGGCTTTCTGCTCCCCACCCGCAATAACGAGCTGCTCCGCTGGTGCCTGGGAAACCGTCTTCGGATCGTTCAGCCGCTGACTTTGATGAGCCGAGGGCTTTATCAGAAGCCGTCCGGGGCATTCCTGCCGTCGATTCTGTTTTGATGAATGAATATGTAACTGTGACCGCTTGACGCCCTCATTTATAATGAATCGCATGGATACGGCACCCGCTCTCGATTTCAACCTTGACGATTCATTGAAATTGCTTAGTGCCACGCCGGGCACGCTGTCGGCGTGGCTAACGCAACTGCCGGATCGGTTCTCGGCATCTTCGGGCGACCGCGACCATTGGGCCCCGTACGACATCGTCGGCCATTTGATCCACTGTGACGAGACCGACTGGATCCCGCGCGCAAAGGTGATCCTTGCTCAGGGAGATGACCGCAACTTTCCACCGTTCGATCGCTTCGGCCAGTTTGAAAGACCAGGCGACAAAACACTCTCGGATCTGCTGACCGAATTCGAGACCATTCGACGTTCGAGCCTCGACGAGGTTGTTTCGTGGGATCTCACCGAAAAGCACCTCGGCCTTACGGGAATCCATCCTGAGTTCGGCGAGGTGACCCTTCGCCAGCTTCTTGCAACATGGGTCGTTCATGACCAAACCCATATTCGCCAGATCGCCGTCACCATTGCGCGCCGCTATGAAGCCGCCGTCGGTCCATGGAAGGCCTATTTAGGCATACTCAATTGAATGAAATTTACCGTTGACGAAATGCTCGCTCGTCTTCCGCTGCCCGCGACGGAAAAATGGAAGGACGGCGTTTGGGACCTGGAGCCTTTTGAAAAGGGCGGCGTACGGCTCGTTTTCTTCGCCCCGAGGGGCGTCGACTACCAGACCGCACACGACAAGGACGAATTCTACTTCATCGTCCGCGGCAGCGGGGAATTACTGATCGGAGACGAGCGGCACCGGTGTGCGGCGGGTGATGCGTTTTTCGTTGCTGCCGGGGACGATCACCGTTTTGAGAACTTTTCTGACGACTTGGCGACCTGGGCGATCTTTTTCTAGCGCTCACCCGAGCTTGCCCGTCAGTTCCGCGTAATCCGCGATCGCAGCGTTGATCACCTCATACGACGCCTCGCGGCCGTAGGAATATGCGATCACGCAGATATTCGGCTCATCGGGAAGAGATTTGTAGGTCAAAAAGTAGTGTTCGAATCTTTGCAGGATCCCCTTCGGCAGCTGCGAGATCTCCTGATACTGTTCAAACACCTTGTCACCCTTGAGCACGGCGATTATCTTGTCGTCCGCCTCGCCGTCGTCGACCAGACAGAACCCGCCGATGGGCCTCGCTTTCAATATTATGTCGCCGCGCGGAATGTGATGTTCGCTCAATACCAGAATATCCAGCGGGTCGCCGTCCCCGCCCGAAATGCTGATGTCGGTCTTGGAGCGGGCAAGGTTCGCGATACCCTCGGCACAATAGGTCTGCGGGATGAAGCCGTAGTTTGCCGGTACCACATTTGAGTATTGCTGCGGCCGGTCGATCTTCAGATATCCGGTTTCCTTGTCGACCTCATATTTCACCGTGTCGCGGGGCACGATCTCGATGAATACGGTCACCTCATCGGGAATGCCTTCGCCGATCGGGATGCCGTGCCATGGGTGGGCTTTGTCCGTCCTGAACATACGTTTATTATTGAGTCTGAGCGACTTAATGTCTAACCTTCTAACATCCAATATCGGGACGGCCCTCGTCCTCCGTTTCAACCGGCCCGAGCGGCGAAACCCCTTATCACTTGAGGTCCTGGATGAGATCGAAGCGATATTGTCGTCCGATTTGGCCGGGGTTTCACGGATCGTCTTTACCGGAACGGGCAACGTTTTCGCTTCAGGAGCGAACCTTCGCGAGATAGCCTCTCTCGATGCCGCCTCCGCCGAAGGATTCGCAAGGCGTGGCCAGCGTTTAATGTCGCAGATAGAGGCCCTGGATCAGCAGACGGTCGCTGCGGTAAACGGGCCCTGCTATGGCGGAGCTCTCGATCTGGCACTAGCCTGCGACATGCGGATCGCTTTGCCGATGGCCACCTTCTGCCATCCCGGAGCCGGGCTCGGGATCATCACCGGCTGGGGCGGCACCCAGCGGCTGCCTCGACTTATCGGCCGTGCTAACGCATTAGAGATGTTCTTAACCGCCGCACCGGTAACGGCCGAACGGGCTCGCGAAATGTGCCTGGTCGATGCGATCGAAAGTGACGTAATGCGGGCGGCGCTGCAGGTCAATATTGACGTTCCCGCGTGATACTATTAGACAGTTATGAAGAGACAATTAAAGGACATCGCACACGCCCGCTCGGGCGATAAAGGCGACACCGCAAACGTCGGGCTGATCGCATTAAAGGACGAACACTATCCCGTTTTGGTCCGCGAGGTCACGGCCGAACGCGTCAAACAACATTTCGGCGATATGGTCAAAGGCGAAGTCGAACGCTTCGAGTTGCCCAACCTCGGCGCCCTTAACTTTCTGCTCCACGGAGCCCTCGGCGGAGGCGGCACCCTGAGCCTGATGACCGACGCACAGGGCAAGACATTCTCCACAGCACTGCTCCGCATGGAGATCGAAGTTGACGAATAGCTCGTTCTGGTTTCGTTGAACCATATGTCGATACTGCTGCAATCGGACGTTAGCTCCACTCGCACCTTAACACTTAACCGCCCGGAAAAACGCAATGCGTTGAACTCGGAATTGATCGCCGCTCTCACCGATGCCATTAGGGCTGTGGGGAGTGGCGGCGAGGTCCGGGCCGTGGTCATTCGCGGCGAGGGAAAGGATTTTTGTTCGGGAGCCGATCTTGAGGAGCTTCGCAAGATAAGCGGCTACAGCTATGAAGAGAACCTTTATGACGCTCGCAAGCTGGTAGATCTTTTCACGGCTATCCGGACTTGCCCGGTACCGGTCATCGCCGCGGTTCATGGCAGGGCACTTGCCGGAGGCTGCGGATTGGCGACGGCGTGCGACATCGTCCTTGCCGCTGAGTCTGCCCGGTTCGGCTATCCCGAGGTTAAGATCGGCTTTGTGCCGGCGATCGTAATGGCGATACTGCGCAGGAATATATCGGAGAAACGGGCCTTTGAACTCGTCACTCGCGGTTTCGATTTTTCGGCAGGGGATGCCAAAGAGATGGGCCTTGTGAATCAGATCTTCCCGGACGCGGAGTTTAGCGGCAAAGTTGACGAGTTCGTCGCCGAATATTCGAAGGTGAGTGCCTCCGCCGTCCGGCTCAGCAAACAGCTGCTTTATCAAATGGACGGCAAGAACTTCTTCGAGGCCGTTGACGCCGGAGCTCTCATGAACGCGAAAGCCCGCATGACCGAGGACTGCCAAGCGGGCATTGCCAAGTTCCTCGACAAATAAAGCCAACTATGCCGGTTCCGCGTGGATCTTCAGTCCTAATGCGTTAATCACCTTCAGAACGGTTTCAAAGTTGGGTACTCGTTCGCCGGATAGCGCCTTGTAGAGACTTTCGCGCGAAAGACCGGTTTGACGGGCGATCTCTGTCATTCCTTTTGCACGGGCGATATTTCCTAGAGCCTTTGCGACGAACGCGGCATCGCCATTTGCTTCCTGTAAGCATGCCTCGAGGTATGCGGCCATTTCTTCGGGTGTGGAGAGGTATTCCGCAACGTCGTACCGAGTTGTCTTAGTTTTCGCCACTATTTTACAATCCCTTTGCAAGGTCCTTCGCTACCTGAATATCCGAACTCTGTGATCCTTTATCGCCGCCAGCCAACAATATAATTAATTCGGAACCCTTTTGTGTGAAATAAACACGATAACCAGGTCCATAATGAATACGCATCTCGGATACGCCGTCGCCCACCGATTGAACATCGCCCGGATTTCCCATCTCGAGTCGATCGATCCGAGCTTGGATCCGGGCCCGAGCGTGAAGGTCACGAAGTTTCCTAATCCATTTGGAAAATCTCTCGGTTTGCCGAACCTCGATCACTATCAGTGTATCCTACTGGCTACGAATGTGCAACGGCCTTTTTACGCCTCCACTATCTCCACCTTCGTCTCGATCAAGTGCTTCGGGATCAGTGCAGGGAAGTAGGCCATGATCTCTTCCACCTTGGGCCGACCGCCGGCGAAGCCGGTGACGCCGGGAGGGCCGGTCAAGATAAGCGGGGCGATCTCTTTGGTAAACCTTTCTATTGACGCTTTGTCCTGTCCGCGGACGCCGATCCGTAATTGAACCTCGGGGATATCCGGCGACGGTTCTCCCGCCAGATGCCCGTGCGTTGCGTTCACACCAACGAATTCCGTCAGCACTAGGTCGAATTGCAGGCCCAAGCGGTCCAGTCTTTCGCGCAAGATCTTGTCCGCTGCCTGGGCTTTCTTATAAGCGTCGGGCCACGAATAAACCAGCGTCCCCACCGACTTCCATCCCGCCGAGTAAGCGATGGATACCTTATAAAATTCCGTGTTCGGTGAGCCTTTGATTCCGAAGACACGAACGCGGTCCTCACCCGCCGGTTCGAGCTGTATCGAAGAAAAGTCGGCAACGACGTCCGGCGTGATATATGCCTTCGGGTCGCCCATCTCATAGAGCAATTGCTCTTTGATCGATTGCACATTCACCCGCCCGCCGGTGCCGGAATGTTTGGTGATGACAAACTCACCATTCGCAGAGCCCTCAACGATAGGGAAGCCAACGTCGCCAAGGTTCGGGATGTTTTCCCAGTCGTACTGGCAGTTTCCGCCCGACGACTGTGCTCCGCATTCGATGATATGGCCCGCGATCGTCCCGGCCGAGATCAAGTCCCAGTCCTCAAATCCCCAGCCGAATTCATGCATCAGCGGCGCGAGCGTCAGCCCTGTGTCGGTCAGCCGTCCGCCGATGACGATCTGTGCGCCCTTGTCGAGTGCCTCGACCAATCCACCGGCTCCGAGGTAAACGTTCGCCGCCTGAACCTTGTCTCGAACCGTTTCGAGCGGTTCGCCCGTGTCCATATTGGTGATCTCAACGCCGGAATCCAGCATTTCGTCCAGCCGCGGCAGGATGTCGTCGCCCGTGATCACACCGATCTTCACCTTGCCGCCCAGGCCTAGCTCGCGGGCGGTTTCCTTCAATGCCGCCGCACAACCTTCAATATTTACCCCGCCGGCATTCGACAGCACCTTGATGTTCTTTTCAACGCAATCGGGCAATATTTCCTGCATCAGCGAGATAAAATCTCGTGCGTAACCCGCCTCGGGATTCCGTGCCCGCTGTTTCTGCATAATGCTCATCGTTACCTCGGCGAGATAATCGAGCATCAAATAATCGATCGGCCCGCGTCGAACCTGATCGACCGGTGCCGAAAGCATATCTCCCCAAAATCCCTGGCCGCTCGCAACCCTAACTGTTTCTTTCATTTGAGTATGATTAGAAAACAAAAAAAGGCGAGGGTCAACAACCGGCGGTCCGGCCCTGCCCCTCGCACCTAAAAAAGCTTTTTATTAAGTTAGTTTACGACGTCTTTAGCGGCGGATCCCGTCTTTTTCGTCGCGTACCACACCTTCTTTGAAACCCACTTCGTTCCATCCCAGGTCGTCACGGTGAAATACTTTCCGCCCTCGACCGTCTTTTCAGCGACATCTTCCGATACACTTACTGTATGGCTTCCGAACGTTTTGGTCTCCGAAGCGGCCTTCTTCGTTCCCGAAGCAGTGGCCTTCGCACCGAGCACGGCCGCATCAGCCGTCTTGTCTGCGGCGGTCTCGAGCCCATCGGTTACGACAACAGTGGTCTTTTTCGCACCCTTCACGGTGACGTCCTTAGCGTCGCCCGCAACGTCCTTAGTCTTTGAGGCAGCGTCCTTTACGGCATCGACCACCTGCGCGTCAGCCGCGACAGCGGCGAAAAACACGAATCCAGCGACTGCAAATAGATTGAGCACCCTTTTCATAACAATTCTCCTTTTTAGATAGTAATGATATCCAAGCTTAGAGAGTTATAAATGCACGTCCTATGCCAGAGGCGGGTTCAGTTCCGCACGTTCGCGTTTATATATTTAACGATGTCCTCGGTCGAGGTACCGGGCAGGAAAACTTCAGAAACGCCGCGTTCCTTGAGTGCCGCGATGTCCTCATTCGGCACGATGCCCCCGACCAGCACCAGCGTATCGTCCATACCGTTCTCGCGGAGCAGATCGACTATGCGAGGGCAGAGCGTTTTGTGGGCCCCGCTCAGGATGGAGATTCCCACGGCGTCAACGTCTTCCTGCAGTGCCGCGGCGGCTATCATCTCCGGCGTCTGCCTGAGGCCGGTGTATATCACCTCCATGCCGGCGTCGCGCAGGGCGCGGGCGATAACCTTTGCACCGCGGTCGTGTCCGTCAAGCCCGGGCTTTGCCACAAGGACCCTTATCTTTCTTTCGCTCATAAAAGGCTAAGTATATTAGCTGATGAACCTTGCGAGCAAACCATCGCGGCGGATGAAGGGCTTCATCTCTTCCCATGTGAAAGTGTATTTCCCCTCGGGCTCAAGGGCCTTGGCGACGTGGGGAAAATAATAATCGTAATAAAACGTGACACCGTCGTCGTCGACCGAGTACTCGGTTATATTGTCCGCAGAAAAATCATATCGCCCGAAAAGCTCGTCGGGGTCGAGGTCCGAATTGTCCGGATCTGCCTTCATTTCTTCTATCGCCGCCGCGATCTCCCGCTTCTGTGCGGCGTTGATCATCTTCGCCAGCCCCTCTAGATCCGTAAAAACCTTTTCAGGAAAGGCCGGGTCGCCGGTAGAAAGATCGATCACCGTCGTCCGCGAAACATCGTCGGGATACGCCGCCGAACCGTACATCCAGAGCCTTATCGCCAAAACTCCGCGGTCGTTGTAGAGAACGTCATAGCCCGTCTCCTCGACCCACTGGACCTCGTCCATCTCGCGTTCGACATCGAAGTCGAGCATCGCCTCGGGGCTGATCGCTTCGGTGATCTTTTTCGCGCGGGCACGGTCGCTGGTCTTCGCGATCGGCCGCGTTACGGTGAATTGTTTCTTAAAATCCTGGATCGGCTTTGGCCGCGTGTAAACCTCTTCCTTCGACTCAATCGTGACGACCTGGGCCGCGGCGGATATACAAAGCGCAAGCACGAGAGCAACGGGGGAAATGTATTTCATATTTTTAGTCTTAGCTTTATCGATATTGGGCGAACCGAAAACGCACCGCAGCTTTTCGCCAAAGGTCTCGCGTTCGCGAAGCGCGGCGAACATCTCATACCAGGCGTGGGTGTTTATCCAAAGCGGGTTATAGCTCTTGATCGGTTTGATTATGCCGTACCGCGGCTCCTCGCTTTCATCGACAAAAGAACCGAACAAGCGGTCCCAGATAATCAGCACGCCCGCGTAATTTCTATCCAGATAAGGGTTGTTGACGCCGTGGTGAACGCGGTGGTGCGACGGCGTGTTCAGCACCCACTCCAGCGGGCCCATTCGGCCGACCAGTTTCGTATGGATCCAGAATTGATAGATAAGATTGAATCCGTGCATTACGGCAAACATCCACGGGGCAAAACCCAGCAGCATTATCGGCGCATAAAACACCCAGTGCAGAATGCCGCTGAACCAGCTCTGCCGCACCGCGACGCTCAGGTTATATTGTTCGCTTGAGTGGTGTACGACGTGAAAGTTCCAGAACAGCCGCGATTCGTGGCTGATCCGGTGAAACCAGTAATAGGCAAAGTCGTCTATGAAGAAAAGCAGCGCCCACGTCCACCAGGCATCGGCAGGGAATTTGTACGGCGCCAGCTCGTATGCAAACAGATAGATACCGCCGATAAATAAACCAAAGATCGCCCCGGTCGCAACGCTGACAAACCCGATCAGTATGTTCGTCCACGCATCCTTCGCCTCGTAGGCATCAACCCGACGCCGTTGCGAATAGTACGCCTCCAACCCGATCAACAGGGCAAATATCGGAATAGCAATGACCGTCGGCGTCAGAAGCATAGGAACATTTTATTCCTGTATGCCTAAAAATAGAAGACCGACGAGGCAGAAACGCGACCGTTAGGAAGCGTGCCCTCAAAAAACGCGCCGACCAACGACTGGAGGGAAAGCATCCCTGCTTTGCCCCTGGGAACGCGGGCAACCTGCCCGCCTCAGTGCGAAGCACGAAATTCGGGAACGCGGGCAACCTGCCCGCCTGAGTACGAAGCACGAACCCTCTTCCTCGTTACAGCCGCTCCAGAGAATTGGCAATTGTTAATTGCCTCATTGTTAATTGGAAATGACATTAAATTGATTCGAACCGGTGCGAGGCGGAAAGGCGTCCGTGGCCGTCGAAAATAGCAAGCGTGTCTTGATAAGTGCTGCTCAACGCATCGCCCGCGAATTGCCGGCTGCGGAGGACCTGATCGCGTTGGTCAAAGCTGTTCACCACCGTCGAATAAACCGTCGAGGTTTCCCATTCGTAGGTCTCGGTCTTAAAGGTGCGGCCCAGGATGTCGGCATAAACTTTCTGCTTTCGCCGGGCATTTCCCATCCCGTCATCCTTCGGCACACGCTCGCTCAGGATAGTCGTCTCAAGCCCGCCCGCGCATCCGCAGCCCGCGTAAGAGATCAGCACGTCCGAATCGTTTTCCAGCGTCCCCGAATCAACCCCATCCGTATTTATCTTCCGAACGACCCGCCCCATCCAGTCATATTTCTGCACCGTCCACAGCCAGATGTAATCGCTGCCGTCCATTCCACGATAATCGTCGGCCGTGGGGTTCCAACTGCTATCGACCTCCGTCGGAACGCTCTGTCTTTTAACTCTGCCGAGGATATCGTACTCGGTTCGGGATGCGGACCAAGTCGCGGTCGCACCTACGAGGCCCAAGGTGTGGTCGGTTCTCTCCATACGCATTCGACACCGGCCCCGCACCAAATACTCCTCCCGATGCTCAATCGCCACCCCTCGTCATCCGTTTTAGCAAGATAATGACGGTACCTTCACTCATATCCTCGACGATCGGCGTCAACTCACCTTCGAGTCGCATTTGCTCACCCGTGATTCGGACGCGAAATCTGCTTGGTCGGTGAATACCAAACACGTTTGCCGAATTGCTCGTCCGGAGAATTAACTTGTTATCGGTGAAAGAATATCCACCGGCAAACGCTTCGAACTCGAACTCCGGCTCTTCGCACGCTGATCCGCAACGCCCCGTTTTTTCCAAGAATTGCGAAAAGTATCCATCCACGAACAGCCATTGTCCGAACCATTCAGGAGCTAGGTATTCGGTTCGCTCGGCTTTGGGTTTCGATAGATTTATCTCCATCGAAATAAACTTCCAAGCCCCAGTTATCTCGTCACGGGCAGGTTTAGTTGATAAGGGCAACCGAATTCCCGAACCACTCTGGGCAACAATATAAGAACCGTGAAAGTGGAATGCGACGATTATGGCGATTAGTATAATTCTCACATGTAATTTCATCTTTATTCCTATAAATCGAGATCTAAATTCGCTGGGTCTATTCCTCCGGCCAGACACAATTTTGTAACGCATTGCCAGAGTCCTTATCATCCGCGCTTGGATCACCAAACGCACCATAAGAGCCGGTGAACATAAACGACAGAATATTCCCTACCTCATGTATAAATGCATTCTCAACCAAACTCCGACCCGGCAAGCGGTCACCAATTATCCAGTCGCGTGGGTTGTACCACCCCTCTCTCGCAATCTCCACAGTCGGGTACGGCTTAGTATGCGGATTCGGTATCCCGTAGGGAATCTGTTTCAAGTGCGGATATTTCGCTTTTAACTGGCGGCCGGTCATTCGAGCATCAATATAAATATTTTCGAGATTGAGATTCATCTTCTCAAGATTCGAGAGAAACGCTTGCTTATCGCTCTCGCTTTTCCAATCCTTCCTATTGTTCGCCCACTCACTAAGAAGGGTCTGCAAACATTCCTGAACCTTTTCCTTGTACTTTTTTTGAATCTCTTTACGGAATTCGGCCGGACTTGGTGGTTTGAAGTCCTGCGGATTCTGCAATCGTGTGTCCCAGCTTACGTTTAACGTATACCAAGTACCACTTGGAACGAATGGAGGCGGAAGTGGTGGAAGAGGAGCTCCGTCGGGTAGGAACTCGGGCTCGGAACCATACCCCTCGTAATAGTCCGGAATAAAGACAGACATTGACTGCCGACCCGGTAGCGAATTATCGAAATCGTGGTACCAGTAAGAAAATCCATTCGGGCCGTGATAACGAACCTCTAACTGCAGAGCGCCTGACCCGGCCATCCGATTAACCATTGAACAGGGGGTGATCATCCCGTCCAGTTCGCAATCCCCCATGGTTACATCGTCGATGGTTACCGAGTCGTTTGCCGAAGCCATGACGCCACCGGAGTATGGCGGGCGGCTCATTGAACCGTGGGTTCCGACGTTGTTGCCCAGCCCGTCGAGCTCTTCGGTCTTCATCGCCTGCGTATCGTGGGCAAAGCCGGTTCCGATCGACATCGAAAAAGTGCTCACGCCCGACGGATCGGTGTGAACTAGCGTGACGGCCTCGTCATCGTTTTCGAGGACGGCCTGGCGGGCGATCTCCGCTCCCGCCGCGATCACGAACGTCCGCCATTTCTTTCCGGTCGTGTCCGCCTCGCTCACCGTCCGCCCCAAAACGCTCGAAAAGATCTGATACGTCGACTTAACCTCGCCCCATTCCTCTTCTTCCACGTCCCAAAGCTTCTGGCTCCGCTTGCCCTCGCGTCCGTTCCCGTCGCGGACCATGTCTGCGTCAAAGCTTTGGCTTCGGCTCGTACCGACTAGGCCGCCGGAGGCGTCGAATTCGTAATGAGTACTATTTCCGTATGTTTCGCGCCCATCCGCATCATGCTGTCCTCCTGCTCGGCGGTTGTTCTGGTACGTATAGTTGAAATCCCAAACACCATAGTTCCAAAGCGTTGAATCGCGACTCTCGACCTGGCCGAATGGAGTGAAGGTATATGTCTGGCGATAAGGAAGATTCATCAATTGTGTTTCCGTCCCGCCGTGTGCCTCGACTCCGGACTTCGCTTCCTTCACCCGTCCTTGATGATCGTAAGTAAACGAACGGTCAAACCGGTTGTTTGCCAGATGACCAGTTTCATCGGCCAACTTCAGGCGGCCGTCACTATAATACTCGAAGTCTTTATGCCGTTTCCAAGCATAGGGATCCGCGGGCTTCCGATAATCATACTCAGACGCTCGCAGCCGGTCATCAAAACTGATCTGCATTTCGTAGCCGTTAGAGTAGCTAAGCGACTTGAGCGCTCCCCACGCACGATATCCGGGATTCGATGCATAACTCGTCACACCGCCGAAGCTGCTGCCGGTTACGCTTGAGAGACGGCCGAGTTTGTCGTTGGAATATCCGATCTCTTCGCCGAAGGGGTCGGTGTAACTAAGCAGCCCACCCGCGAGGCCGTAAGTATATTGAACTTCGTAAACGCCGGATGCAGGCTCGTCCGCGAGCGTGTCTGAAAAGTTTCGTGCCTCCGACGTCATTCTCGAAAGTTCGTCGTAAGTGTAGGCGACGGTGCCGAGGGCGTCGGTCATGCCGATGCGGTTGCCGGCGTTGTCGAACGAATAGCTTACGGCGGTCGGCACGGCGATGCCCGAGCCTTGCGGCACGCTCCAGCTTATGCCGGTCAAGAGCGGACGCTTCGGGGTCCCGCCCGCGTTCTCATAAGTATAATGCGTCACGGCGCCGCGGGCGTCCGTTGCGGTGGCGATGCTGTCGTCGGCGTTGTAGGTGTATGTGGTGTAGGCGGGGTTGTTGCTGCCGTCACGCTGTTCGGGGCGGTGCGAAGCGGAAAGGCGTCCGTGGCCGTCGAATAGGGCGAGGGTGTCCTGATAAGTGTTGCTCGACGTATCGCCCGCGAATTGCCGGCTGCGGAGGACCTGATCGCGTTGGTTAAAGCTGTTCACCACCGTCGAATAAACCGCCCCGTCTTCCCATTGGTAGGTCTCGGTCTTATAGGTACGGCCGAGGATGTCCGCATAAACTTTCTGCTTTCGCCGGGCATTTCCCATCCCGTCATCCTTCGGCACCAGCTCGCCGAGAATAGTTGTCTCAAGCCCGCCCGCACATCCGCAGCCCGCGTAAGAGATCAGCACGTCCGAATCATTCAGCGTCCCCGAATCCTCGCCGTCCGTATTGATCTTCCTGACAACCCGCCCCATCCAGTCATATCTCTGCACCGTCCACAAAAATCCGCGAGATTGGTCATCCCCGGCCGGTTCCCAAATCGAGTTAACCTCCGTCGGAACACTTTGCCTCTTGACCCGTCCCAGAATATCGTACTCCGTCACCGTCGCCGCCCAGCTCACCGTCGAGCTAATCAGGACCATTACATCTAAAGCCGTCGGGATCTAGTGAAAATATGACCTTATCCTTTTTGCATTTATACCTTTGCTTATTTTCTTCGGTTGGCAAGACACTGAGATCGCTTACCGCCTTAATCAAGCTCAAATATGTAAACTCGATGTCCTTCTCTTCGCGAAAATATACTATTTGGCCCACAACATCTCCATACGGACAGGCGGTAAAATCCTTCTTGTTAAGAAAGATATCTTGGGGTTTCAATTTGAGATCTTCGTCGAACGAAAAGAAAACCTCCTCGACAATCCAGGTGCGTTCGTTTTCGGGTTTGTCCGTTTGATTGCAATCTCTGAAATAATCGATTGAAACCTCGATATGTTTGTTGATAGTGTAATCTATGGATAGATAATCCTCTCGTCTTTTAATAACGTGATGACCTTCACCGTAAATTTTAGTTACATCTTCCAAGGTTGATAGGTACGGTGTGATCTTTAAGTATTCTTTACGAATGACGCTTTTTTGACCTGACGCACTTAAGCTCAGGCTCAGCAGGGAAATGAGGGAGATGCCCAGCAGTACTTTGTATGACATTTTCCACCTCCGCGGTCGAACTTCGAAATTACTAATACGGCTCACTATTAGATTGGGAAAAAGGCAGTGAAATAGAGTTATTCCACAGCTCTTTCATCTCTACGTCACTTATTGAACAAGCCGCCGACAGAATATGATGCTCGTACAATTTTCCGTTTCGGCTGTTTTGTATCAAGACATCGACTACACTTTTTATTGATGGGTCTAAGTTCCCACTTTCGTAAAGACGTTGGCTTGCTCTTCGTAATTGCCTGTCTGTAAAGACCTGATGTATGGTTTCTTGAATGGTTATTAACGCGAACCTTTGATACGCAAATATCAATCCCCGCGGATCGGTATTATAGTCGCCCATTTGTACGTGTCCGCCCGCATTTGTCCCTTCGGCGCTTAGTCTCGGACTTATATTTATGCTCTTAAGGGAATCGAACATAGCCCCGATCAACGACTGGCCATTTTTTTCGGCCCTTGCTTTCCAGTTTTTGTATTTTTTGTTCGCAGTCATCACAAGTTGTTCAAACACTTCGCCGCATTTCTCGTAATTTGCGAGTTCAAGAACTAAGTCTTTCAAGTTTATTGGAACCCCTGGGCCAAGCCTAGGACCCTCACGTGTTTGCCGCTGCGCATTCGGGTGTGAGCCCCACGAAACCAAACTCGTTCCGCCTTCGAAGATTCTCCATCCTTCGGCACGTGTCCCATGTGGTTGGGGCCAGATATGTCCAGTATTGTTTGTGAAGAAATCAGGAAGCGTCAGACTGAACAATCCGAGCCCGTGCGACGTGAAACTAAACCCGGGCAAGCCTTGCAGGCGATCAAGTCTTGCGGGGAGGCCCGAGCCGTTCTCAAGCATATTTCTTGCTTCTGAGCACCCGATTGTGAACCCGTAAAACGTGCACGGGACGCGCTGGCCGTTGACGATCATCATGTCGTCGCCGTGCACCTGAAAATAGGGATATTCCTGGTCGGGCGGGGGAGCCGGGTCAAGTTGAATGTAGGGGGTAGACAATCCGGCGTTCCCGCCCATCGGGTCCATTTCGGCAGGCGCACCTTCATATTGCCCGTCGCCCGAGACAGCAACGCCGCTGCTCGTCGTGGATCTAAAACTCATCCCCGAGGCATCAAAATGCTCAAACGCGACCGACTTTGTGACATTTCCGTTTACCGTGTACTGAGATTGCGTCGCGATCTTCGCCCCCGGGGCCATCACGTGGGTCTTCTTCTTTTTGCCCGTCGGCCCCGTCTCGCTAACCACGCTCCCACCCATAACCGTCGAGCGGATGTAATAAACGGGATCGGCCTCGGTCCAGGTGCCATATGGCCAGTCATTCATATTAGGATCTTCGACGAATGCCATCCGGGTCCGCTTGATCTCGCGCCCGTCACCGTCAAAAAATCGCTGAGCATTGGATGAACCGTTTCCGCCACCACCGCTCGTCCGCCGGATCATCTGTCCGCGAGCATCGTAAACGGAGGTTGCGGGGTCGTCGGGAGCCGCCGTCGCTGTGACGCGGCCGTCCGCATCATATTGCCAGCCCGTGTTGGTGATCCGGTTGTTTTCGTAGTCGTAGCTGAGGTTATTCGACTGGCCATACCAGGTGTCGACCCCCCAATGCAGATTGTTGCGTGTGGTCATGTTGCTGAAAGCATCAAAACCAAAGCTTTGCCGGTAGGGTAGATCAGTGTCCTGGTTGGTTGTCACGGTCCCGCCCCTTGCCTCGGCACCCGTCTTTGCCTCCTTAATGCGGCCGACATTGTCATAAATATTCAGGCGGTCAAACTTATCGTTGAGCTCGTCCTGTAGATATCGCAACCTTCCGTCCTCGAGATAGTCGTAGTTCTTCTTAATGATCGCCGTGGCGCCGTTAGTCAGTTCGTAGTGGTCGGGAAGCAGGCGGTCGTTAAAGGTCGTGTTCATCGCGACGCCGTTTCCGTAAGATAGTTCCTTAAGTGCGCCCCATGCGCGGTAACCGGCATTCGTCGCGTAGCTGGTTACGCCGCCGAAATTGCTTCCCGTAACCGTGTCAAGACGGCCGACCTTATCGTATTCGTAATCGAACACCTCGCCGTACGGATCGGTCAACGACTTCAGCGCGCCCGAGAGGTGATATTCATACTCAAGCTTGAATTTATTCTGCGGGAGCGGGGCGTCCGTAAGCGTATCCGTGAATTGGCGGGTTTCGGCCGTTATCCTAGACAACTCGTCGTACTCGTAAACGACCGAACCGAAGGAATCCGTCATCGAAACGCGATTCCCCATCGCATCGTAGGTGAAAATTGCACCGGTATCGATCGGCGGGCCGACTTGCGGCCCCCAAGCCTCGACTTCCACTATCCGGCTGTATCCCGCCAATGACCCGGTAACGACGACCCTTATCTTTTCTGTTGTGATCGGCGAGAACTCGAACTTCCGCCAAACCTTATTGTTGCCCGAGACGCTTCCGTTGGGGACGGTGGACCAGCCCGATCCGTTCCAGTACTCGACCGAAAAGTTCGTAATCCCTTCGTTGCTAAAGGTAGTGGTCTCGGTGGGTTCGGCTCCGCTTGTGTAATTATCCTGCAGCGTAACAACATTTATCTCGTCGATCGTCTTGCTACCGCTAAACTCGATCTCAAGCCAGTCCGGATAGGAACCAAGAGTTGCATCGTTCCACCCGCCGGAGCTGCCCCAGTTTTCGCCCGTACGATCACCGTCTATAGCTCGCCAGCGCGAAAAGGAACTGCTGTACTCCGACGAAACATTTGCGATCCCGCCGTTATATGTCAATGCATAGTTTGTGCGGGACGGTTGTGACGCTCCCGGCAATTCGTAGTCAACCTGCTCGACTAAACCGCGGCTGCTATAGGTCATAGTCGCGGTCGCCCCTCTCGCATCTGTCCTCGTGTGGACACTGTCATCAGCGTTGTATGTGTACGTTGTGTACGCAGGAGCGCCTTGTGAGGTCTGTTGTTCGGGCCGATGAGATGTGGCCAGACGTCCGTGGCCGTCGAATATGGCGAGGGTGTCCTGAAACGTGGCGCTCGACGCATCGCCCGCGTATTGCCGGCTGCGGAGGACCTGATCGCGTTGGTTAAAGCTGTTCACTACGTGCTGTAACGGTTGTCCCCGCGTTGTCGAGCGTAGAAATGTATTGGGGCATTTTCCCCGCGCTCGTCAACTTTGCTTTACCCAGATCCCACGACCCTCGCTCTTGGCAAACTCCTCCGCTTTTAGTAATCGCTCCTTTATCTCATCGTAAAGGCCTCTCGGTATTAATATGTACCTTTCCTGATTCTTGTTTAGCAGCATGTTTGCTGCAGTGCATGCACCATTCCTTACTAATTCGATATTAAGGATCTTATCTCCTGAGATAACCCAGACAAATGCACTTCGCCCGTGGTTCATTCCCATGTTTGAGAGAGTCGGATAATGGTGAATTTCGATCACTTTCGAATCAGGAAACTTTGTTTTCCACTCCGATTTTTCCTGCTCGAAAACGGAGTTGACCCGAAATCTTGCAGATGCGGGGGTGTCAAGAGAGAATATCGTAGGTATGTCGATAGCGGCACTCTCTTCGACGATGAGCGACGTGTTCCATGGCAGGAACTTTTCAAGCGTGTAAACGTGGGTCTCAAATTTCCAATTCTCAAATTCGAACGTGGTCCGTTTTTGAGCCACGGCAGTTCCATTAGAGCTAAAGAAAAAAAAGGCAATAAAGAGAAGCCAAAAAGAACGTTTATACATACAAATTATCCTCTTTAAGGAGAACACACTCATGGTTTTGGAAAACAGGTGTCGACTACGAACTTCTGATTTGCCCGAGATCGAGCTGAATCGGAACCATCGGGATCGATCATACCCCCCTCTTCACCACTTCCGTACCGGTTTCTGATCGCATGACCGATTTCGTGCAATAGTGCTGCCGCCCAAAACTCAGCGAACGTAAGATGGCCGAAATCATTTTCAGACGCGCCAGAGAATTGGAATGAGTTTGAA
Organism: Acidobacteriota bacterium; assembly: GCA_023391155.1. GTDB lineage: Bacteria > Acidobacteriota > Blastocatellia > Pyrinomonadales > Pyrinomonadaceae > OLB17. Next base: position 25,851 of record JAEWBM010000003.1, read on the forward strand.
TCAAATAATGGGGTGTGCTTATTAAACGTAATAATCGAGTATTTAGACTTGTCAACCGTGACCGTCTTACTCCGGGAAGTACTAGCGTAATCGTCAGTGGTGAATTTACCACCATCAGCGTTTTTATCCGAGAACCGCAGAGCCCGGCCCCGTCCAATACTCTTGGCATAGGCTTCTAAGAACTCAAGCCCTTTGCCCCCAAATAGTTCTGCGCAATCGATACCGGTTGGATCCTGATTTGACGTGTTAAGTGCCTTTCGCGCAAGGTCGAATATACTAGCGATATTAGCTTGAACATCGTCACTCGGTGGAGACAAAGGGGACGCGAACGCATAATCCCATCTAGCAGGTATCCTCTCTTGGCCCGGCACCTCATATGCAAAGATACCGTGGCGAGCGAGGGTCATATTATCGATGCAGTCATTGATCATGCGGTACTCTTGATACACAGAATAAGGATTGACCCAGACTCGCCCGCGGGTGCATCCAACATCCAAAGAGCGGCCGAGCCTGCCGGCCTCCATCATGAACGTGTCGTAGGGAATATTTAGTCCGTCGATCGAATAGCTCGTGAATATCCCGTTCTGCAGCGAGCCGAAAGAAGTTTCCGAATTGAAGAGGTCCTGTGGATCGGTTGTCCATCCCAGGCCCGGATCGCTGAATCCAATGCTTTTGCCATCCGGGTCCAGTTCGATCATGTCATTGTCGTCGCCTGTAACACCCGTCCCCATTACAGTCCCTCCGGCTCCGGTCGATCGTTGCGAGCGGGCGGTTCGGTTGTAATCGGCGGCGAATAATTGGCTCCTTATTGTGGGCTGTGTTCGGTTGCGTGTCGCGAAAGAACTACAGCGGTAAACTTCGAAACAATTGTTCGTTCAACGTATAACAGGCCGGGAATCGGTGTCAAGAGTTTTTCTTGGCGGAGCGGAGCTCACCTTGGAGCGAAATGAGAGATGAGAAATGAGAGATGAGAGATCAGAGATGAGAGATGAGAGATGAGAGTGGGAATTGACGATCTCATCGCTGAAGGCGATTAATTTAATGGCCCGTGGGTGGGGGCGGAGCGGGAACCCCGGGAATGCCGGTCCGCATCTACCGCTCCCTGCAAGGGAGCAACTTTGTCGGGGCGAAAGCCCCTCCTTGAGTGTTCTCGGGATCTGAACCCCGGGCTGAAGCCCGGGGCTATCTATTTAAGAAGACCGAACCGGAAGACCGGAGGCCTTCCGCTCAACATAGTGGCAGAGCCCTTTGATTGAGAACAGAGCGGATCAGGCCGGCGAACAACCTGATGCGTACGGCCGGCATCGATAAAAATAGGTGGCGGGGAGTGGATAGATCTGGTGTTTGTGCAGAAAAATCCATCGCCCGGCGAAAAAAGTCTTGATTACCGATATTAAAAGCGGTTAAACTGTAAAAGATTCGAGCCCGGCTTTCCCCCGAACTCATTCCATCACCCGGAGAACGAAAATTTAATGAGATACGCTTCCGCCCTCCTTGTATGCGCGTTGCTTGCCGTGGCAGCCGTGTCGGCTTCCGCGCAGAACCGCAACTATCTGGTGTCGTTCGGCCCCGCTACCGAATCCGGTTACAACCGCGATATTTCAGCACTTCAGATCTACGACCTCGTCAACCGCGAACGCTCGCGACAGGGATTGACCTTCCTGAGCTGGGACGATAAGCTCGCCGAGCTGGCCCGTCAATATTCCGAGCAAATGGCACGCGGCGCTTTTTTTGACCACGTCGATCCCAACGGCCAGCGGGTCCAGGACCGTGCTTTCGCAGCCGGGCTCCAACGATGGACAAAGATCGGCGAAAATCTGTTCCACTCGAAAGACGTGTCAGATTTTTCACGCCTCGCCGTGCGGATGTGGATGGATTCGGATTCGCACCGGGCAAATATCCTGGACCGCGGCTATAGCGCGGCGGGCGTAGGCATCGCGACCGCACCCGACGGCCGCGTCTATGTGACCCAGCTTTATCTTCAGCGCTAGCGCCCCGCTTATCTAACACGCTAAACTTGGGGATATGTCTTCGATCCTAAAGATCGTACATTATCCCGATCCGGTGCTGCTCACGGCCGGCAAACTGATCGAGCCGCACGAATTCGGCCCCGAGCTCGCCGAGCTTGTCGCGCGGATGTTCGTCACGATGGACGACGCCGGCGGCGTCGGCCTTGCCGCGCCTCAGGTCGGCATTTCGAGCCGGCTGTTCGTCATGGATATCCCTCCCGGCGACGACCGCGAACCCGTTAAGCAGGCAATAATAAATCCCGAGATAACCAGCGTCGAAGGCGAACAGATCGGCGACGAAGGTTGCCTTTCTTTTCCCGGCCTTTACCAGAACATAAGGCGCGAGATGCGCGTCGTCGTGCGCGGCAATGACCCGCTGGGGCAGGAGATCGAACTCGATGTCACGGGCCTCGCCGCCCGCTGTGTGCTGCACGAGACCGACCACTGCGACGGCATCGTCTTCCTTGACCGGATGAGCCCCTTGAAACGGGAACTTTCAAAGCGTAAAATTAAAAGATTAAAGAACACAGGCAAATGGGAATAATATGCGGGCCGCCGCCGGCAACCGCTTACGAGGTGATATATGCAGACTCAGCGAGTTTTAGACGAATTTAAGAACGAACCGTTTACCGATTTTTCAAAGCCGGAAAATGCCGAGGCGATGCGTGCCGCGATCGAAAAGGTCCGCGGCGAACTTGGCAAGGAATATCACTCCATCATCAACGGCGAAAAGGTAACGCTCGACGCCAAATTCGAGAGCCGAAACCCGGCGAAGAAAAGCGAAGTGGTTGGGATATTTCCGGAGGGCGATACCGACACCTCACTGGTCGACCGGGCGATCGACGCCGCCACCGAGGCATTTAAGACATGGCAATTTGTTCCCGCGGCTGAGCGTGCGGAATACCTTTTTAAGATCGCCGACATTATGAGGCAGCGAAAGCACGAGCTTTCCGCCTGGATGGTGCTCGAGGTTGCCAAGACCTGGGCAGAGGCAGACGGCGACACCGCCGAGGCGATCGATTTTGCTGAGTTCTATGGCCGCGAGATGCTGCGTTGGGCGCAGGAACAGCACGTGACCAAGATCCCCGGCGAGGACAACAGCCTCGAATACATCCCGCTCGGTGTAGGTGCGATCA